>NZ_JPOG01000001.1:950250-1267000 GCF_000733765.1 Algiphilus aromaticivorans DG1253 | reverse complement strand
CTTCTTGCGGATGGCCTCGGTCTTCTCCTTGTAGATCGCGACCTTGTCGAGCAGATTCTCCAGCGTGCCGGACTTCTCGCCGGCATCGACCAGGTTCACGAAAAGATCATCGAAGTGCGCCGGGTGTCGCGACAGCGCCTCCGAGAAGGAGTTGCCGGCCTCGACATCCGCCTTCAGCGCCAGAATGAGCTCGCCCATCGAGGGGTTGTCGTGCCCTTGCCCGACAAGCTCCAGCGCCTGAACCAGTGGCAGACCCGCCGTCATCATCGTCGCCATCTGGCGCGCGAAGATGGCGATATCCTCGGTCTGGATTTTCTTCTTGCGCGGCCCGAAAAGACCGGACTGCTTGCGCACGCGCAGCGGGTTGATGCCCTGCTTGCGCAATGCACGCTTGACATCGGTTTCGCTGCGTCCGCTGGTCTGGCCCTTGACCCGCTTGCCCTTGCGGTCCTTGCCCTCCCAGCTGAAGAGCACGTCCTTGCTGGCTGCCTCCGCCATTCTTTCTCCGAAGTTCGTAGTGCCGCGCCTATTCGACCGTCACGCGGTTGGCTTCCTTGAGGTCGATGGCGCCATCCGCCACCTTCTTGAGCACGGACTGGCGGAGATCACGCACGCCTTCCTTCTCCGCCTGATCCGCGATGTCGATCGCATTGCCGCCTTCCATGATGATCCGGCCGATGGCCTCGGTCACAGGCATGACCTGATAGATGCCCGTCCGCCCCTTGTAGCCGTTGTTGCACTCCTCGCAGCCTTCGACGTTCGCCTCGAAGATCTGGAAGTCCTCAGAATCGACCTGCTCCTCGCTGAAGCCCTCCTTGATCAGCTCCAGGCGCGGGATGTCAGCCGGCTTGCGGCACACTTGGCAAAGGCGGCGCGCGAGGCGCTGAGCGATGATCAAACTGACACTGGAGGCGATGTTGTAGGCCGGCACGCCCATATTGAGCAGGCGCGTCAGCGTCTGCGGCGCATCGTTGGTATGCAATGTCGAGAGAACCAGGTGGCCGGTCTGCGCGGCCTTGATGGCGATCTCGGCGGTTTCCAGATCACGTACCTCGCCGACCATGATCACGTCCGGATCCTGGCGCAGGAAAGCCTTCAGCGCCGAGGCAAAGGTCAGGCCGACGCGTGGATTGACGTTGACCTGGTTGATACCGGGCAGGTTGATTTCGGCCGGGTCCTCGGCCGTGGAAATATTCACGCCTTCCTGGTTGAGAATATTGATGCCGGTGTACAGCGACACCGTCTTGCCCGAACCGGTGGGGCCAGTCACAAGAATCATTCCCTGCGGCCGCTGCAGCGCTTTCTCGTAGAGCTCGCGCTGGTCGTCCTCGTAGCCCAGCGCCTCGATGCCGAGCATCGCGCTGTTGGAATCGAGGATACGCAGCACGATCTTCTCGCCCCACAACGTCGGGCAGGTGCTCATGCGAAAGTCGATGGAGCGCTGCGCCGAGAGTCTGAGCTTGATGCGACCATCCTGCGGCACACGGCGCTCCGCGATATCCAGCCGCGACAGTACCTTCAGGCGCGCAGCCAGTCGATTCGCCATCTGGATGGGCGGCTTGGCGAACTCCTTGAGCTGCCCGTCGACACGCATGCGCACGCGAAAGAAGCGTTCATAGGGCTCGAAGTGGATATCGGAGGCCCCGCGTCGAATCGCATCGAGCAGGATCTTGTTGATGTACCGGACGATTGGCGCATCTTCAGCCTCGCTGGCTGTAGCCTCGACGCCTTTCTGATCCACCTCCTGGCTCTCGAGATCGAGATCTTCCAGCCCCGCCTCATCGGCCGACAGGCTGGCGGCATCGGCCGCTGAGAGCGCGGTTTCGAGAGCCTTTCCCAGCTTGTCGTCCTCGACCACCACCGCTTCGGCCTGCAGGCCGGTCGCGAACTTGATCTCTTCGAGGATCTGGATCTGCGATGGATCCGATAGCGCCACGAAGAGCCGTTTGCCGCGCTTGTGAATGGGCAGCGCCCGATGCTTGCGCAGCAGCTTCTCGCCCATCTCCTCGGCGAGCGCGGGGTCGAAGTGAAGCGCCGAGAGGTCCACCAGCGGCAGTCCGAACTCGCGGCTGGCGACGCTGGCGAGCCGGCGCGCTGAAGCCCAGTTCTGCTCGACGGCGTAGGAGACCAGGGACTGATCACCCTTTTGCAAGCGCTGCTGTGCGGCGCGCGCCCGCTCCTCGCTGAGCACGCCCTCGGCGACCATGCGCCGGGCGAGACCTCCGAGATAGCCTTTGTTTGCGGCAATTGCCTGCGGATTGACCGCCATGCATGCATCCCTATGAAGAGCAATCTATAGTGTTCGTAGCGCGATCCGACGTCAACGCGCCATCGCCCTGTTCCCTCCCCCTGAGCCACCTTCCATCGGATACCGGCATCTCCGTGCGCACACTTCTTCTGCTGACGCCTCTTGCCCTGCTTCTAGCTGCCTGCGAGGAAGGCGAGATCACCATCCGCCTTACCGACGCACCCGCTGACGACCTCACTCGCTTCGAGATCGGTCTTGCGGGAGTCGATATCGAGCACGAGGACGGCGACACCACGCGATTCGACTTTGATCCGCCGCGCGTGATCGACATTGTCCCCCTGCGCGACGGCAACAGCATCACCCTCATCGATGCCGCGCGCGTCGATGCCGACGATTATCGCGCCGTGCAACTCCGCTTCGAGCCCCCCACGAATACCGGCGGTGGCCGTCCGGCAGCCCGTTTCAACGGCGATCAGCTCGACATCCGCTACGAAGAAGAAGAGGCGCGCTTCGAGGTCGAATTCTCGATCGACGACTTCGACAGCGAGAACCTGCTTCTCGATCTCGACCTCCGTCGCAGTGTGCGCGAGAACGATGAGGATATCGGTAATGCTCGACTACGCTTTATTCCTCAGATGCGGGCCGTCGTAACCGGGGATGCCGGCGCCATCGCGGGCACCCTAGGCCCCAATGTCGTCAACCGAGCCCAGTGCAGCCCCGGCGTCTATGTCTACGAAGGCTTCGACCAGTCCCCGACCACGCTCGGGAGCGACGATCCTCCGCTGGTTTCAAAGGTGCCGCGCAACGTCAACATCACTGGCGCGCCTTATCGCATTGAGGCGATCGACGACGGGGAATACACCATCGCGGTCACTTGCGATGCCGGCATAGACGACCCGGACCCCGACGAGGTCGAAGCAGACGTCAACTTCATCGCGACCGCCAACGTCCGCGTGCGCGCCGGGCAGACCGTGACGCGCGACTTTCCTTAGCCCCGGCGTCTCGGCCCGAGCACATCGCGGGCGAGTCACCCGTCCATCCAGCATCGTTCCCCTCGCCTGCGATCATGAGCGACTCCAATCTGCTGTCATCCCGCGACGGCAACATCCTGACCGTCACCTTCAACCGCGAAGACAAACTGAACGCGATGACGCGCAGCTTCCTGGCTGATCTAAAGGCCGAGCTGGAGGCCGTGCGCCACGACGACGCGATTTCCGTCGTCGTGCTCAAGGCGACCGGAAAAGCCTTCACCACCGGCTACGACTTGCAGGGTGGCGACTGGGTCCTTTCACAGAACCCGGCTGAGTCCGGTGGGCGCCTGGACATCGCCCGCGATCGCGAGGATATCCGGGAGCTACTGGAGTACTGGTGGACAATTTGGAAGTTCCCCAAACCGATCATTGCCCAGGTACAGGGCTTGTGCCTGTCCGGCGGCGGAGAGCTCATCGCCATGTGTGACCTTGTGGTGGCGGCCGATTCCGCCCGCTTCGGTCATCCAGCCAGCCGCGATCTCGGCATCCCGCCGACGGTGTTCCTCTGGCCCATGCTGATCGGCATGCGCAAAACCCGGGAGTTCCTCTACACAGCAAGGTTGTTCAGCGCGACCGAGGCGGAGCGCCTTGGCCTCGTCAATCGGGTGGTAACACCGGACCAGCTGGATGGGACCGTCAACGAGCTGGCGCAGGACGTGGCGCGAACCCCGACCGCCAACCTGACGCTGCTCAAGAAGGCGACCAGCTGCTTCTACGAGAACATGGGGCTGTTCGCCTCGGGGGAGCAAGCCGCGGATCTCGATGCCGTCTTTCACCAGAGTGAGAGCTTCGTGAGCTTCTTCGCGACCGTGGCCGAGCGCGGCGTGGAAGCGGCGCTTGCGGAACGCCGCCAGCGCTTCGGCTAGACGCATGGGGCTGTTCGGGCTCACCTAGGACGTAGAGCTTCTCCAGGCGGCGCGGGCACTGCGGCCCGAATGCGACGCGCCTTGCTCCGGACCGATCAGCCGGAAACGAGCACTTGTGGGATAGAGGGACTGCGGCGGCTGCGCCACCGCCCTTCGGGCTCGCTTCCCTCGCGCCACCCGGCTGCCGCCGGGTGGTCGAACCCGGGCACTGTCTTATCGAGGGTTCGAATCCTGGGCACTTGGCGCCACTCGTGCGTTGCGCCTGGCCACCGGATTCGTTTGCTTGGCGGAGAGAGAGGGATTCGAACCCTCGATGGGGTGTTAGCCCCATACTCCCTTAGCAGGGGAGCGCCTTCGACCGCTCGGCCATCTCTCCGTGATCATTCCACTGTGCCGGCCGTCAAGCCGGTGCGCGCATTGTAAGGATTTGCGGCAGCGCTGTCTTCCCGCTGCGCGCAACGCGCCTCAATCTTCCTCGTCTTCGCTCTTCTTTCGGGAGACTTCGCCCTGGCGCAAGCGCTCGGCGACTTCCTCGCGATGCACAGCCACATCCGGCGGGGCCTTGATGCCGATACGCACCTGGTTGCCCTTGATGCCCAATACCGTCAGCGAAACATCATCACCGATATTCAGCGTCTCGCCGACGCGACGGGTAAGAATCAGCAAGGGGGTGCTCCTATATAGTTATATCGAATCATGGCGTTACCGCGGACTCTTCGTCGAGCCGGAAAGCTCGGTGCAGCGTGCGTACGGCGAGCTCGACGTACTTCTCCTCGATGACCACCGAGATCTTGATCTCGGAGGTCGAGATCATACGGATATTGATGTTCTCGGCGGCCAGCGCGTTGAACATCTCCGAGGCAATGCCGGCATGGCTACGCATGCCGACGCCGACGACGCTCAGCTTGGCGATATTGTCGTCGCCGGTGGCGCTGCGCGCGCCCAGATCGCGACAGATATCGTCCATCAGGGCGCGGGCGCGGGCGTAATCGTTCTTGTGCACGGTGAAGGTGAAGTCCGTCGTACCATCGGCACCGACGTTCTGCACGATCATGTCGACCTCGATGTTGGCCGCACCGATGGGGCCGAGCACGCGCGCGGCGATGCCGGGCCGGTCGGGCACACCCTGCAGCGTGATCTGCGCCTCGTCACGATTGAAGGCGATGCCGGAAATCAGTGGTTCTTCCACGCCATTGGACTCCTGATCTAGGGTGATCAGCGTGCCGGGACCTTCCTCGAAAGTCGACAGCACGCGCAAGGGAACACGGTACTTGCCGGCGAATTCGACGGCACGGATCTGTAGCACCTTGGAGCCGAGACTGGCCAGCTCCAACATCTCTTCGAAGGTGATCTGGGACAGTCGGCGTGCACGCGGCTCGACGCGCGGGTCGGTGGTGTAGACGCCGTCGACGTCAGTGTAAATCTGGCACTCATCGGCGCCCAGCGCAGCGGCGAGCGCCACGCCCGTGGTATCGGAGCCACCACGACCCAGCGTCGTAATATTACCGGCGTCATCCACACCCTGGAAGCCGGCGACCACGGCCACCGCCCCCTCGTCGAGGGTGACGCGCAGCGCCTCGGTCTCGATCTTGCGAATGCGCGCCTTGCCGTGTGCGCTGTCGGTGCGAATGGGCACCTGGTGGCCGAGGAAGGAGCGCGCCGAAACGCCGCGCGCCTGCAGTGCAATAGCGAGCAGGCCAATGGTGACTTGCTCGCCCGTGGCAACGATCTGGTCGTACTCTCGCTGGCTTGGGGCCGCGCTTACCTCGCCGACCAGCCCAATCAGGCGATTCGTTTCTCCGGACATGGCCGAAACCACGACCACGACCTGGTCGCCACGCGCACGCGCCGCCGCGACCTTGTCCGCGACGTGGCAGATGCGCTTGGTGTCGCCGACGGAGGTACCGCCGTACTTCTGGACGAGCAGCGCCATGTCAGCCCTCCAGCTGCGCGGCGACCCAGTCGGCAGCCTTGCCGAGGGCGACGTCGAGATGCTCGGGCTGCGGGCCGCCGGCCTGCGCCATATCCGGCCGGCCACCGCCCTTGCCGCCGACCTGCGCGGCGATCTCCTTGATGAGAGCGCCCGCCGAGAGCTTGTCGGTGAGATCCTTGGTCACGCCGGCGATGAGCACGGCCTTACCATCCTTCTCGGCGCCGAGAACGATGACCCCGCTGCCGAGGCGCTCCTTCAGCTTGTCCATCATTCCGCGCAGTGCACCGGCGTCGTCGATTTCCACGCGGCTGGCAAGCAGATTGACGCCGGCGATCTCCTTGGCCTGCGCCAGCAGATCGCCGCCCGTGCCCTGGGCGAGCTTGTCGCGCGCCTGCTGCAGCGCGCGCTCGGTCTCACGGTTGCGCGTGACCAGGCCCTGCAGCTTGCTGACCAGATCGTCCGGCGTGGCGCGCAGCAGCTCGGCCGCTTCGCGCAGGCGGGATTCGGTGTCGCGCATATGCCGGATCACGGCTTCGCCCGTGATGGCCTCAATGCGTCGCACGCCAGCCGAGACGCCGCCCTCGTGGACGATACGGAAGGCGCCGATGTCGCCGGTGCGCGCCACGTGCGTGCCGCCGCATAGCTCAACTGAGTAGTCGCCCAGCGCCAGCACGCGCACAGTGTCGCCGTACTTCTCCCCGAACATGGCGATGGCGCCGCGGTCGATGGCCTCCTGATAGGCACAGACATCGGTTTCGGCTGCGACATTGGCGCGGATCTGCGCGTTGACCTCGTCCTCGATGCGCGTCAGCTCCTCGGCGCTCACCGGCTGCGTGTGCGAGAAATCGAAACGCAGGCGCTCGGGTGCCACCAGCGAGCCCTTCTGCGCCACATGCGTGCCCAGCACCTTGCGCAGCGCGGCGTGCAGCAGATGCGTAGCGGAATGATTGCGTACAACTTGCCCGCGCCGATCGGCATCGATCTCGGCCTTGACGTGATCGCCCACGCGCAGCCTTCCCTCAGCCAACTCGCCGATGTGACCGGGCGTGGCGGCGCGCAGCGCCTGCGTGTCGCGCACTTCGAAGCGCGTGCCGGGCGCGCTGATAACGCCGGTATCGCCCACCTGCCCGCCGGCTTCGCCGTAGAAAGGCGTCCGGTCGAGGAAAACCACGGCCTGACCACCCTGCCCGGCCTCCAGCGTCTCGGCGGGCTGACCATCGATCAGGATGGCCTGCACGACGGCGCCATGCTCCAGGGCCTCGTAGCCGGTGAACTCGGATGGCGCCAGATCTTCCGGCAGCTGGCCGTAGTCGCCCTCGAAGCGGCTGGCCGCGCGCGCGCGGCTGCGCTGCTCTGCCATGGAGGCCTCGAAGCCTTCCATGTCCACGTGCATGCCGCGCTCGCGCAGGATGTCGGCGGTGAGATCGACCGGAAAACCGTGCGTGTCGTAGAGGTGGAAGGCCACCTCGCCCGGCAGGATCTTGCCGGTGTGCTGCTGCAGCTGCTCGTCGAGCAACTTCAGGCCGCGATCAAGCATCTGCGCGAAGGCTTCTTCCTCGCCATGGATCGTGCGCTCCAGTTGCTCGCGCATCGTCGCCAGCTCGCCGTAGGCCTCGCCCATGACCTCGCCCAGCGGCGCGACCAGGCGATGCAGGAAGGGGCTGCGCGCGCCCAGCTTGTGGCCATGACGCGCCGCCCGCCGGATGATCCGGCGCAACACGTAGCCGCGCCCCTCGTTGCCCGGCAGCACGCCGTCGCAGATGAGGAAGCTGGTGGCGCGGATGTGGTCAGCGATGACCTTCAGCGAAGCGGCATTGTCCTGCGGCACACCCAGGACTTCGGCCGCCGCCGCCATCAGACGCTGGAAGGCGTCGGTGTCATAGTTGGAATGCTTGCCCTGCAGCACGGCGGCCAGCCGCTCGAGTCCCATGCCCGTATCGACGCTGGGCGCCGGCAGCGGCGTCAGTGTGCCGTCGGCGGCGCGGTCGTACTGCATGAAGACCAGATTCCAGATCTCGATGAAGCGGTCGCCGTCCTCTTCGGGGGTACCGGGCGGGCCGCCCGGAACGTCGGGGCCGTGGTCAAAGAAGATCTCGCTGCAGGGCCCGCAGGGGCCGGTGTCGCCCATCTGCCAGAAGTTGTCCGAGCCGCCATCGGGCTTGTCGCCGATGCGCAGGATGCGCGCCTCGGGCAGGCCGATATCGTCGCGCCAGACGGCATAGGCCTCGTCGTCGCTTTCGTAGACCGTAGCCAGCAGCTTGTCGGCCGGCAGGCCCAGCCATTCCTCGGAGGTTAGGAACTCCCAGGCATAGACGATGGCTTCGCGCTTGAAATAGTCACCGAAGCTGAAATTGCCCAGCATCTCGAAGAAGGTGTGATGCCGCGCCGTGTAGCCGACGTTCTCGAGATCGTTGTGCTTGCCGCCGGCGCGCACGCAGCGCTGGCTGCTCGCCGCGCGCTGATAATCGCGCTTCTCGCGGCCAAGGAAGACCTCCTTGAAGGGCACCATGCCGGCATTCGTGAACAGCAGCGTCGGGTCATTGGTGGGCACGAGGGAGGCCGACGGCACGACACGGTGGTCGCGCGCCTCGAAGTAGCTCAGAAAGCGGCTGCGCAGGGTATTGCTGTCCATGGGTCCGCGGCGCGGGCAAAAGAGGCGGTATGGTAGCCGATGGCGCGATGGCTTCGCGCCCCGGGCGTTGATAGCCGTCGACAATCCCGCCCTTAGTCGGCTGCGGAGCCAGGCCCTTCACGCATTACGGCACGTACCTCAGCCTCCTCGAAGCCGCGCCCGGCCAGCCGGCGCCACTGCTTGGCCTGCTCGCGTGCATCGGCAGTCGCCGCCAGCCGCCGGCTCGCCCAGTCGCGCGCGACTTCCAGCCAGTCCACGGCCTCCGCCGCCATGGCTGCCTCGACGGCCGCCTCCGCGACACCGGCCTGCGACAACTCGAAGCGCACGCGCCGCGGGCCATAGCCTTGAGCTGCACGCTGGCGAATGACGGCCTGGGCATAGCGCTCGTCGGACTGCCAGCCGGCCTCGGACAGCTCGGCGACGGCCTGCCGCACTTCGGCGGCATCCAGACCACGCGCGGCCAGCTTGCGGGTCATCTCCTCGGCGCCGTGCTCGCGGCGGGAGAGCAGATCCACCGCGCGCGCCTTGGCCGAGGGCGGCTCGCCGCTATTCCTGCGCTTCGGGCTCCGCTTCGGCACGCTGCTTGCGCTTGGGAAGGAGCAGCTCGCGCAGCTCGCGGTCGATAGTGTCGGCAACCTCGGGGTTGTCGCGCAGGAACTGCTTGGCGTTCTCCTTGCCCTGCCCGATCTTGTCGCCCTTGTAGCTGTACCAGGCGCCGGACTTCTCGATCAGGCTGTTCTCCACGCCCAGCTCGACCAGCTCGCCGTGCCGCGAGATGCCCTCGTTGAAGAGAATCTCGAAGGTCGCCTGCCGGAAGGGCGGCGCCATCTTGTTCTTGACGACCTTGACGCGGGTCTCGTTGCCCATCGCCTCGTCGCCCTTCTTGATGGTGCCGGTGCGGCGGATATCGAGACGCACCGAAGAATAGAACTTAAGCGCATTGCCGCCGGTGGTGGTTTCCGGCGAACCGAACATCACACCGATCTTCATGCGGATCTGGTTGATGAAGATCACCATCGTGTTGGTGCGCTTGATGTTGGCCGTCAGCTTGCGCAGCGCCTGGCTCATCAGGCGCGCCTGCAGACCGGGGAGCGAATCCCCCATCTCGCCCTCGATCTCCTGCTTCGGCGTCAGCGCGGCCACCGAGTCGATGACGACGACGTCGACGGCGCCGGAGCGCACCAGCATGTCCGAGATCTCCAGCGCCTGCTCACCGGTGTCCGGCTGCGAGATCAGCAGATCGTCGACCTTGACGCCCAGCTTCTCGGCGTAGCCGGTATCCAGCGCATGCTCGGCGTCGACGAAGGCGGCGACCCCTCCCAGTTTCTGGACTTCGGCGATGGCGTGCAGGGTCAGCGTCGTCTTGCCCGAAGATTCCGGGCCGTAGATCTCGATGACGCGGCCACGCGGCAGACCGCCGATGCCCAGCGCCACATCCAGCGACAGCGAGCCGCTGGACACGGATGCGACATCGCGCGCCGGGTCGTCGGCGCCGAGGCGCATGACCGCGCCCTTGCCGAACTGCTTTTCGATCTGCGACAGCGCTGCTTCCAGCGCCTTCTTGCGGTTGTCGTCCATAGCTGCCTAGCGTTCGGGGGTTCCCAGACGCGCGATTATTTCACAGCCGGGCGGCCAGCCCCGCAAGCGCGTGCAAAACCGTCGCTGCGCGGACCGCCGCACGGTCTCCGGGCAGCACGCGCGTCTCCACCACCACCCCCTGCGGGGTGCCCCAGCCGAAGCAGACCGTGCCCACCGGCTTGTCGGCGCTGCCGCCGCTCGGGCCGGCGATGCCGCTGACGGCGATGCTCCACTGCACCGGCGCGCGCGCCAGCACGCCTGCCGCCATAGCTTCGACGACGGCCTCGCTGACGGCGCCGTGCGCTTCGATCAATCCGGCATCGACGCCGAGCATCTCCTGCTTGGCGCGGTTGCTGTAGCTGATCATGGCGCGCTCGAACCAGCCCGAGCTGCCGGCGCGATCCGTACAGGCCGCGGCGATGCCACCGCCGGTGCACGATTCGGCGGTCGCCAGCCACTGCCCGCGCGCGAGCAGCGTCTCGGCGATGGTGGCGACATGATCGGCAATACCGGCGTCCTGACTCATGGCCGCATGGTACGTCGTGGCGCGCCATACGGGTGCGCTTGCCTGTAGCATCCGCGGCTCGCCATCCATCACCGTCTGCCCCGCATGAGCGATATCGCCGGCATCGAGGCCCATACCCCGGTCATGCAGCAGTTCCTGCGCCTGAAGGCGCAGCATCCCGAGCGGCTGCTTTTCTTCCGCATGGGGGACTTCTACGAGCTCTTCTACGACGACGCCAAGCGCGCCGCACGCCTGCTCGCGCTGACCCTGACCAAGCGCGGCGAGTCCGCCGGCGAGCCCATCCCCATGGCCGGCGTGCCAGTGCACGCTCTCGAGCAGTACGCCGCACGCCTGCTGAAAATGGGCGAGTCCATCGCCATCGCCGAGCAGATGACCGAGCCCGGCGGCAAGGGCCCGGTGGAACGCGAGGTCGTGCGCATTCTCACCGCCGGCACGACCACCGATGAGGCGCTGCTGGAGCCCACACGCACAACGCTGCTGGCCGCACACTGCCGCCACGGCGAAGCCGAGGGCCTCGCCTGGCTCGACCTCGCCTCTGGCGACTTCGCCTGCCTGCAGAACACGGAATCCGACGCCGTTGCGGCCGAGCTGGCGCGTCTGCAGCCGGCCGAACTGCTCATGCCAGAAGATGCCGCCACCGACGGTGCGGTGGCCTGGGCGGGCATGCATTTCGACCCCACCACCGCCCGCAGGCTGCTCTGCGGCCAACTCGGCACGCCCCACCTCAAGGCCTTCGGCTGCGACGAGTTGCCGGCGGCCGTCGCCGCAGCCGGGGCGCTGCTGGCCTATGTGCGCGATACCCAGCGCAGCGCCCTGCCCCACATCACGGCGCTGCGTACCGAGGATCTGGCGCGCGCGCTGCACATCGACGCCGGCAGCCGGCGCAACCTCGAGATCACCAGCTCGCTGGCCGGCGAGGAAGGCCACAGCCTGGTCGGCGTGCTCGATCGCTGCGCCACGGCCATGGGCAGCCGGCGCCTGCGCGCCTGGCTGGCGCATCCGCTGCGCGACCGCACCGAGATCACCGCGCGTTATGACGCCATCGAGCGCCTGCTTGATGGCGGCCGCCACGCCGGGCTGCGCCGCAGCCTGCGCGAGGTCCACGACATCGAACGCGCGCTGGCGCGCGTGGCCTTGAGAAGCGCGCGCCCGCGCGATCTCGCCGCCCTGGCCGAGACGCTGGCGGCGCTGCCCGCCGTGCGCGACGCCCTGCAGCCACTGGACTGTGAGCGCCTTCAGACACTCGCCGGCGACCTCGGTCCCCACCGCGAACTGGCGGAGCATCTCGACAAGGCGCTCGCCGCAACGCTGCCGCAATCCGTGAAGGACGGCGGCGTCTTCGCCGAGGGCTTCGACGCCACCCTTGACGAGCTGCGCGCGCTGTCGACCAACGCCGACGGATTTCTCGCCGAGCTGGAGACGCGTGAACGGACGCGCAGTGGCATCGACACCCTGCGCGTCGGCTACAACCGCGTGCACGGCTACTACATCGAGATTCCGCGCGGCCGGGCGGCCGATGCCCCGGTCGACTACAGCCGCCGCCAGACGCTGAAGAACGTCGAGCGCTACATCACCGAGGAGCTGAAACACTTCGAGGATCAGGTGCTGTCCGCACGCGAGCGCGCGCTGGCGCGGGAACGCGAGCTCTTCGACGCCATGCTGGACAGCCTCGTCGGCGAGCTGGCGGCGCTGCGTGCCACCGCCTCGGCGCTGGCCGAGCTCGATACGCTGGCTTGCCTCGCCGAACGCGCCGAGGCCAACCGCTACGTCCGCCCGCAGCTCAGCGACGCGCCCGAGATTCGCATCACCGGCGGCCGGCACCCGGTCGTCGAGATCAAGGCCGATCACGCCTTCGTGGCCAACGACGCCAGCCTGGATGCCGCTACGCGGATGCAGATCGTCACCGGCCCCAACATGGGCGGCAAATCGACCTACATGCGTCAGACCGCCCTCATTGCGCTGATGGCGCTGGCCGGCAGCTTCGTGCCGGCAGATGCCGCCACCATCGGCGACATCCGGCGTATCTTCACGCGCATCGGCGCTGCCGATGATCTGGCCGGCGGGCAGTCCACCTTCATGGTGGAGATGACCGAAACCGCCCATATCCTGCACCACGCCGACGGCCACAGTCTGGTGCTGATGGACGAAATCGGCCGCGGCACCAGCACCTACGACGGCCTGGCGCTGGCGCGGGCCACGGCGGAGGCGCTGGCCGAGCGCAATGGCTGCCTGTGCCTCTTCGCCACGCACTACTTCGAGCTTACCGAGTTGCCCGAGCTCTTTGCGGGCATCGGCAATCTGCATCTGCAGGCCGCCGAGTACGGCGACCGCTTCGTACTGCTGCATCAGGTGCGCCCAGGGGCGGCCAGCCGCAGCTTCGGCGTGCAGGTGGCGCGGCTGGCCGGCGTTCCGGCCGAAGTGCTGACTCGGGCGCGCGAGGTACTTGCGGGACTGGAGCAGACCCAGCCTGCTGCTCCGGCAGCGGACGCTCCGCAGATCCCGCTCTTTGGCAGTGGCGGCGACGACCGCCTGCGCGCGTTGCTGGCGGAAGCCGACCCAGACGCGCTCAGCCCGCGCGAAGCGCTGGAGCTGCTCTATCGCCTGAAGGGCCTCGCCGACTAGCTCAGCCGGCGCCCGAGACGCTCAGGACCAGGCGCACGATGCCGGCGAAAATAAGCACGAGAAGCACTGTCGCCGCCACACCGATGATAATGAAATGCAGCGGCCGACCCTTGCTGAAGTCGCGGGTCCGAGCCGACTCGCTCTGCACGCCCAGCAGCGCCGCGAGCACGCTCTGCAGCAACTGCATGAAGCTCAAACGATCTTCGTCCTTCCGCGACTTGTCCTTGCCGGGTGTTGGACTCACTCCTGGTACTCCGCCGCACGCTTGCGACCGTACTCGTGGTCGCGCTCCGCCTTGCTGCAGACGTCATCGGCCAACAGCTCGGCGACGCGGCCGCCGATCAGCGGCACACTGCAGCTGAAGCGCCAGTCGATGTGATTCGAGGACGCTCCGCCCCGGTCCTTGAGCCCCATGCGCGCCTCGATCTGCACCGGCGTGCCCTGGATTCGGATCGTGATGTTGCCGGCGGCGCCATCCTGCTGCCATTGATCGATCTGCTCGACCTGGATGGTGTCGGGCATAACTTTACGTGCCCAGCCGGGCAGCGGTAGCTCGGTCTGCGTCCGGTAGTTGGCACGCACGGCGAAGTCGGCGTCGCCGGCCTTCTCTTCGGTCACCTTCAGCGCTTCGAATCCCAGCGTCTCGTACTTGGCGCGATAGAAATCCGCGTCCGTCAGCATGCGCAAGACGGCGTCAACGGGTGCGTCGAAATCGAGCTGCTGACTGCGTTCGATGGTGGCCATGCCTTTCCTTTTTTCTTCCGCCAAAAAAAACCGCCGGGCCCGAGGGTCCGGCGGTCATGATAATCGCTGCGATCAGCGCGAGGTCTTGCGCTGCACCGCGGAGGCGGTGAAGAAGCTGTCATCGTACTCGACCGAGTTGTCGATAGGCCGGTCCTGCTGCGCCAGCGCAGTCAGGAAGTAGCGCCCAGTGTTGAAGTGATAGATCACCTCGGGGCTCGTACCGGTGGCCAGGACGTTCCGGGCGAAGGAGAGATGACCTTCCTGGAACTGCATCAGCTCGCCGCGATGGTCGTAGTTATCGATCATCACGATGTTCCAGCTGTCCTCGTCGACGTAGAGCACCTTCTTGCCGAAGGTATGTCGCAGGTCTTCCTTGTTCTCCGCCTCGACCACCCAGACGCGGTGCAGCTCGTAGCGCGGCAGCTCCTGGTTCAGGTGGCGCGGCGAGGCCAGATCATCGTAGGTGGTGTCCGGACCGGCGATCTTGTGAGAGTTGTACGGAACGTACATCTCCTTCTTGCCCAGCAGCTTCCAGGTGAAGCGCTCCTTGACACCGTTGAACATATCGACCTGGTCGTAGAACTGGTGGCCGTCGGTGCCTTCGTAAGGGTTGTCGCAGCACACCGAGGGCGCACGACGAATGCGGCGCAGACCGGGCGAATACAGCCAGGCGCGACGACCGGCCTCACCGGTGCCGACCTTCTCGTGCACCAGAATGAAGGTGCCCGCCAGGCGGACCGGCGCCACCGTCTCGGAGAGATAGCGCAGATACTCGCCCTGCCCATCCTTGATCGGCTGCGGATCGTCGATGTTGGCGTAGCTGAAGGTGACGTCCTCGACGATCTTCGTGAACTGATACTCGCCATCCGGCTGCACGATCATCTGGTTGTTGTAGCGCCGGGCGTTGTTACCGCGCCATTTCACCTTGTGGTTCCAGATGACCTCGGCGCCGCTCTGCGGGACCGGGAAGGGAAAGCCGAGCTTGCAGTTGGTGATGTCGTCCGGGCCACGGAACTCGCAGGTGGTGGCGTTACGCTTGCTGGCTTCCTTGATCTCTTCCGGCCAGTTGACGTTGCGGTGGCTCGGGTAGATGTTCATCTTGTAGCTATCCGGAAAGCGCTCGAGCAGCAGCTTGTGCCCTTCCGACAGCTTGTCTTCGTACTCCGCCATATTGGCGGCGGTGATGGTGAACTTGGGATCCTCGGCGTCGATCTCGGGATCGCTCGGGTACTCGCCGCTCAGCGGGCCCTTCTGATCCTGGGGAGTCCACTCCGGGATCGTGCCTGCCTCATTGCCCTCAGGGTTGGCACCGATGGGGGTCAGCTCGTTGCCCAGCTTCTTCGCCTCTTCCGCGCTCACCGCGGCCAGCGCGCTCGACGACAGCGCCCACAGGGCACCTACTGCAATAGCGAGAGTTTTCCTTGTAAATGTCATCCGATGGGTCTCCTTCCGGGGGGTAAACATTCGTTCAATAATAACGCATTCGCTGCCATCCGCTGCACGAGAATACGAGGCACAGGCGTACAGTAGATGAACAAGGGTTCATTTGCCTGCGCCCGGATTCGGGTCCTTCCACCCCAGCGCATGCATGAGCAAACCGCGCCCGCGCAGCTGCGCATCCAGCACACCGCAGGCCATGAAGGTGCCCGCCAAGCGCCGGTGCAGGAAGACGATTTCGCGCGGCGGCACACGGAACCAGCGAGACAGCGAATTGCGCGCCGCCTTCTGCGCGGCGCGCGGCAGCAGGTCGGAGTCGCCGAAGCGATAGGCCTTATCCGCCGTGAGCAACTCGGTGCGCGCGCCCGGCTCGTCGGGCTGGCGGAAGGGCTCCATGATCAACTCCACGAGCTCGGCAAAGGCATCCAGCACGTTCTGCGGGTGCCCCTTGTCCATCAGACCGATCTGCGTGGCACCCTCGAAAATGTCCTCACGCGGCCCGAAGAGAGCGCCCGAGAGCAGTCGTCGATAGCCATCGATGAAACCGCGGCCGAAGACGCGGGTGGCGCCGAAATCCAGCAGCACGATGCGCGGAGATGCACCTTCTTCGATACGAATGCGGTAGTTCCCGAAATGCGGGTCGGTCTGCACCATGCCCCAGGAGAAGAACTCGCGCAGGAAGAGCTCCATGAAGGCATAGCCCAGGTCATTGCGTTGCTCCTGCGGCAGCGTCGTCACCGATTCGTCGCGTACGCTGACACCGGATTCGTAGGACAGCGCCAGCACCATGTCCGCGCAGTATTCCTCGTACAGCTGCGGCACGATGAAGCGCTCGTCCTCGGCCAGCCGCCGCCCGTAATCCTTGGTGTAGCGCGCTTCGCTGGCGTAATCAACCTCGCGGTGCAGCATCTCGCGCACTTCGTTGAAGAGCGGCTCCAGATCCAGTCCCTTCGGCGCCAACCGCGTCATCCCCAGCAGCCGGCGCAGCGTACGCACATCGCTTTCGATGGCATCGCCCACGCCGGGATACTGGACCTTGAGTACCAGCTCGGCGCTGTCGCTCTTTCGGCGCGCGCGGTGCACCTGCCCCAGCGAGGCTGCCGCCAGCGGCTCGCGATCGATCTCGAGCTCCGCGAGTCGACGCGCTCCCAGGCTGCGCTCCAGCACAGGCTCAAGCACAGACCAGGACACCGGCGCAGTGTCGTCCTGAAGCCCCGAGAGCACTTCCACGGCCTCCGGTGGCAGAAAATACTGT
Organism: Algiphilus aromaticivorans DG1253; assembly: GCF_000733765.1. Taxonomy (NCBI): domain Bacteria; kingdom Pseudomonadati; phylum Pseudomonadota; class Gammaproteobacteria; order Nevskiales; family Algiphilaceae; genus Algiphilus; species Algiphilus aromaticivorans. Next base: position 1,250,128 of record NZ_JPOG01000001.1, on the reverse strand, counting down.
GCGTAGAGCGACAGCATCTGCCCCGCCTTCATGACGCTGCCCTTGAGATTGCCCAAAGCGTCAGCCAGCTTCTCGGCCTCCTCGCGATAGAAGGTGCGGTCGGCATCGCGCCGCCCGTCCGCGCCGCGGAAGAAGTTGCCGAAGCTGTGCGCTGCGAAACGGGCGCCGGTGCCGACGCCCAGTCGCGTCATGGCCCAGTTGCGTGCCATCGGGTTCGTCGTCAGCCGATCCATGCTGGCGCGCTTGGGTTTGTCGTCGTCGCTTGCCATGCTCGCTCGTCGTCGTACACAAACGCGCGCAGTATGCCCGCTCGCCCGAACAAGTGAAGGCGCTCCCAGCGCTGCTGGGCTAGCATGGCGCCCCCAAGGGCAAAGTACCCCGTTAGCCGCATGTCCCAGTTACGCGACCGCATCATGCAGAGTCCGCGCGAAGCGACCGTCGTGCGCGAGTGCGCGCACATGATCGAATCTTTTCTCTCCGGCGCCGGCGGCATGAAAGGCTTCACGCTGCGCTCGGCGCTGCACACGGCCCAGCGCGCGCGCCCTGATCTGCTCGAACAATCCTCGCGCCGTCTGCTGCCCGAATTCCTGGACGCCCTCGATCCCTACTACCAGAAGTGGGACCCGAGCACCGAGCCGGACTTTGCTGCACAGCTGATGCGCCACGAGGATGCTGCCTGCGACGCGGTACTGGCCGTGGCCGATGCGCGCGCGCAGCGCTCCAGTAACCGTGTGGTGACTTCGATCTACAGCCGCATGCGCGGCGGCGCGCGCAAGGACGTCGAGCGCGTCTTCCCGGAGCTGGCCACGCTGATCGCGCGCGAGCTGAACACGCAGAATCGCGAGGCCGACTGAGCGGCCTGCGACTCAGCGTGCGTAGCGCGAGCGCACCGACGAGGGCAGATAGTCGCCGGCTCGGATGCCGGGTACATCGTATTGCGGCGGATCGGTTTCAGCGGCGATACGGTTGATGAAGTAGCGGCCGTCTTTGAGATCGTAGGTCACCACCGGCGAGGCATTCGCCGCCTGCGCGTTGTAGAGCGGCAGGATGTGCCCTTCCTGGACGCGCCAGAGGTTGCCCTGGTTATCGTAGTTCTCGACCAGGGCAACATTCCAGCTGTCCTCGTCGATATAGAAGACGCGCTTGCCGAAGGCGTGCGACTTGCCGGCACGCTCGGTGGCCTCGACAATCCAGACCCGATGACGCTCGAAGCGCATTGCGTCAGGGTTGGGCTGACCACCCTGCAACAGCTCGTCGACCTCGTAGCTGCCGTCGACCCATTTGAAACCGTTGTAGGGGATGTACATCTCCCTCTTGCCGATCAGCTTCCAGTCGTAACGGTCGAAAGCGCCGTTGTACATATCCAGCATATCGACGAAGTAGAGCCCACCGGACCCCGGGAAAGGCTGATCGTAGCCCACCGGGGGTACGCGGAAGAGTCGATTGCTGCGCGGCGGCAACACCCAGACCGCGCGCCCACGGTCCGCGGCGTTGGCGGTCTCATGCACCAGCGTCAGGAAATCCACGCCGCTGCGATCGCGCGAGAACCAGCTCAGGTAGTAGAGCAGGATGTTCTGTCGATCGATGTCGACCGGATCATCCAGATTGCCGTAGCGGAAGTAGACGCGCTCGGTCTGATACAGCCGGCGCTCGACGTCGCCCGAGGGCGCCACCACCGCCTGCTCGGTGCGCGCCATGACCGAGTCGCCGCGATAACGCACACGGTGATTCCACATCGCCTCCACGCCATTCTCGGGCTCGCGGAAAGGGAAGCCCAGCCGCGCGCCTTCGAGTGAGTCCGAGCCGATCAGGCGCGCGCGGTCCGAGTTGGCGCGCGTAGCCTCGTAAATGCGCTTGGGATAGCTGACGCTGCGCCGTGTCGGATAGACGGGCATCCGGAAGCCTTCGCGGCTGCGCAGCAGCGCCTTGTGCCCGTCGCTCAGATACTTGGAATGTTCGGCCATGTTCCCGGCCGTAACGGTAGCGACGGGCTCGTCGCTGGCGAAGGGATCAACCAGGCGGTCGCCTTCAGCAAAGCTTTCCGGCCAGCGATCGGGCGTGATGCCTCCGTTCCAGGGCGGGATCACGCCGTCGGCGCTGGGGCCCGCGTTGGCGCCCACCGGGGTAAGTCCGCCACGGCTGTGCGCATCGGTCTCCTCGCCTCCTTCCAGCGACATCGGATCGCCCAGCACGGCGCGCGCCAGCTCGGTCTCGGTATCGCCGCGCGAGGCGGCACGCTCGCGCGCGGCGCTCATCGCCTGGTCACGTGCGCGGCCGCTTTCCAGGTACTCGATCCAGTCGGCAGCGAGCGCGGCGTGCCTGTCGCTCTGCGCCGCCTTCTTGAAGGCGGCCAGCGCACCCTCGATGTCGGCGGTCTGGTAACGCGCCACGGCGAGTGACATGCGGGTATCGACCTCGTCAGGCACCGCGGCCAGCACGCGCTCGAAAGCGTCGATGGCCTGGCCATACTCCTCGCGGTCCATGTGCAGCTGGCCGAGCTGGCGACGCATCTCGACGTCGCCGCCAGTGGCGAGGAAGGCGCGCACGGCTTCGACGGCAGCGCCATCCTCGCGCGATGCCAGCCAGTAGCCGGCCAGCTCGCGCAGGGTCTCGCGCGTGCGCGGTACTGCGCCGCTCTCCATCCAGTCCTCAAGCTGCGTCGCCGCGTAATAGGGCGCGCCGATGCGCGCGGTCAGCCCGGCGAGATGGCGGCGCTGCGCGGCGTCAGCGACGAAGCCGAGCCGCGCCGCGACCTCCAAGGCGGCCTGCGCCTGCTTGTCGTCGCCCGCCTTGCGGTGCAGTGCCACCGCCTGGCGCCAGTACTGAGCCTCGCGCGGATTGCGTACAAGCAGGCGATCGACCGTGCGGCGCGCGTCATTGCTGCGATCCAGGCCGATCTGCGTGGCGAGCAGCGCGCGCAGCCAGCTTTCCTGCGGCTCGCGCGAGCGTCTGACCGCTTGCTCCAGCAAGGGCAGCGCGTCCCGGAAGCGCTCGCGCGCCGCATAGGCGCTGCCCAGCGCAGCCTGCTGCGCCGGCGCCGCATCGCGATTGCCGCGCACCTTGTCCTCGAGGCCGCGGATGATGGCGGCAGGATCGCCGGAGGCGACCAGCAGCTGCGACAATTGCTCTTCCATGGCGCGCTGGGCAGGCCGCGACAGCGCGCCCTCCTGCAAGGCGCGCCCCAGGAAATCGGCGGCCTGCTCGTAGCGCTCCTGCCGCGCAGCGCGACCCGCGAGTTCGCGCAGCAGCAGGGCACGCTCATAGCTGGAATCGGCCTGATCGAGCAGGCTCTCCGGATCGACCTTGCCCCGCTCCTCCGGAACTTCATCCAGCACACGCGTCTCGCTGCGGTACTGCTGTGCCGGAAGCGCGAGCGGCAGCATCAGCAATACGACCGGCAACAAGGTTCCGCGGAAGGCTTTCAGCATGATCATCGGTAGTCGAAGGCGCAATCTGCCGGATCCATTTCCACGCGCTGCTTGACCTCACGCGCCCGGCTGCTGCTTTCGTAGATCCACTCGGAGACGGTCTTGATGGCCGCCGTCTCGTAGACGCCCTTGGGCTCGGCGTCGATGATGCGCACGTCGCGCACGCGACCATTGGGCATGACGGTGAAGATGACCTCGACCCAGCCCTTGATCTCCTGCTCGCAGGCCCACTCCGGCATCATCGGCCGGGCGGTGGAGAGCGGGACCAGCTCGCGGCCCTTGAAACCTTTGCCGCTGCCGTAGCCGTCTCCGGCCCCCTGCCCTGTGCCACCGACAAAGCCGCCGAACTCGCCATCCGCCAGCGATTGCGACGACGAGAAATCCATCGGTGCCGTCACATCCGACACCGATGGGGACTCCGGCACGGGCACCGAGAATGACGGCAGATCCGGACGCTGCAGCGAAGGCGGCGTCGGCGGCGGTGGCGGCGGGCTGGAGGCCGGGCTGTTGTCCGGATTCTCTGCCGGATCCTCCTCCTCGACGCGCACGATATCGATGCCCGGCATCTCCTGACGCTCAACAGTCACGACGTCGCCGGGCGCGATCATCCATTGCATCAACCAGAACAGCGCGACGATGATGAGAATGGAGAGCGGCAGCAGCAGCGCGAGGCGCAGCGACATAGTGAGCCTCAGCGCTGCTGTTCGGCCGCGACCGAGACGTTGCGCGCCCCCGCCAGCCGGGCCTGGTCCATGACTTCGACCATGATGCCGGCACCAGCGTCGCGATCAGCCTGCACCACGACCGTCGCATCCGGGGCCTGGCCCTTCAGTCGCTCGATCTCCGCGCGCAGGCCGCGCACATCGGTCTGCCGGCCGTCGATGTAGATCTCGTTCTTGGCGGAGATCGCCACCAGGATGGTCTGCTGATCCTGCTGCTCGGCAGTCTGCGCGCTCGGACGGTTGACGTTGATGCCAGCCTCGCGCACGAAGGTCGTCGTGACGATGAAGAAGATCAGCATGATGAAGACCACGTCCAGCATCGGCGTCAGGTCGATGCCCGTGTCCTCCGCCGGCTGGCTGTGACGCCGCATCTTCATGCCGCGGCCCGCCTGCCGGTATCGAGCCGGTCGGAAAGGCGGTCGGTGGCCGCACGCGCACGCGCGCTGAAGCGGTAGAGCGGAAACAGGCCCGAGATCCCCACGACCATGCCTGCCATGGTCGGGATGGTGGCACGCGACACGCCGGCCGCCATGGCCTGCGCGTCGCCGGTACCGACCAGCGCCACGACATCGAAGACCGCGATCATGCCGGTCACCGTGCCCAGCAGGCCGAGCAACGGGCAGGCCGCGATCAGCGTCTGAATCAGCGGAAGCGTCGCAGAGAGCCGCGAATGCGCGCGCCGGATCAGCACCTCGCGCACGCGGCGCGCGCTCCAGCTGCGCTTCGAGCGCCGCGCGCGCCATTCGGCGAGCAGCTGGCGCTCCAGGCGTGGGAACACGAAGCGGAAATAGACCCAGCGCTCGAGGATCAGTAGCCACAGCAGCAGACCGGCCGCGCCGACGATGAGCAGCACCGGGCCGCCGTCGCTGATGAAATCGACGACATCGGCCAGCGGCCCCGTACCGGCCAACCGCCAGATCAGCGTCTCAAGCATTGCCGGGTTCCTCCAGGCGCCGCGCCAGCACCAGAGCCGATTCCTCGTCGAGCGTCTGCACCAGCGCGCGTGAACGTGCGCCGAGCAGCGAGTTCAGAAAGAGCAAGGGGATCGCGACGCACAGGCCCAGCACCGTGGTCACCAGCGCCTGCGAGATGCCGCCGGCCATCAGCTTGGGATCGCTGGTACCGAAGAGCGTGATGGACTGGAAGGTCAGGATCATTCCGGTCACGGTGCCCAGAAGGCCCATCAGCGGCGCCACCGCCACGAAGAGCTTGAGCAGCGACTGGAAGCGCTCCAGACGCGGGGTCTCCTTGACGACGGCCTCGGAGAGCTGCAGCTCCAGCAGCTCGGCGTCCTCTTCTCCCTTGTCGCTGCCGGCCGCGCCCAGCACGCGACCCAGCGGATTGCTGTCGCTCGGCTGCGCGGTGTCGTCCAGCTGGCGGCGTACGCGCCGCCCGGTGATCACCAGATAGCCGAGCTGCAGCAGCGCAAGCAACAGGCCGACTGCGCCGATGCCGAGGATGGTGTAGCCAACCACGCCACCCTGATGCACGCGCGCCATCAGGTCCGGCTTGTCGGCCTCGACCTCGAGCAGGCGCCCGCGCGAAGGATCGATCAACGCCGGCTTCAGCGCGCCGTCTTCGGCGGCGAAGAGATCTTCGGCAGCGGAAACGTAGCCGCCGCCCGGCTGATTGGGCAGCAGCTGTGCACGTCGACCGCCTTCGGGCAGAAGCACATAGCCGTCGCGCGTGAAGGCGCTGAAATCGCCGACCCGAATGAGTTCGGCCTCGCGCTTGTTGCCGAAGATGTCGGTGATTTCGCCATCGAAGCGGGTTACCTGACCGGTGGCCGTCATGTCCTGCACCAGCAGGAACCAGAGCGATTCCAGCTGGCTGATGCTGGGCAACTCCGGGTTGTCGGCGATTGCCGCGAGCTGGTCGAGACGCTCCGGGATCTCGATGGTGACCGGCGCGGTGCGCGCCTGCTCGTGCAGATCGCCGGCCGTGCTGCGTGCGGCGCTGAACAGCCGACCGAGATCGGAACTGGCTTCCTGCAGCTCCTGCTCACGCTCGGCGATGGCGCGCTGGCCCGCCTCGTATTCGGCGCGCGCGGCCTCGGCCTTCCGTCGGGCGGCGTCGCGCTCGGCGCGCGCCTCGCGCAGACGCTGCTGCTGCTTGTCCCGCTCGCGCAGGAATCGCTGCTCGCGCTCGCGGTTGATGCGCTGCTGCTCGCGCCCGGCCTCGCGGATCTCCTGAAGCAGCGCCTGCATATCCTGCGCCGCGGCGGGCGCACTCACCAGTCCGGTCAGCAGGCCGCACAGCGCCAAGGTCATCACGAATCGATGTCCCCGCATTACTGCTCCCCCTCTTCGTCGGTGGCAGCGCCCGCTTCAGCGCCTTCGTCATCGGCGCCTTCGGGCACCGCACCGAGCTCGGGGGCTGCCGGCGAGGCCTGGCGGCTCCCGGGGGCGCCGACAGGCAGCATCATCAGCTCCGGCGCCACGACCTCGCGCGAGATGCGCATGGCCTTGCGCAGCACCGGGATGTAGTGCCCGGCCAGCGGCTGCCACTGCTCGGTGGCCGCATCCCAGCGCTTGGCCTCGCTGCCGTCCAGCGCCAGCGCATAGAGCGCCACGCGCCCGATGCGAATGAGGTCGTGCACCTGGCCGTCGATCTCGCTGCGTTCGTGGCCGATGCCGCGCCCGTAGTCGGTCTCGGCGGCGTACGCCTCCATGATCGCCTGGTAGCGGTCGGCGACCGAAACACCGGGGTCGGTCATCGCGTCGCGCAGATCCGCGACGCGGCGTTGCCGCTCGTCCTGCAGGAAGGGCATGTCCATTGCGATGAAGCGCTCCAGCGCGTCCACCATGCGCTTCATCAGCGGCATAATATCGCGCTCGGTACGGGCCAACTCCTCGAGCTGATTCTCCAGCGACGACAGCTTGTCCGCCTGACGGTCGATCAGCTCCTGCAGCTGCTCGCGGTAGACGTTGAGCTGCTGGGTTTCCCAGACCGCGGCGCGATAGGCCTGCAGCGCCTCGCGCTCGGTATCGTCGAGCCGATCGATGCGGCGCTGCGAGGCGGCATCGGATTCGCGCTGCTGCTCAGTGCGCTCGACTGCGTCGCCAGCATCCTGTGCCAGCGCCGGAGTACTGCCCAGCAGTCCCAGTAGGCAGCCGCTAATGACCACCGCGGGCAGTGATCGCGTCATGAAATCTCCTCCGTTTCCGGGATGTCTTGCTCGCATCAGTAATCGGCCAGCTTGCGCACAACAAGACGGTTGATCCAGGTCGGTAAAAAGCGCAGCAGCAACACACTGATCGCTCCACGCAAGCCAACGTTCCAGTGCACCTGGGGCCACCAGCGCGGGCAACGCGCCGCCCGTCCCACGACCCGTGCGACGTCTTCCGGTCCGAGATGCACGCCCAAACGCTGCATGGTCGAGCGCGTTTCGTGTCCTGCCAGCATGCCCGTGCCCACGAACAGCGGCCAGATCGCCATCACCCGAATGCCGTGGCGTCGCCATTCGGCATCCAGAGCTTCGGTAAGGCCACGCACAGCGAATTTGCTGGCGGAATAGACCGCGAACCCCGGCGCACCATATGCCGCAGAAGCCGAGCAGAGGTTGATAACGCGCGCGCCGGGCGTGGTCATTAGGAAAGGCAGCGCCGCGTGACAGCCACGCACGACGGCCTTGATATTGATGTCGATGAGGGCGTCGTAGCGCGCCGGCGCCACCGCCTCGAAATCGCCGGTGGCGAGCACACCGGCATTGTTGACGAGCAGATCGAGCCGTCCACCGGTGGCGGTCATGAAAGCCTCGATGCTCGACGCCAACGCTGCGCCGTCGGAAACGTCGCAGCTCTGCGTCCACAAGCGCGCACAGGCGCACTCTTCACTGAGCGCGGCAAGCGCCGCGCGGTCGCGGTCTATCGCGCCAACCTGCCAGCCTTCAGCAAGAAAATGCCGGGCAACTGCCCGGCCGATTCCGGCTGCGGCGCCGGTCACCAGCACGCTGTGGTGCGTCAAGTACGGGTCTCCTCCGCGTTGTGCGGGAAGACTCTAGCACTCACGACATCGGCTGCAAGGCCACTGATCTCGTCCGGATGGCTTAGTTGCGCTCAGGCGTGGCCGACGGCCAGGCCCGAAGCCTGCTCGCGCCGCCGCGCCTCGCGGCGCGCCCAGACCTTCTCGTGGAAGTGGTAGGCGACGGTGTTGCAGGCCGGCTCGATCAGAGCGACCAACCCGCCCGCCATCGCGCTGCCGGTCATAAGGTAGACCACGGAAAAGGCCACGCTCATATGCAGAATCGCGAAAGTGAGGGTCTTGGTCATCTCGGAATGCTCCGCTTCTATTTCCGAGAATGATATCTAACCGCATTTGCGAAACAAGCGCATTTGCCCCATCGCGTGCATAGCTCGCCGCTATCGCGTGGCCCCTACCTCGCCGGTGTTCAGGCCTCCGGACGCTCGATTCGCTCACCAATGTGCTTCTTGACGTCGCGCGCGTTGAAGGCGCGCAGGTTGTCGCGCTCGGTCGCCTCATCCAGCACGACGATGATGGCCTGGGCGTCATAGCTCGAGGACTGCGGCCGCGAAGTGCCCACGCCGATGCCCGCACCGAAGTGGCTGAAATGCCCGAAACCGAAGCCGGTGTTGATGGTCTGGGTGTAGGTCGTTTCGGCTTCAGTGGAAGAGTCCATCATCAGAAAGTGCGTGCCACCCTCCGAGAGGGTGATCTCCGCGGCGCGGTAAAGCAGATAGTCCTCGACCCGGGAGCGCTCAGTCGCGCTGTTGCCGGAAAAGGTCACACGAAAGCGGTTCTCGGCGATGCGCTGCTCGGCGTAGCCATAACCGCCGATCTTCGGCTGATAGGGCGTGGCGGTCGCGCATGCGGCCAGAAAAAGAACCAGTGTCAGGGGGATCACTCGTAGCATTTGCTTCTCCTGCTCATCAGCGTGGATTGGACTCAATCTGCGCACTCTGGTTCCGGGTAGCGCACCTCCAGGATCTCGATTTCCTGCTCGCCACCCGGGGTGGAATGCACGAAGACATCGCCCTCAGAACGGCCGAGGAGAGCACGCGGCAGCGGCGCATCCACCGAGACCATCCCGCTGGCGGCCTCGGCCTCATCGGCGCCGACGAGCTGCAGTTCGCGCTCGACATCGCCGTCCACGCTGATACGAACGCATGCCGCGAAATGGATGCGGCTCCGATCATCGGGAAACGGCGGCACGCGCAAGGCGGGCAGACGGCGCTGCAGATAACGCACGCGCCGATCGATCTCGCCGAGCTCCTTCTTGCGGTATTGATACTCGGCGTTCTCGGAGCGATCCCCCTCCGCGGCAGCGGCCGCCAGCGCCCGTACCACCGCCGGGCGCCTCTCGCGCCAGAGATGGTCGTACTCCTGCTGCATCCGCCGGTAGCCGGCGGATGTGATGTAGGGCGAAGCCCGCTCGGTGCTCGGTGGCCGCCAGCGGCTCATGACACCTTGGGCAGATCGTCAGGCACGAAGAAGTCCGGCATCAGCTCCGATTCTGGAACGTCCTCGCGCCGATACTTGGAGAAATCGCGTACCCCGTGCTCATGCAGCAGCACGTCGTCGATGCAGAAATTGCCGCTGAAGCTGCGGCTGTCCTGCGTCAGGATGATGTGCGCGGCGTCGGCCATGATCTCCGGCGAGCGCGAGCGCCGCGCGAGTTCGTCGCCCCCGATCATCTCGATGGCGGCGGTGGCGATGCCGGTGCGTGGCCATAGCGAGTTGGCAGCGATGCCGCCGCTGCGGAACTCCTCGGCCCAGCCCAGTGTGCACAGGCTCATGCCGTACTTGGCCATCGAATAGGCAACATGCGGCGCAAACCACTTCGGCCGCATATCCAGCGGCGGCGACAAGGTCAGGATGTGTGGATTGTCGGCCTTCTTCAGATGCGGAATGCACTTCTGGCCGCACAGAAAGGTGCCGCGCGCGTTGATCTGGTTCATCAGGTCGTAGCGCTTCATGTCGGTGGACATCGTGCCGGTCAGGGAGATGGCGCTGGCGTTGTTGACGAGTACGTCAATGCCGCCGAAGCGCTCCACTGTCTCGGCCACGGCTTCGGTTACCTGCCGCTCGTCACGGATATCGCAGACCAGGGGCAGCGCCTGCCCACCGGCCTCGCGGATGGCCTCCGCCGCGGTGTGCACGGTGCCCTCCAGCTTGGGGTGCGGCTGGTCCGTCTTGGCAGCGATGGCGATCTTGGCGCCGTCGCGCGCCGCGCGCAGCGCAATCGCCAAACCGATACCTCGGCTGCCGCCAGAGATGAACAGGGTCTTGTCCTTCAAGCTCATTTGGAATCTCCTCGTCTCGTGATCATATTAATGAATAAAACAGTGCAGGTTTATCCCGTAAATATATGTTTTTTATCGCAGCATTGCCGTCGCTCGCGCCAGGCGTTCGGCCTGGATGCGGTTCAGATTGCGCAGCACGATGGCTGCAATGCGCGGATGCCGACGCCGCAGCCGCTCAAGGTCGCTAGCGTCGAAGCGCAGTAGCCGCGTCGCACGCGTCGTGGTGACATTCGCCGTACGCCGTTGACCGAAGTAGCCGGCCTCGCCCAGGGTCGCGCCGCGGAAAATGGTGTTCAGCACACGGCGCTCGCCGTCGCGCTTGACCCAGACCTCCATCTGCCCATCGACACAGACGCAGATATCGGCAGAAACGTCGCCTTCGCACATGACGTCGACACCGGCCGGGATTCGCTCGTAACGCGCGGTCAGGGCGAACAACCGCGCCTGCCGATTGCTCAGCCCGCTGAGCAGCGGAATCGTGAGCTGTGGCGAGCTACCCAGATCCACGCGCAGCAGATCCCAGAGGGTAACGATGCGCACCATCGAGCCCAGCGCCGGCGTCACCAGGATGTCAGTCAGCCAGGCCAGCAACAGGGCCAACGCCGCCAGTACGCCGAACTCGGCGTGCGAGGCGAGCGGCGACAGCAGGAAGGCCGTGAAGCTCAGGCAGAGCGCAGCCGTGGTCAGCGTCACTGGGCGCAGGATGCTGCCCAGGGCGTACCCCACTGCCTCCCGCTCGCTGCCGCGCGCGCGGGCTTCGGCGTTGAAACGCGCGAGAAAATGGATGGTGTCATCCACCGCCACACCGATGACCAGGCAAGCAACCAGACTGGTCGCGGGATTCAACCCGATACCGCTGACGCCGAGCAGGCCGAAGTAAACCCCCACCGGCACGAGATTGGGCAGCATCGCCACCATGGCGGCGCGCGCCGACATGAAGAGTCCGTAAAGCACCAGCGCGATCGCACCCAGCGCCGCCGCCACTGACACCCACTGCCGATCGACGATACGGCCGACGGTCTCCGCCGCGCGCACCGGCGCCCCGACCACCTCCGCGCGCACCGCCGGCGGCAGAGCGCGAAGCTGCTGCTGCATGCGCTCCGCCAGGGCCGTGACCCGGGCGCTGTGATCGTCGCGGATGCGCAAGCGAACTACGGCGCTACGCTGGCGGTCGTCGATAAGACCGCGCACGGCGTCTCTGCCGCCGAAGCTCAGCAACTGCCGCGCAAGGCGTAGCGAAGCCGGGTAGCTGGGCTCGCCCTCGGCCTCCGGCTGCATAGCCGCGTTGAGCACCTTCAGATGATCGGCGTAGCTGACAGCGGCGCCGACTTCGGGTTGTATGCGCGCCCAGCGCACGAAATCATCGACAGCGGTGGCGATCTCCGGTTCCAGCAGCACGTGATCCAGCGGCGCCTCCAGATAGACGTCGATAGCAACAGCACCGCCCAGATCGTGGTTGACACGCTCATAGTCGACGCGCACCGGCGCATCCTGCGAGAAGTTGGCGATGTAGGACGAGCCGGGCTCGATGCGTTGCGCTGCCAACAGGCCCAGCAGCAGCACGAGGGCGGCAGTCAGTACAACCGGCACGCGCCAGCGCACCGCAAAATTCGCCAACGCGCGCGCCGCGGCGGCGGCTAGGGCCTCGCCGGGCAGCTTGCGCTGACCGATATGAGAGCCCATGAGCAGCAGCAGCGCCGGCAGATAGCTCACGCTGAGCAGGGTCAGCGACAGCACGCCCGTAACCGCCAGCAGCGAGAACTCCTTGACCGCCTGCAACGGCGACAGAGCCAGTGCCGCCAGACCGATGCTGGTGGTCAGGCCGTTGAGCAGCAAAGGCAGGGCCACTCCCCCCACCGCGCGTCGCGCGCGCGCGACATCCTCGCCGACATCGTGGCGCAACCATTCCGAAACCATGTGGATGCTGAACATGATGCCGAAGGCCACCACCACCGGTGGCGCGATGGCCGAGACCATATTGAGCGAAATGCCGGCCATGCCGCCAACCGCCCACATCACCAGCAGCGAGACGCCGATGCTCATTGCGCCGAGCACCACCACCAGCGCGCTGCGGAAGGAAAAGGCGAGCAGGGCGATCACCAGCAGCACGGCCACCGGCATCGTTACCATGAGCCCGTCCCAGACCGCATCTGCAACCGCGGCGTCGACCAGGCCGTTTCCCGTCACCGCCACGCCGTGCAGACCATCGACGGTTGCAAGCGTCTCCGACACCGACGCAGCCAGCGCGCGCAGCGCCTCGCCCGTGCCTTCGCCTTCTGGCACCACCACGAAGGCGGCCGTGCCGGTCTCGGCATTGAAGAAGACATCGGCCAGCATGGGGTTGCGTCGCGCGCTGGCGGCAATCTCGGGCTGAGCGTCGGGTACGCGCGCGAGCTGCTCGGTCACCGAGCCGACGTCGAGCACCGGATCATCCGGGGCGTTGCGCAGCAGGTTGGGCACCGAAGCCAGCGAGCGCACCCGCCCCGCCCCAGGCAAGGCGGCGAGCGCGTCGTGGGCCTGAGCCACCGCTCGGAGCCCTGGCGCGGACAGCAGATCTTCATGCCGCGCGGTGGCGAGCAGCAGTCCGGATTCACCGAAGCGCGCGGCGTAGCGATCGTGCAGGGCAGACGCCGGCCGATCGCTGCTCGTCAGCGCGCTGAGATCGGCGTCGACCCGGATCAATTCACCACCGTCGCGCGTCAGCGCCACGGCCACGGCCGAAAGCGCACAAATCAGCGTAACGGCCGCAATGACCAGACGCGGCCGGTCCATCATCACGTCTAACCAGCGCATCCTCAGTGACCGCCTCAGCGACCGTGATAAAAGGCGCTGGGCATGAAGACGCGACGCGGCAGTTCTTCGGGCAGCTCCAGCTCGCGGAGTCGCGCGCTGCTGCTGCGCTCGTTGCGGAGATTGTCCATGCGGATGTGCTGCGCGAAGTGCAGATCACCGATGGTCTGCAAGCTGTCCGGATCGGCGTGGTAACGCTTGACCACGCCCTTGCCGTCAATGAACTCGGCCTGCAGCGTGACACAGCTTTCGCGATCAACGGCCGCATCAACATGCAGATAGGGCGTCGGCTCTTCCGGGGCGGGCGTAAAGCGCATGCGCCATACGGGTCGCCCGTCCAACTCATCACTGCCCAGCAGCTCCTGCTGGCCGCTTGAAAAGGCGCCCTGAGCCTGCTGCAGGTCGCGCATGCTGAACTCGGAGTCGAGCACACCGGCGTCCGCCCCGCTGCCGACGACCCGGCGCACGCGGTTAAGCTCGGGGATGAAGACGAAAGTCTCATCGCGCGACTCCAGCTCGCGCCAGAGATAGGCCGTGCCACGCATGTCAACCGGAGCCTCTATATAACTCGTCATGTGCGCCCGGCCGTCCGCACGCTGTAGATAGACGCGGGCACGGTAGATACGCGACGACTCGCCCTCCGCGTCGCGGTTGCGCAGCTCCAGCTCGCGCAGTTGCAGGCGCTGAGGGATATTCGCACGCATGCAATCCATCACTGCCTGCGCGCTGTCACGCTCAGCGGCGCCATCCTCAGCCACAGCGACAACTACCGCCGCCGCCAGCCCGAGGCCCACCAGCCATTGCCCTGTCATCATTACTCCCTTTCAACCGCTTTCATCCAGAACGCGCACTGTAGCGTGCCGGCCGCGACCGACGTACACCTGGCGCCCCGGCGCCGACTGCGCTAAAAGGTCCGAACCAACTCCGAGGGGACGCAGATGCTCGCAATCATCGGACCCGGCGCGGTCGGCACTGTGCTCGCAGGCTATCTCGGCGCCGCCGGCCGCCCGTTGCGCCTGATCGGCACGCCCAAGGACATCGCCGCGGCACAGGCCGTCGAAGGGCTCATCGTGGAGCGCGTCACCGGCGGGCCGCCGCTGCAACTGCCACGACCGCCGCTGGGCACGACCGTGGATGCCGGCAGCACCAGCGCGATTCTGCTCTGCATCAAGCACCCCGATCTCGATGATGTCGTCGCCGCGCTCCCTCCAGACCTGCCGGACGGACTGCTGATCGGTGTGACGGGCAACGCGGCCGGCGCGCTCCGTCAGCTACGGGAGGCTCTACCAGCGCAGCGTATCGTGCCGGTGACCGTGCAGTTCAACGCCCAACGACTGGAGCCGCTGCACGCTCGGGTCAGTGCACGCCCCCGCCTGGGCATCCCTCGCGACAACCCCGAGATGGCAGAGCTCTTCGCGCCCAGCGGCATCGGCATTCTGCAGGCGCGCGGTGAAGCCGGCGCCTGGGGCAAGCTGCTCTTCAACCTTTGCGCAGCAGTGGCTGCCGCCACGCACAGCAGCTTCCGCGAAGTCCTGATCGAAGCCAGACTCCGCCGCATCTACGCTCGGCTCCTGGCGGAGGGCATGCGTAGCCTGGATGCCGCCGGCATTCGCTACCAGTTGCCAGTAGCCGTTCCAGCGCCGCTGTTCCTGCGACTCCTGAAAGTGCCCGGTAACGCAGCCTGGTGGGTCGCACAACGCCGCCAGGGCATTGCGGACTACGCCTATCCCTCAATGGTCAGCGATCTGACGCACGGGCGACCCACCGAAGTTGATGCCCTCAACGGCGAGATTGTGCGCATCGCGGCGCGCAACGGAGATATCGCCCCCTTCAACGAGGCAATCTGCAGCGTGCTGCACGCACTGGAACGCGATAAGGACGGCGCAGCCCTCAGCCCCGAGAACCTCGCCGCACAGGTTGAACGACAAACGGCGGGCCAGAGCCGATCGTAAAGCTACTTTTGGAGCGAAAACTCGCGTAGGCTTTGTTTCCGGGGGTAAAACAACTTATGAATGATGCAACGCTGAAGTATCTTGAAGGACTGCCTCGCGACGCAGCCGCAGCCTCCACGCTGCGCGCGCTATGCGGTGTTCTGCGTGATTTCGGCGACAGCGAGCAACTCCGCAGCCTCGCCTACGAAGCCGGCCGCAAACTGGCAGAGGAGCGACCGCTCGGTGAATGCGCGGATCTCGCGGCTTTTGCCGAAGCGGCAGATCGTTCCTTCCGCGAGAGCGGTTGGGGCACGCTTCGGGCCGAAGCCGACAGCGAAGCAGTGGATTTTTGGCACGGCGCGCCACCGCTTGCAGCCTGGTTCGGCGCCGATCACGGCGAATGGTGTTGCGGCCTATTCGAAGGCGTGCTCGCCGAGTGGCTACGGCAAATGGGAGCCGGTGAAATGCTGGCGGTTCGCCACGTGTCGGAGGACGGCGCTACCGACGAAGTAGCGGTCACGCTGCGCTACCGTTTCGCTCATCGCACCAAGTTGCGCGTAGCACAGGGGAGCAGGGCATGAGCGACTCGCGCGAGGACATCCGCAATCTCTTTCAGGCGCAGGGGCTGTCCGGTGGCTATCGCGAGTTCGGCGAGCGGCCAACCGCGCCGCGTCCCGCGGTCCCGGTGCAACCGCAGCCCCAGCAGCAGACCGAGTCCGAGCCCAAGGCCCGGCGTCTGGACCTCGTGCGTAGCGCACCCGAGAAGCCCCAGGACACACCGCCGAGCCCACTGAAGGGGCTATTCGAACGCCTCGCCGAACTTGATACGCACAAAACGGGCGTCACGAAGGCCGCTGACGATGCTGCGGCAGTCGATCCAATGCACATGCCGCTCGCGGATCTGTTCGAGCTGCTCGAATCACAGGGCGGCCGACAGTAGTCGGCGCGCACTGTACAGGGGGGATGGACCGGCATGAATAGGCCAACCGAGGGCCCGGTTAGCGCTCGCATGCCATTGCATCAGCGCCTGCTGATCGCAACTGCCTTCCTTTTGGTTGCAGGAGTCGGCTGGCTCTTCATCACGGCCGATCTCTCCCTCTATTGGCAGATGCTGCTCGGCGTGATGTCCGTGCTCGCAGCGTTGCTGCTAAAGCGCGCACCCGGTGGCTGGGGGCCCTCCTACGCGCTGATGGCAATATCGACCCTCACCACCTCACGATACATCTACTGGCGCATCACCGAGACGCTACCCATCGGCCGGGGCTTCGACGCCTTCGATCTCGCCTTCGCGGTGGGCCTGCTGCTCGCCGAAATCTATGCCTGGGCGATTCTGGTGCTGGGCTTCTTCCAGGTGTTGCAACCACTGCAGCGCAAGCCCGTCCCGTTGCCCGAAGATCCCGCGCAGTGGCCGGTTGTGGATGTCTTCATCCCGACCTATAACGAATCGCTCGACGTTGTGCGACCGACCGTGGTCGCGGCGCTGGATCTCGACTGGCCGCGCGACAAGCTGCGTGTGTATGTGCTCGACGACGGCCGCCGCAGCGACTTCGCGGCATTCTGCGAGAAGGTCGGCGCCATCCACCTCACGCGTGACGACAATCGTCACGCCAAGGCCGGGAACATCAACGCGGCGCTGAAGCAGACTTCAGCCGAGTACGTCGCGATCTTCGACGCGGACCATATCCCGACGCGTTCCTTCCTGCAGATGACGATGGGCGCGCTGGTGGCGGATCCGGGGCTGGCGATGGTGCAGACGCCGCACCACTTCTTCTCCGCCGACCCCTTCGAACGCAATCTCGAAGTCTTCCGCGAGTCGCCGAACGAAGGCGAGCTCTTCTACGGTCTGTTGCAGGACGGCAACGACTACTGGAATGCCACCTTCTTCTGCGGCAGCTGCGCCGTGCTAAACCGTGCGGCCCTCGAAGAGATCGGCGGGGTCGCCGTCGAAACCGTCACCGAGGACGCTCACACCTCGCTGAAGATGCACCGACGCGGCTGGCGCACCGCCTACATCAATATTCCTCAGGCGGCCGGGCTCGCCACCGAATCGCTATCCGCGCACGTCGGACAACGCATCCGCTGGGCTCGCGGCATGGCCCAGATCTTCCGACTGGATAACCCCTTTTTCGGGCGCGGGCTCGGCATCGGGCAGCGGCTGTGCTATGGCACCGCCATGCTGCACTTCTTCTATGGCTTTCCGCGGCTGGTCTTCCTCACGGCACCGCTGGCCTTCTTGCTGCTGGATGCGCGCATCATCGCCGCGCAGGGCCTGATGATCATCTCTTTCGCCTTGCCCCACCTGCTCTGCGCCATCCTGACCAACTCGCGCCTGCAGGGCCGCTTTCGGCATTCGTTCTTCGCCGAGGTCTACGAAACGGTGCTGGCGGTATTCATCATCATCCCGACGACACTGGCCATCATCCGACCGCATTCGGGCGCCTTCAACGTCACCGCCAAAGGCGGCATCGTCGACCGGGACTATTTCGACAAGGATCTCGCCAAACCCTACCTCTGGCTCTTCCTGATCAATACCTTCGGTGTCATCTTCGGCGTCGTTCGACTCCTCTTCTTCGACCCGGACGTCGACACGCTCTATATCACCATGGGCTGGACGGTCTTCAACCTTGTGCTGATTGGCGCGGCCCTGCGTGTGGCGTCGGAGAAGCGGCAGATACGACATACCGTCCGCGTCGCTTGCCAGGTACCTGCCAGCATCCAGCGCGAGCGCGACGGTGCGACGCTGGAAACGACAACCCTGAACCTTTCCTATGGCGGAGCCGCCGTCCATCTGCCCGATAACCACGACCTGCAGGAAGGCGATCGGATCTGGGTCGCGCTGATCCCGGAGTTTGCCGAGGTCTGGACGCCGGCGACAGTCAGGCGTCTCGACAACGGGCTCGCCGCCCTCTCCTTCGAACCGCTGGATCTCGAGCAGGAACGCCAGCTCGTCTACGCCATCTACGGCCGCGCCGACGCTTGGCTGCGCTGGCGCAACAACGCTCGCCCCGACAAACCATTGCAGGCCTTCCGAAGCGTGCTGCACTTCGGCTACGAGGGCCTGTTTATCTTTCTGACCTGGATGTGGACCAGCATGCTCGCTCCTTTTCGCCGTACCAGCCGCGCCGCCGGCGCCATCGTGCTCAGTGTCGCCTTGGCCGGCCTCATGCAAGCCGCCCCCGCGCCGGCACAGGAAGACATTCCGGTCACGCGGCTGGATGACACCGAACGCGTCCTGAGCCTTTCCGATCTCGGCACCGAATCGACCATCCGCATGCGCAACATCGCTGCTGCGCGCAGCCTGCCGGTCAATGTGCGGGACGATCAGGTCGTCACCAACGCCAAGCTCACGCTGGACTACCGCTACTCGCCAGCGCTGCGGCCCGACATCAGCCAATTGCGCCTGCTGCTCAATGGCGAGGTCGTCGATACCTGGTTGCTGGACAGCGAAACGCCTGCTGAAAACCGCCGGGAGATCGCGATCGACCCCAAGCTCTTCGGTCGCTACAACGACCTGCAGCTTGCTTCGGTGGCTAGCTATGCGCGCGACGAATGCGAGGATCCGACACATCCCAGCCTGTGGATCGATATCGACGGCGACAGCCATCTGGACCTGGAATTGGCCCCGCTTGCGCTGCAACCGGATCTCACCAGGCTGCCGGCCCCCTTCTTTGACGAGGCCGATACCCGGCGGCTGCGCCTACCCTTTGTCCTCCCTGCGAACGCCGATCACGCGACTATCCGCGCCGCTGTCACCCTGAGTTCCTGGTTCGGAGGCCTCGCGGACTGGCGCGGCGCTGAGTTCCCGGTGCGCGCCACGCTGGCCGATGACATGCACAGCGTTGCGCTGCGCACATCGGCACGCGACATTCCAGCCTTCGAGCATATCCCGCTCAGCGACGAACCCGAGATCCGGATACTGCCCCATCCCGATCAGCGCGCCTTGCGTGTACTGCTGATCAGCGCACCGGACGTGCGTGGGCTTCAACGCGCCGCGGAGGCTCTCGCCTTCGGCGCGTCTTCCATGCGTGGCGAGAGAGCGCGCATCCGCAACTTCGAACGCCCCGCCGCCCTGCCCGAGCACGAAGCACCGCGCTGGCTATCGCCGGAGGATCCGGCAAAGATTGCTGAAATGGCGCGCGAGGGCCTGTCGGTGCAGGGGCTGGGAACGCGCGGCCTGCGCTTCGACTTCCGTCTGGCACCGCATCTCTACATGCATGAGAGTGGCGCTATGGAGCTGGCGCTGACTGCGCGCGCCGGCGCCGCAGCCGCCGAGGGCTCCATGATGGGATTGCGCTTCAACGACCAATTCGTCAACGACGTGCGTCTGTACGATGACGGCAGCAGAGGTTTTCAGCAGTCGCTGCGTATGAAACTACCGGCCATGGCCGCGCGCTATTCGAACCGAATCACTCTGGACTTCGACATCCTGAGGTCGCAGCGCGAATACTGCGAAGTCTTCGAGCCGCAGCTGCTACGCGCCTCCGTGGACGAGGACATCCGTCTGGAGCTGCCCCGGCACGCTTACTACGCGCGCCTGCCCGAGCTCGCCCTCTTCGCCAATGGCGGCTTCCCCTTCAGCCGATTTGCCGACGGTGCCGGCATGGCCTTCGTCCTGCCGGATTCGCCCAACAACGAAGATATTGCCGCGACCCTGACCGTGGCTGGCTTCCTTGGCGCAACCACGGGTG
The DNA here is from genome assembly GCF_000733765.1 of Algiphilus aromaticivorans DG1253. NCBI lineage: Bacteria > Pseudomonadati > Pseudomonadota > Gammaproteobacteria > Nevskiales > Algiphilaceae > Algiphilus > Algiphilus aromaticivorans. Next base: position 1,230,306 of record NZ_JPOG01000001.1, on the reverse strand, counting down.
CAGTGCTCAATCGCGCCGGGGTCCTCCCCGAACGCGCCGTGGGTGCCGATACCGCCCTTGACCTGCTGTACGTCGGCGGCGCAGAACGATTGCAAGCTGCCTCGGACGAACAGCTGGGACTGCCTCTGCATTTCGACGAGAACGACGTGACGCTGCGCGATATCGGCACGCTGGCGCAGCTTTCGGGCCGCATGCGAGGCACCGATTATCTCGAAGCGCACAGCTATGCGGCCCGCGTTGTCCACGATGCCGGCAACCGCCTCGGGGCCATCATGGCGGCCGAATCAACCTTTACAGACGGCGCCAGCGTCCTCGTAGTGACCGCGGGCAACAAGGGCTCGGTACTGGACACCGCGCGATTGCTGCTCGAAGCCGGCACGCGCCAGTTCATTCGGGGCGGCCTGACCCTCAGCGATCGCGAGGAAGTTTCCGGCTACACCCTCGGACCGGATTACGCCGTGGGCAGTCTCCCCTGGGACTGGGCGCTGCAACGCTGGATTGCCGAGCGCCCCTGGATGGTCTTCATACTGCTGCCACTGGCCGCTCTGATCGCCGTCTGGGCGCTGCGTGCCGCGCTCAGGAATCGCGCTCAGCGCCGCCTGAAGGGCGATGCCTGATTTGTACCGCCGCGACCTGCTTCGGCTTGCAACGACCGCACCGGCCTGGCTGCTGGGTGGTGAGGCGATAGCCTTCTCGCTGCTGCGCGAACGGGCAGATGGCGCCTGGCCGCATTGGCAGAGCTTTCTGGACGGCTTCGTTCAGGACGACGGTCGCGTCATTGACTGGACGGACGGCGGTCGCACGGTTTCCGAAGGCCAGGCCTACGCGCTCTTCTTTGCCCTGGTCGCCGATGATCGCGCCGCCTTTCGGCGCATCCTCGAGTGGACGCGCGACAACCTGGCGGCAGGCGACCTGAGCAGCCAGCTTCCGGCCTGGCTATGGGGGCACGACGAAAATACCGACCGATGGGGCGTCCTCGACGCCAACCCCGCGTCGGACGCCGACCTCTTCATTGCCTACACGCTACTCGAGGCCGGGCGCCTCTGGCGGCTCGCAGACCACACCGCGACCGGTCGTGCCATGCTCCGACAGGTCCGCGAACGGGAAACGGTGCAACGCTTCGGACGGCAACTGCTGCTGCCAGCGCCGGAGGGTTTTACCGATGACATGTCGGTGCGCCTGAACCCGAGCTACATTGTCCCCTTCCAGATGCGCTTCTTCGCCGAGCACGACCCGGACGGGCCATGGGCCGGAATTCTGGCGGAGCACGTACGCGCCAGCGCCGACTTCCTGCCCAACGGCCTGCCGCCTGACTGGCTGATGCTTGTCGCTGATGGTTACCGCCCGGACGAGACCACTGGAACGCGCGGCAGCTTTGACGCGATTCGCTGCTACCTCTGGTCAACGATGCGCGTACCCGGCCTGGACGTCGTCTCGCCGCTGCGCGAGCGGCTGGCGCGCGCCTTGCCCATGATCCGGCAGCGCCAGGCCATGCCGGAGTCCTGGGATGTTGCCAGCGCCGAGATGCAGGGCGAAGGTCCGCCCGGCTTCCAGCTCTGCGCGGCCGCCTGGCTCCACGACACCGGTCACGACACTGCCGCTGCACGCTTCACCGAGCGTGCGGAGGCCTCTTTGAACGGCGGACTTTACGGCGAGCCAGCGCGCTATTACGACCAGGTGCTGGCATTGTTCGCCAATGGCTGGAAACAACAGCGCTTCCGATTCGCGGCCGATGGCCGCCTGATCCCGACATGGACATCCTCATGAAGCGGCAATTCCGAGCGCTGCTGATTGCTATCGCAATGATGGCGCCACTGGCAGCCCCAGCGCAGCCCGAAGACGGCGAGGCGCTGCTGCAGCTCGTCGAGCAGGCGCGCTTCTGGGAGGCACGCGACGCCGAGCAGCGCGCGAGCGAGGCCTGGCAACGCGTTCTGGCTGCGGACCCCGACAACGAAGAAGCGCTCGGGCGCCTCGCCGCGTTGCGCGTAACCGCTGGCGAACGCGGCGAGGCCGAAGCGCTGGCCGAGCGCCTGCGCGCCCGCAACCCCGACTCCCGCTGGCTACAGACCTATCGCGAAGCACGGCTGAATGCGGAGGTCGACCGCGAGGCGCTGCGCCGCGCCCGCGAGCTTGCCGGCACCGACCGCCCCGAGGAGGCACTGGAGGCCTATCGACGCGCCTTTGACGGCGAGACACCACCCCCCGGAACACTGGCGCGCGAATACTTTGAGGTGATGGGTGGCATGCCCGAACGACGGGCCGAGGCTATCGAGGGACTCCGCGATCAGGAAAACCGCCATCCCGAAGATCCCCGCTACACGCTGGCCCGCGCGCGGGTACAGAGCTACCAGGCGGCCACCCGCCGCGCCGCCCTGGACACCTTCGAATCACTGCAACGGCGTACCGATCCACCGGAAGGGCTGAAGGCCGCCTGGCGCCAGACTCTGCTGTGGCTAGATGCCGAGCCGGCGGATATGCCGCGCTACGAGCGCTATCTCGCGCAGCATGCCCCGGATGCGGAAGTCGCGCAGCAGCGCGCCGCTCTCGCCGACCGACTGCCGGGCTCACCACGCGCGCGCCGCGACGCCGCAGTACAGGAGGCCTTTACGGAACTCGATTCAGGCGATGTAGGCGCTGCCGAGAGCGCCTTCAGCGCGCTGCGCCGCCAAAGCCCGCGCAGCGCCGAGGCGGCCGGCGGATTAGGCTTGGTCCGGCTGTGCCAGGAGCGCTTCGCCGAAGCCAGCGAGCTGCTCGACGAGGCCATGCGCCTGCAGCCTGCAACTGCCGGCCGCTGGGAGAGCGCAGCCCGCAGCGCGCGCTTTTTCCAGAACTTCGAGCAGGCGCAGTCCGCCGAGGCCGAAGGCGAGGACGAACTGGCGCTGGCGGCCTACGAACGCGCCTTCTCCGCGCCTCCGGCCGGTCTGGATCCGGCGCTACGCCTGCCCTATGCCGAATTGCTCCTGCGCCAGGGACGTATCGCCGAAGCCGAATCGCTGACGCGCCAGGTCCGCCAAGCGCGGCCGGAGAGCGGCAATGCCGTAGCGCTGCTGGTGCGCATTCTGATCCAGCGCGGCGAGATTGCCGAAGCCGAGGCTCTCGCCGAAGATGCCCCGCCGGAGGCGCGCGCAGCGCTGGCACCGGCGCGCGCGCGCGCGCTGCGCGAACGCGCTGGCGAGGCAAATGCCGCCGGCGATCGCGAGCGCGCCAAAGCAATGCTGCGCGAGGCCATCGCGCTGGCACCGGACTCGCCCTGGCCCCGCCTTGATCTTGCGCGCATTCTGCGCGAGGAAGGCCAACAGCGCGAGGCCGACCGCCTCCTCGACAGCCTGGCAAGCACACATCCGGAACTCGAGGCGGTGCGGCTGGCTCAGGCCTATGCACTTGCCGACGCCGAGCGCTGGGGCGAAGTCTTGGAAATACTGGAGGCCCTGCCTGCTGCGCAACGCGATCGCGAGGCCGAGGCCTTGCAGCGGCGAGCCTGGATCCGCTACCAGATCGAACGCGCACGTCTGGCGCGCGAGGCAGGCGACTACGCGCTAGCCTTCCGCGCCATATCCGAAGCCGATGCGGCGGCGGGCAACGAGGCCCGCTTCGCCGGCGTGCTCGCGGGCGGCTGGGCCGAGCTGGGCGACCCGGCGCGCGCGCTCGCCTATCTGCGACGCGCCTTCGCCGACGCCCCGGACGACATCGGCCAGCGCCTGCAATACGCCGGCCTGCTACTGGAGATGGGCCATTACGCCGAATTCGAGGCCCAAGCCGAGCATCTTCTTGAGCAGGATCTCAACACCGCGCAATCGGCGCAGCTCGAAGAACTCATTATCGGTTTCCGCATCGCCATGGCCGACCGCGAGCGTCAGGAAGGCGAGCTCGACGCGGCCTATTCGCTGCTGCGCGACGTCGTGCGCCGGCGCCCACGCGAACCGCGCGTGCAGATGGCGCTGGCGCGCGTCTTCGAGGCCGGGGGCGACCACGCCGAGGCGCTGGCGATTTACGACAACCTCGTCGCGCGCCTTGAGAATCCGGAACCGGAGTTGCTCCGTGCGCGAGTCAACGCTCTGTTGGCTGCCGGTCATCTCGATCCCGCCGAGCACGCACTGCGCGAGCTTGAAACCGAAGGCAAGGATGATCCTGAGCTGTACGAGCTGCGCGCGCGTCTTGCTGACGCCCGCGGCAACGAGGGACTCGCGCTGCGCCACTACCAGCGCGCGCGCAGCCTGCGGGCGCGTGAGCCCGAGGGCCGAGCTTCCCTACAGCCGCCACAACTCGCCATTATCGAGCAGGTCCGGCGCAACGAGCCGCTGACTCCGCGACCGGTACGCGACGCCATGCAGGAGCGCAGCCCGGAGGCCCCGGAGCAGGTGCTGCGCCCTCGCCCCGGCGCCTTCGCCGAACCCGTGGCGCCTGCCCAGCGCGAGGCCCGTTCGGCCGGCGCCGCCCGCGCGTCCGAGGGCGCGAGTGGCGGCGCGGGCGAAGCCACCGCCCGGCGCATCGACACCTTGAGCGGCCGCACCAGCGGCTGGGCGGCGGGCGGCTTCCACAGCCGCGTGCGCGACGGCGAAGCCGGTTTGTCGCGCCTGTTCAACCTCGAGGTGCCAATGGAGCTGTACTCTGCAGCGACCCGTCTCGGGCGCTTCGGGCTACGCGTCACGCCGGTGCTCGTCGACAGCGGCGACATCACCGGACCGCGCCGGCTGCGCTTCGGCACGCTGGCGCTCATCGACGGCGGCGATACCGATCTCGATCTCGACCAAAGCGACAGTGGCATTGCGGTCGGACTGCGCTACGCCATGGGCAGCTTCCGCGCCGACGTCGGTAGCACGCCGCTAGGCTTCGCCGAGGAGCGTCTGGTGGGCGGCATCCGCTGGGCGCCCAGCTTCGGCCCCTGGCAGATCGAGATGGCGCTGTCGCGGCGCGCCGTCAGCGACAGCGTGCTCAGCTACGCAGGCACGCGCGACCCACTGACCGGCCTCAGCTTCGGCGGCGTCAACCGCACCGGCGCGCGCGTCGATATCGCCTACGAATTCGGCGATTACGGCGTCTACGGCAACGCCGGATTCCGCGGCTACGACGGGCGTAACACCGACGACAACAGCGCCTTCGAGATAGGTGCCGGCGCCTACGCGCGCGCGCTGCGTAGTCGCGCCATGGAGCTGACCTACGGCCTGAATATCACCAGCTTCTTCTACGACAAGAACCGTCGCTTTTTCACGCTGGGGCACGGTGGTTACTTCTCACCGCAGAGCTTCGTGTCGGTGGGCGTGCCGGTGAGCCTGGAGGGCCGCTACCACGAACTCGTCTGGCGGCTGCATGGGGCGGTCGGGCTGCAGGCCTTCAACGAGGATGGCGCCGCCTACTACCCGAACAATCCGGGTCTGCAGGCGCAGCTGGAGGAGCGCATCGCGCTTGATCCGGAAAGCGATCTCGTCGCCGGCTACAGCGACAACTCGCAGAGCGGCCTCGGCTACGCCTTTGGTGCCGCCGCGGAATATCGTCTCAATCGGCATTTCTTCGCCGGCGGCCGTCTGGCCACCGATAATGCCCGCGACTTCAACGAGTACCAATTCGCCGCCTTCCTGCGTTATTACTTTAACGCCCAGCCCGAGCTGCCCGCGTCGCCGCGCGGGCTGCCGTCCCATTACGAGGGCTCAGGCCTATGAATGCTAGATCTCTGATCGTGGCGCTCGCCTTGCTACTGCCAGGCACGCTTACCGCTCAGCCCGAAGCGGCAACCGGTGCAGAGCTGCTCAGCGACGGTCAGACCGCCCGTGCCATCGCACAGCTTGAGAACGCGCTGGGCCGCAATCCCTTCGATCCCGTCGTGCTCAACAACCTGGCCGTGGCCTACGCCGAGACCGGAGATTTCCGCCGCGCAGCGGAGTTGCTTCAGCGCGCCGAGCGTCTGGCTCCGGACGACGCGACCATCACTGAAAACCTGCTGGAAACCGAGAACTGGCTCGCACATATGGCGCAGCGCGGGCGCGAGGAAACACAGCAGCAGACTACGGAATCCGCCGAGCCGATCCGCGTGCCGCCGGCGCCACCGCCGCTCTGGCCTTAGGGGCTATTACCACTTCGGCGATCACTGCGTTGCAGTCCTGAATCGTGCCAGGTAAGGACGAGGAGGGCCTTTGGTTCCGCCAAATAAGGGGGGTATGACGCCGCATGACGGGAGTTGGGGCGAACCCGGGCCAGCGACACACCCATTGTGCGGCAGGCCCGCGTCCATCCTCGCTCATATGTCAGTTATACACGACGCTCGTCTGCCCTTCGCCTGCTGCGCAATGACCTCCTGCGCAGCGACCGACGAAGCGTCAATAGCCGCCTGGAGAGTATTCCCTAGAGACCGGTCCGCCGGCGCAGCTCATAGACCCGTGCCTCAGCGCTGCCGTCCTCAATCGGGGCGGACCCCATGATGAAGACCAGTTCGCGCGGCCGCGCAAGTTCTTCGTCCTCTTCGCGCACAAAGTCGTCTAGGAATGCGAGCCCGAACATCGTGCGCAGCGGCGGCGCCTCGTCGGCGTCGGGGTCGCCGCCGCACTGGCTCTGGTCGAAGCTGATCTCGTAGATGTTGAAGGCGGCATTGATCAGGGCGAAGCGGCCATCGTAGCGGCACAGCTGCTCTGAGACCGGGTCCGGCGCGTTGCCGGCAATGCCGGCATCCGGCCCGATGTTAAAGGTCACGACATCCGAGCCGAACTCGTCGGTGCGTCGCCAACCGCTGACCATCCGCTCCTGCCTACTGGGCCGCTCGGAGAGCCGCTCCCGATAGCTACCGCTGATGCTGCCATCGCCAGCGTCAGCGGCGTCGTTCCCGCCCTGGCCCGAGAAGAAGACGCTCAGGCTCTCGGCCGGGCTAAAGATGCCGGTGATACTCAAGGGGCGCACACGTCGCCGCAGCACGGTCTCGGTCTCCTCCGTCTCCTCGCCTTCCTCGTCGAGCACGGGGCGCTCGACCTCAATGACGTCGTAGAGGCGTAGCGCACCGGTCAGCGTTTGTCCCGGACCGCGCCGGTAGCGCCCCACCATCACGCGCTGCGGGTCAGCCGGCATGTAGCCGGCGATACGTGGGTCTTCACCCATCGGCCGCCGTGGCGCCAGCACGAAGACCCAGTCTTCCTCGCGATTCTCGGTGCTGGAAGACAGTCTCGCTTCATAGATTCCGGCAGGGCCGCTGCCTGCGCTATCGCCCAGCGTGATGTCGACGGCGTCGTTCTGTGAACCACAGCCGGCGAGCAACGCCGACACGAACAGTAACAACGCAGTGCGCATTGTCATCAGCGGCTCCGTGGGCCAAAGAAGAACCAGACGATGACGCCCAGTAGCGGCAGAAGCAGCACAAAGACAACCCACAGCGCCTTCGCCAACGGCGAAGCGCCACTCTGAACGATGTGCAGCACCGCCCAGATCACGATCACCAGGTGAATGATGCCGAGAATGCCGAGGTTGCCGAGGTCGTCGATCATCTTCTTGGGACTCCAGGTTGGCTGCGCGCAGCATAGCTTTTCTCGCGCCTATATCACGGTGTCCTGCCTTCCATTCGGTGACCTAAGGCCGACAGACGTGTATTGACCGAGCATCTACGGCACCCTATGACCGATATCAAACGATGGAGAAACCCCATGCTCCGCTTTCTGCCGGCGATCACGCTGCTGCTCTCGGCCTGCAATGGCGCTTCCGCTGGCGGCGGCGGCGGCGGCGTCGCCGTCCACGCGCAAGCCGAGTCCGTCAAGGCACCAGAGCTACAAGTGGAAACGCTCGCCGAGGGTTTCGACCATCCGTGGGACCTCGCCTTTCTGCCGGACGGCACCATGCTGGTAACGGTGCGCTCCGGGCAACTGCGCCACGTCTCCACCGACGGCACGGTCAGCGTGCCCATCTCCGGCGTTCCCGAGGTCTTCGCAGAGAACCAGTCGGGACTGCTGGACGTGCTGCTGCACCCCAACTTCGCCGAGAACCGTCAGCTCTATCTCTCCTACGGCAGCCGTTGCGCACAAGGCGGCGCTACCACTGCCGTGACGCGCGCGCGGCTGATCGACAACAACGGCACGCTGCGGCTGGCCGAGGCTGAGGAAGTCCTGCGCGCCAATGCCTGCCACCGGGGCGGGCGGCATATGGCAGGCCGGATGGTCTTCGATGATGCGGGACATCTGTTCGTAGCCATCGGCGACCGTGGCATCGGCGAGGCCGAGAACAATGCGGCTGTACAGGACACGAGCAATCACGTCGGCACGGTGCTGCGGTTGAACGAAGACGGCAGCCCGGCCGCGGGCAACCCCTTCGCCGAGGGCGGCGGCGACCCGAAGATCTTCACCTACGGGCATCGCAACATCCAGGGCATGGCGCTGCATCCCGAAACCGGAGCGGTCTGGACGCACGAGCACGGCCCGCGCGGCGGCGACGAGATCAATATTCTTGAAGCCGGCACCAACTACGGCTGGCCCGAGATCACCTACGGCCGCCACTACAGCGGCGGCGAAATCGGCCCACCGGCAGCCGAGGGCCTGGCGCAGCCTGCCCTCTACTGGAAGCCCTCCATCGCCCCCAGCGGCATGGCCTTCATCGCGCGCGACGGCGCCATGCCCGCCGACTGGCAGGGTGACCTGATAGTGGGCGCACTCAAGGCGCAGCTACTGTCACGCCTGCGCTGGGATATTGAAGCTGGACGCCTTGAGGAAGTTGCGCGCCATTTCAGTAACGAGTTCGGGCGCATCCGAACGGTGAAGAGCGGGCCCGGCGGCGCACTCTATCTGCTGACCGACAGCGCCAACGGCAAGCTTCTGCACCTGATCGCGAGGGAGTGAGAGTGAGGCTCGCTTGCCGCGAGCGCTGCGCCCCATGACAGTACTGCGTCACCGTCACCGGCGGCGATTACGTTGTAATGTTATGGTATAACTCTTCATGCTTCGCTGGACCAACGCGCCCCTGTCCCATCGCTAACTGCATGTCCCTGAACCCCACGCGAACGCTGCTGCTGGCGATGGCCCTGATACTCAGTCAGTGGCTGATGCTGGGGCATGCCAGCGAGCATGTGGTGCCGGCAGAAGATCTCAGCTGCCAGATCTGTCTGCATGCCGAGCGATCCGGCAGCGGGCCGGTCATGCAGCCAGCACAGCTCGCCCTGGCACCTCGCAGCTGTGAGGCGCCAGAGCTGGAGCCTGCCCCGGTTACCCCGCGCCGTGACGAGGCGATCTGCTCGATCCGAGGACCGCCAGGGCCTTCCTTCCCACACAAGGAATAACCACGACGCCAGCCCCCGCGGCGGCGTCCCGCTCTGGAAGCAACCGTGATCGAAGCCCATGTCCCGAATTCAAGCACTCGGTTTGTCAGCCATCGCGCTGACAGCCTATACCCTGCACGCCCCCCTGCTCGGCGCCGAAAGCTCAGAGGGGCAGCCGGCCCAGCTCGAAACCATCGTCGTCACGAGCCCCTTTCGCCAGAACGCCGAAGAGCTCATACAGCCCGTTGACGTACTGTCCGGCGAGGCGCTCGAACGCCAGCGTCAAGGCACCATCGGCGACGCCCTTTCCGAGCGACCCGGCATTTCCAACGCTGGCTTCGGCCCCGGTGTCGGCAGACCAGTTATTCGCGGCCAGAGTGGCGCGCGGGTGCAGGTACTCAGTAATGGCCTGAGCACCATGGACGCGTCCTCCATTAGCGCCGACCATGCCGTCGCGGTGGACCCGCTATCGGCAGAGCGCATTGAGGTTCTGAAGGGGCCCGCCACGCTTATCTACGGTGGTGGTGCGTCAGCCGGCGTCGTCAATGTCATCGACGATCGCCTGCCCAATATGGTGACGCCCGGGCTGCGCCTGCGCGGTGATATCTCGCGTGGCGACAACGCCGACGAAACGAACGGCGCGCTGCGTGCCGGCTACGGCATCGGCTCCTGGCAGTTCGGCGCGAGCTACTCGCGACGCGATGCCGACAACTTCGAGATTCCGGGCCCCGCCGAACGCGAGCTGCACGACGAGCACGCACACGACGAAGAGGAAGAGCACGAGGAACACGCGCACGAAGCCGAAGAGAGCAGCGGCATTCTGGACAACAGCAAGCTCGACACCGAGCGATTCGGCGCCTCGGCAGCCTGGGTGGTCGATCGCGGCATGCTCGGCGCCGCTGTCAGCCACTTCACGACCAACTACGGCGTTCCCGGCCACGGCCACGAGGAGGCGCACGATGAGGAAGAAGGCGAGCACGACCACGAGGAAGAGGAACACGGACATGAGGAAGAAGCGCATGGCCACGACGGCGTGCGCATCGACCTGGAACAGACGCGCGTCGATCTGCGCGGCCTGCTCTACGACCCCCTGCCCGGCTTCACGCGCGCCGAGACGCGCATCGGCGTCAACGATTACGAGCACCGTGAGATCGAGGGCAGCGGCGAAGTCGGCACGATCTTCGACGTCGACGAGCGTGAAGCCCGCATCGAGATGGAGCACGTCCCGCTCGGCGACTGGGTCGGTGTGGCCGGAACCCAGCTACGCCAACGCGAATTCGAGGCCATCGGCGAGGAAGCCTTCGTGCCGCCCACCGACACCCGCGCTGCGGGACTCTTTCTCGTAGAAGGCCGGGATTTCGGTGCGCACCGCCTGGAGCTCGGCGGCCGCGTCGACCGCACCCTGCATGATCCCGAAGGCAATCAACCGGGGACCGACTTCACCACCTGGAGCGTCTCAGCCGGCACCGCCTTCCTGATTTCCGAGCACCTGCATCTGCGTGTCAATGCACAGAGTGCCCAGCGCGCACCGGCCATCGAAGAGGTCTACGCCTTCGGCCCGCACATCGCCACTAGCTCCTTCGAGCGCGGCAGCCTCGACATCGACGCCGAGACGGCCAACAACATCGACGTCAGCCTGAGCCGCGACGAAGGACGCTGGACCTGGGAGCTGACCGCCTTCTACAACCGCATCGACGATTACATCTTCGCCGAGGAGGTCGACGAAGGCCTGAACGCCGACGGCAGCGGTACGCCCGCAAGCGACGGCGAAGCGGACCGTGTCGACGAAGAAGGCAACTTCGACCCGGACGGCGAGCTGCTGCTGCTCGACTATCGCCAGCGCGACGCCGAACTCTTCGGCGCCGAGGCGCAGACGCGTTTCGCCGTGCTGGACGCAGGCGATTACGGGCTCGGTGTCCGCGCCTTCGGCGACTTGGTGCGCGGGCGGTTACGCGACGACGACGAGAATTTGCCGCGCATCACACCGGCGCGCGTCGGCATCGGCGCCGACGGCCGCATCGGCGCCGTCTCGCTCAACCTCGCCTACACCCGCGTCACCGAGCAGGACCGCACCGCACCGCTGGAGACGAGCACCCCGGCCCACGACCTGCTATCCGCCGACATCGGCTACACGCTGCGCACGACCGCCGGCGAAGTCACCCTCTACGCCCGCGGCCGCAACCTGCTCGACGAGACCCGGCGCGACGCCACGTCCTTCCTCAAGGATGTCGCGCCCCGCCCCGGCCGCTCGCTCTATCTCGGCCTACGCTTCGACTTCAGCGGCACGGCGCTATAGGCCAACAGCGATGCCGCGAAGCGGTGAGCCAGAACGACTTGTGCCCTTTGAGGGGTGATCCGCGACCGACTTGCCGGTGGCAAGTCGCAGCGCGGATTACGGCTGGGCCATGGAAGGCCCAGCCTGGGTCACTTGGCGAGGTCTGGATGACCGAGCCTAGTGACTGCGGCGATCTTCGCGCTCCGGAACACAGGGGCTATCCGGCACAAGCGTTACTGCCGAACTGCCGCTGTCACTAAGCTCGGCTCCTGCCTCGCTAAGTGACCCGGCCCGGACCTCCTTGTCCGGGCGTTCGCCCACTGCGAAGTGCGACCGGCACTTCGGTCGGGCTCACCCGCGGCAGGCCACCCGGCGGGCACCATGGCTTTGGTCACTTTGGCCGTAACCAAAGTGACCCGCACCGATCGCGCGGGAACATCCGGTAGCTCTGAGGTACCCGGCGCGGAATCCGCAAGCGAAACCGGGTCGATACGGCCTTAAAAGTGGAGGTGGACAACGTCTACGAATTTGCCACCGCAAACTCACTGATACCCAATCATCACAGCCACCACCAACGCCACAGCCGCCGCCACCAGCCACTTCGCCAGCAACGGCAGCACGAAGCGCAACCAGCGGCCGTAGGGAATGGCGGCCGCGCCCAGGATCCCCATCAGCACCGGATTCGTCGGCACGACGATATTCGAGAAGCCGTCGCCGAACTGGAAGGCCAGTACGGCCACCTGGCGCGGGATGCCGACGATGTCGGCGACCGGCGCCATGATCGGCATGGTGGCGTAGGCTTGGCCGCTGCCAGATGGAATGAAGAGATTGAGCAGCGTCTGCACCAGCAGCATACCCACGGCCGCGGCGTGCTCGCCCACCATCTGCAGCGGGATGGACAGTCCGTGCACGATACTGTGCAGCACTTGGCCATCCTCAAGCAGCAGACTAATGCCGCGCGCGAAGCCAATGAGCAGGGCGGTGCCCACCAGCTCGGCCGCACCGTTGACGAAATGCGTGGCGCCGTCACTGGCCCCGAGCCGGCCTATGACGATGATGGCAACGGCCAGCCCGAAGAAGGTCGCGGTCAACTCGTTCAGGTACCAGCCCTGCGAGCCGATACCCCAGATCAGCAGCCCTACTGCCGCCGCGGTGGCCAGCAGACAGGCGCGGTGCCGCCAAGTAAGCGCGGTCGTCTCGGAGACCGGCTCGATATTGGCTGGCAGACCGGCAACGAGGCTCTTCGTCGGATCGGCCTGCACGCGCGCGGCGTAGCGCCAGACGTGGTGCACGCCGATGGCGACGAAGGGCACGAAGAGCAGCAAGCGATACCACATGCCCGAGCCTGGCGGCAGCTCGGCCACCTCGTGCGCGGCGAGAACCGTGAAGGGGTTGAGAAAGGCGACGCCGTAGCCGGCGCCATAGCCGGCCAGCACAATGCCTACCGCGGTCATGCGGTCGAACTGCAGGCTGACCGCCAACGCCGCCAGAATTGCGACCAGCGGGATGTATTCAGCCGAAGTTCCCAGAGCGGCCGAAGCGATCGCGAAGAGTGTCACACCGCCGCTGATCAGCCAGCCCGGGCGGGCGCCGAGCAGATGGAGCGCCCGACCCAGCCCGGCGTCGATGGCACCACTGGCGCGCAGCGTGCCCACGGCCCCACCGACGATGAGCACGAAGAAGATGATGGGCGCGGCGTCCGCCATGGCACGCGGAATCGCCGTCAGCAGTGCCAGCGGAGACAATCGCACCCGCTCGTCGACCGTCTCGTAGGTGCCGGCAACAACGATGGCGCGGCCGGCCTCGTTCTGCGCCGTCTCGAACACTCCCTGCGGCAGCAGCCAGGTCATCGCCCAGGCCGCCACCATCATGCCGAAGAGCAGTACCAGGGTGTGGGGCACGCGCAGCGCGCGCGCCGCTCGCGGTGCCGTAGTCATGCGCGCCTACTGCTGGGGGCTGCCCTGCTGCAGCAACCGTGCCACCGCCGGCTCCAGCTTCGTCATGCCGGTGGCGCGACCGATCTCGAGCGCCTCCTCGGCGCTCTTGCCCTCATGCCAGGCCGCGCGCAGCGCCAGCAGCGCGCCGACACGATTGCCCGAAGCGCAGTGGAAGACGGTGGGCTTGTCGCCGATCTCGCCGAGCAGTCCGTCGAGCATGGCCACGGTATGTGGATTGAGGTCGTGCTCGCTGGCGATGGGTAGATGGTGATAGCGCATACCCAGGTCCTCGACCATCGACGTCTGGTCCTCGCCCTGCTCCGGAATCGGCCGCAGATTGATGACGTGCTGGACACCCGCATCGGCCGCCGCGCGGAACTGCTCCGCATCCGGCTGGCCCGCCGTAAGCATATTGTCCGACGCGCGCTTCTCAAAGGGGAGATCGAGACTCTTCAGCATGGCAGCGGTCCTGGCTGGATATGGTGAGCTGCCCGTACCCCGGGCGACAGGCCGACATTATCAGCTCGGGCGACGCTCAGCCGCCAGGGCCGTCGATATCGCAGCCGGGAACCGGCGCCGGCCCCTTCTTCAGTGCGTGGGCAAGATCGCGCAGTGCCGTGCGCAGCCCCTCCTCGACGACAGGGTGATAGAAGGGCATCGCCAGCGCATCGTCCACCGTAAGCCCCGCCTGAACCGACCAGGCCAGCAGATGGCCCAGATGCTCGGCGCGCGGGCCAATGATTTCGGCACCCAGCAGCCGGCCGCTGTCGTGGGCGCCGTAGACGCGCAGCAGACCGGCATTCTCGCGGATCACGCGCGCGCGACCCTGGCCGGCGAAATCGACCTGACCCACCGCGAAATCGGTGCCCGACTCGCAGAGCGCGCGGAAGGACTGCCCCAGCGCAACCACCTGCGGCTCGCTGAAGACCACCGATAGTGGCGTGCGGCGATACCCCCGCCGCACGTCGGGCCAGCGGCCGGCGTTGTCGCCGGCGATGCGACCCTCGTCGGCGGCCTCGTGCAGCAGCGGTTTCTCGTTGTTGACGTCGCCGGCGATGAAGACCGGGCTATCACCGCACTGCCCTGTCAGCGGATCGAACTGCGGCAGACCCTCGTCATTCAGCGGCACACCGGCGGCTTGCAGGTTCAGGCCGTCGACATTCGGCGCACGACCGGTCGCGGCCAGCACGCGTGCGAAGCGCTCGCTGTGCTCGCCTTCGTCGTCGCGCCAGCGCACGCTGAAGGCCTCGCCTTCGTCGGTGATATCGAGGAGTTCGCTCTCGAGCACCAATGGAAACGCTCGGCCGAAGATGGTCCGCGCCTGGGCAGCGACTTCAGGATCCGTAATGCCGGCAAGGCGCCGGCTGCGCCCGAAGACGTGCACACGCACACCCAAGCGGTGCAAGGCCTGGCCAAGCTCCAGGCCAATGATTCCGGTGCCGAATACCGCCACCGACTCGGGCAGATCCGGCCACTCGAAGATCGTTTCGTTGGTGTCCAGGCGCTCGCGCGGCAGCGCACCCAGCGGGCCGGACAACTGCGACGTGCTGCCGGTAGCGATGACTACACGCGCCGCCTCGACGCGGTCGCCATTGGACAGCGCCAGCGCGCCCGGTGCCTCGAAGCGAGCGTAGGCATGCAGGCGGTGCGCCTGCGGCCAGCTTTGGACCGTTTCGACGACGAAACCGACGAAGCGGTCGCGCTCGGCCCGCACGCGCCGCATGACGGCCGGACCATCAATGCGCACTTCCGGGATCTGCACACCGAAGCCATCCGCCTCACGCGCCCCGTGCGCGGCATTGGCTGCGGCGATCAGCAGCTTGGAAGGCATGCAGCCGATGCGCGCGCAGGTAGTGCCGTAAACGCCGCCCTCAATCAGCAGCGTCTTTGCGCCATGGGCGGTGGCGGCGCGATAGGCGACCATGCCGGCGGTACCTGCGCCGATAATGGCGACGTCCCAACGATGCGTAGTCATGCTGGATCCTCGCAGTATTCGGCGGTAGCTTAGCGCGGCGTCCGGCCGGAAGATGCGGCCAGCACGTTCGCGATTGATGCGCGAAATTCGCAGGCGAACTACCCAGACTTCGCGACATGCGCAGGGTCTGCCGGCGGGAGCGCACCGCTGCCTGCACACTCGTGCCCGCAGCGGCCTTCCGACTCGAAGGCCGAGTGCTGCCGCGCTTGACCGCCCGGCAGCGTCGCCCTAGCGTGCCCAGCAAAGCACAACAAGGCCAAACCGTGTCCGCACCATCCCAAGACGCTTCCGAAGCGGCGCCCAGCGCACAGGACCCGAGTTTCAACGCCGTCTTCGGGCGCGAGAGCGTGCGACTGATCGACTGGCTGATGCTGGCTCTGGCGCTGATTTCGGTGGTGGTGCTGAGCTGGGCGACCTTCGGCGACGTCTCCGAGGAGACAATGCGCTGGGTCGTCATCGGCGATTACGTCGTCTGCAGCATCTTTCTTGTCGAGTTTCTGTTCCGCTGGCGCGAAGCGAGCTGGCAACTCAGCTTCCCGGCACGTCGCTGGTACGAAGTGCTGGGCATGATCCCGGTCTCAGATCCGGCGCTGCGCGGGCTGCGGCTGCTGCGCGTGATCCGGGTGGTCATCCTGCTCTCACGACTGGGCCGAGCAGCTGACAGAGCGCTCGGCGAAGAGGTCGTCTACCGCGTCGTGCGCCGGGTACTCGGCATGGTCATCGGCATGATCAAGCGCCCGCTTACGGTTGCGATCATCGGCGAGGTCGCTGACGTGCTGCAAAAGGGGCACTACACGCAGAACATCTCGCGCGCGCTCGAAGCCAACCGTCAGACGCTGACCAAAACCATCCTGGAAAAGGTAGCAGCGGACTCGCGCACGGGCTATCTCTCACGCCTGCCCTTCTATCGCGACGTCGCCCAGGTCAGCGCCGATACTTCGCTGAGCGTCGTGCTCGAGATCCTCAACGATCCGCGGACCGACGCGCTGGTCGCGGACATACTGCGCGAGAATCTCGACCAGATTCGAAACGCCATCCACGAGCGCGATGTGCAGGAAGAATCCGGCCATCAGCGGCAGGCGCCGAATACGGCCGAAGGCTAGACGGGCTCGCCTTCCACCGGCGCAGCGCCGGATCGCCATCCCCGGAGTCGCGACGTCGTCGGCCCTGAACAATCCGCAACCCATTGACCAGGCGCGAGAAATCAGAGATTTCTGCTTTCCGAAATCGCCAGCAACGGCGATAATGGGCCTCGAAACCTTGCAAAACTTGGACGCCTGCTGATGCGCCACAAGCCTGCGGCCTGCGAAGGCCCCGAAGGACGAAGCGACGATCTGTTTCGGGCGCGGCTCGATCAGATGATCGGGAATGAGCACCCGCTGGTGAAGCTGGCCGAGAAGATGCCGTGGGAGGCCATCGCCGAGCGGCTCTCCGGCGTGCTGCCACCGGAGCCGGCCGGTGCGGGCCGCCCGGCGCTGCCCATGCGCCTGGTTGTCGGCCTGCTGTATCTCAAGCACGCCTACAACCTGTCCGACGAACAGGTCTGTGCCCGCTGGCTGGAGAATCCCTACTGGCAGCACTTCTGCGGCGAGGTCTACTTTCAGACCACCTTGCCCTGCGACCCCTCCTCATTGACCCGCTTCCGCCAGCGCCTCGGCGAAGCCGGTGTCGAAGAGCTGCTGGCCCAGACCATCGAAGCCGCCAAGGCCATGAAGGCCATCCGGCCTCGGGATCTGGAACGCGTGGTCATCGACAGCACCGTGCAGGAGAAGGCCGTGGCTTATCCCACCGACAGCCGCCTGCTGGAGATTGCCCGAGGCAAGCTCGTCCAAGCCGCCCAGGCAGAAGGCATCGGCCTGCGGCAAAGCTACGCCCGCATCGGCCCCAGCCTGCGCCGCCGCGCCGGCGGCTACGCGCATGCCAAGCAGTACAAGCGCCTGCGGCGCGTGTTGGGCAAGCAGCGCACCCTCGTTGGCCGGCTGATCCGCGATATCCAGCGCAAGGCCACCACCGAGCAACAGCAGAAGCTCGCCACCCTGCTGACGCGCGCCGAGCGCATCCGCAGCCAGCAGAAGAAAGACAAGCACAAGCTCTACGCCCTGCACGCCCCGGAAGTCGAGTGCATTGGCAAGGGCAAGGCCCGCCAGCCCTACGAGTTCGGCGTCAAGGCCGGCATCGCCATCACCGCGAAGCAAGGCCTCATCGTCGGCGCCCGCAGCTTCCCCGGCAATCCCTATGACGGCGACACCCTGGCCGAGCATCTGGAACAGACCGAAATCCTCACCGGCATCCCACCAACCACCGCCATCGTCGACCTCGGCTATCGCGGTCGCCAACCTGAAGGCGTCGCCGTCATCCATCGCGGCAAGCCCAAGACCCTGACACCCAGCCAGAAACGCCTGCTCAAACGCCGACAGGCCGTAGAACCCACCATCGGGCACCTCAAGGAAGAGAACCGCATGCGACGCTGCCACCTCAAGGGCGCGCTCGGCGATGCCATGAACCCGGTGCTGGCCGCTGCCGGCTACAACCTACGGTGGCTGATGCGCTGGATCATCGCTTTTTGGGCCCAAATCCTGGCCGCGTTACTGCCGCTCACCCTGCCGAACCGCACGGCTATGACGCCGGACGCGGCCTCATGAGGGAATCTTCAGGGACGACGACGTCGATCAGCCTGCTTCACCAGTGGCTGGACGATGATCGGCGACGCGCGCATACTCACAATTCTGAATACAGATTCATTTTGAGTACGCCATGACCACTGCCGCCGCCCGCCAGCACGACCAGAAAGCCCAGACCGAGCCCACCGAAAGCCCGTTGCGCGTCGTTACTGCCGCCAGCCTCTTCGACGGCCACGACGCCGCCATCAACATCATGCGGCGCATGATCCAGGCCAGAGGCGCCGAAGTGATCCACCTCGGCCACAACCGCTCGGTGGCGGACATCGTGCGCGCGGCCATCCAGGAGGACGCCGACGCCATTGCGCTGTCCAGCTACCAGGGCGGCCACAACGAGTTCTTCGCCTACATGGTCGAGATGCTGGAAGAGCGCGGTGCCGGGCATATCCGCGTCTTCGGCGGCGGCGGCGGCACCATCACGCCGGACGAGGCCAAGGCGCTGCACGACAAGGGCGTCGAGCGCATCTACCACCCCAACGACGGCGCGCAGCTCGGCCTCGAGGGCATGATCGACGATCTCGTGAAGCGCACGGCTGACGCACGGTCCGCGCGCGGCTATACGCCGCCGACGGCCGAGGCGCTGGGTCAGCCCTGCGCCGACGATCCGGCCCTGGCCACGGCCCTGTCCACCATCGAGGACGGCATCCATTCCGAGGAGGAGCGCGCCCAGCTGCACCGCCAATGGCAGCTCGCCGGCGGCAAGACGCCGGTGGTGGGTATCACCGGCACCGGCGGCGCCGGCAAGTCGTCGGTGGTCGACGAGCTCATGCTGCGCTTTCTCGGCGCTTTCGAGCACAAGCGCATCGCCGTGCTGGCCGTGGACCCGACGCGGCGCAAGTCCGGCGGCGCGCTGCTGGGCGATCGCATCCGCATGAACAGCCTGCGCTCGGAGCGTCTGTACATGCGTTCGATGGCCACGCGCCGCGCGCACGCGGCCACCACGGCCATGCTGCAGGACGCCATCGCTTTCCTGCGCGCTCAGGACTTCGACCTCGTCATCGTCGAGACCGCCGGCATCGGCCAGAGCGACTCCGAGATCGTCGATCTGGTCGACTTCCCGATGTATGTCATGACCAGCGACTACGGCGCGGCCAGCCAGCTCGAGAAGATCGACATGCTCGACTTCGCCGAACTGGTGGTGCTCAACAAGTACGACCGCCGCGGTGCCGAGGACGCGCTCAGAGACGTCAAGAAACAGTGGAAGCGCAACCGCACGGCCTTCTCGCTTGCCGACGACGAGGTCCCCGTCTATCCCTCCATCGCCAGCCAGTTCAACGACCCGGGGATCACCTGGATGTTCGCCGAGCTGTGCCGGCTGCTGCGCGAGAGGCTCGAGCTGCCCGCCGAGGAGTGGACACCGGCGGTCGACACCAGCCTCAAGGAACCGCGCGAAACCGTGCTGATTCCGGCCGCGCGCAACCGCTACCTTGCCGAGATCGCCGAGAGCGGCCGCGCGACCAACAGCCGGGTCGACGAACAGGCCGAGGCCGCCGCGCGCGCGCAGCACTACCACGCTGCGCTGGCCGGCCTGGAGGACGCGAAGCTGCCCGAGCCGCTGGCCGGCTACGAGCGCGATGCGCTGCAGGACGAGGGTGACCGCAGCCTGCTGCGCCTGCGCCAGTGCTATCAGGACGCCATCGACAGCCTCGACGCCGACGCCCTGCAGGCGCTGCGCGAATGGCCCGAGCGCTACAAGGCGGTGACCGAGGAGGTCGCCGAATACACCGTGCGGGACAAGACCATCAAGGTCGAAAACTACCGCGAATCGCTATCGCATCAGCAGATCCCCAAGATCGCTCCGCCCGAGACGAAGGACTGGGGCGAACAGCTGCGCTTCCTGCTCAAGGAGAACCTGCCCGGCGCCTACCCCTACACCGGCGGCGTCTACCCCTATCGCCGCGCCGGCGAGGATCCGACCCGCATGTTCGCCGGTGAGGGTACGCCGGAGCGCACCAATCGCCGCTTCCATTACCTCTCCCAGGGCGGCGAAGCTGCGCGGCTTTCGACGGCCTTCGACTCGGTGACCCTCTACGGCGAGGATCCCGCCGAGCGCCCGGACATCTTCGGCAAGGTCGGCAATTCCGGTGTGTCCATCGCCACGCTGGACGACATGAAGAAGCTCTACTCGGGCTTCGATCTCTGTGCGCCGACGACCTCCGTGTCGATGACCATCAACGGTCCGGCGCCGATGATCCTGGCGATGTTCATGAACACCGCCATCGACCAGCAGATCGAGAAGTACCTGCGCGAGGACCCGAAGCGCTGGGAGGCCGCCGAGAAGAAGATCGCGGAGGTCTACAAGGACACGCCGCGCCCCGAATACTGCGGCGAGCTGCCCGAGGGCAACGACGGCCTCGGCCTCGGCCTGCTGGGCGTGACCGGCGACGAGGTCGTCGACGCCGAGACCTACGAGCGCATCAAGCGCGAGACCATGGCGGTGGTGCGCGGCACCGTGCAGGCGGACATCCTCAAGGAGGATCAGGCGCAGAACACCTGCATCTTCTCCACCGAGTTCGCGCTGCGCATGATGGGCGATATCCAGGCGGCCTTCGTGGAACGGGAGGTGCGCAACTTCTATTCGGTGAGCATCTCCGGCTACCACATCGCCGAGGCCGGCGCGAACCCGATCAGCCAGCTCGCATTCACGCTCTCCAACGGCTTCACCATCGTCGAGTACTACCTGGCGCGCGGCATGAAGATCGACGACTTCGCGCCGAATCTCTCCTTCTTCTTCTCCAACGGCATGGATCCGGAGTACTCGGTGATCGGCCGTGTCGCGCGCCGCATCTGGGCGCGCGCGATGAAGGAGCGCTACGGCGGCTCGGCGCGCAGCCAGATGATGAAGTACCACATCCAGACCTCCGGCCGTTCGCTGCACGCGCAGGAGATCCAGTTCAACGACATCCGCACAACGCTGCAGGCCCTCTACGCGCTGCTCGACAACTGCAACAGCCTGCATACCAACGCCTACGACGAGGCGATCACCACGCCCACCGAGGAATCGGTGCGCCGTGCCGTGGCGATCCAGCTCATCATCAACAAGGAGCTGGGCATCAACTTCTGCGAGAACCCCTGGCAGGGCAGCCACTTCATCGACAAGATGACCGACCTGGTGGAAGAGGCCGTCTACAAGGAGTTCGAGGCCATCAGCGAGCGCGGCGGCGTGCTGGGTGCGATGGACACCATGTACCAGCGCGGCAAGATCCAGGACGAGTCGATGCACTACGAGCACAAGAAGTACGACGGCTCGCTCCCGCTCATCGGTGTCAACACCTTCCTGCCCAAGGACCACGGCGGCGAGATCACCACCGAGATCGAGCTGATCCGTTCCACCGAGGAGGAACGCCTGCAGCAGATCCGCAACGTCGAGGGCTTCCGGGCCGCGCGCAACGCCATTGCCGGCGAGGTGCTCCCCGAGCTGCAGCGCACGGCCACCGAGCGCCGCAACACCTTCGACCAGCTGCTGGAGGCCGTGAAGTACTACTCCCTCGGGCAGATCAGCCACGCCCTCTACGCGGTGGGGGGCGAGTACCGGCGTAATATGTAGGCCTCATCAGGAGAACGCGCATGGCTTTCGACGCCACTGAGCAACTCGGCACCGGACGGGAATCCGCCGAGGCCGCCTTCGCCTTCTACGACAGCCTTGATCCGGTCGACTGCGACGCCATGATCGGCCGCTGGCGCGGCGACGGCTTCAGTACCGGCCACGCCCTGGACGGCGTACTGGAGCGCTTCGGCTGGTACGGCAAGGAATTCGTCGATGCCGACAACGTGCATCCCCTGCTCTTCTCGACGGCCGGTGGCGGTATCCGCCGCGTCAATCCGGCGCTGATGCCGCTGGCGCTAGGTCTGCGCTTTCCGCAGCTCAACAACGACGCCTCAGCACGCGCCTTCCGCCTCATTCAACCGCTCATGGCTACCAGTGGCTCGAAGGCGCGGCTGCGCATGACCGAGTTTCGCGGCAAGATCAGCGCGACGATGTGCTACGACCAGCGCCCTATCCATGACGTATTCCGCCGCGTCGACGACGACACGGTGCTCGGCGCGATGGACATGAAGGGGATGGACGAAGTCTTCCTCTTCCTGCTGCGCCGCGACCGCAGCTGAGGGTTCTCAGGCGGCGCGCGCCCAGCCGGTGCGCACATAAGTCCAGGGCTTCGGCCCCTTGAGGTAGCCCTCGCGCATCTCGTCGATGGCGAATCCGCCTGCATCCAGCAGCTGTGGAATGTCGCGGTCCAGCTGACATCCGCCGGCAATCTTGCTCCACCCCGGCGAGAGACGGTGCTGCCAGCGCTGCACCTTCGGCTCCGGAGCAAGACCGTGCTCGGAGAAGAGCAGCTCGCCTTCGGGCTTGAGTACCCGTCGCATCTCGTGCAGCGCGGCGACCGGATCCGGAATCGTGCAAAGCGAGAAGGTGCAGACGACAGTGTCGAAACTGTTGTCTTCGGCGGGAATACCTTCGGCCGAAACACCCATCAACTCAACGCTCATGCCGGCTTCCGCGGCGCGCTTGCGCGCCTTGGCGTTCATCTGCTCGGCCGGATCCAGGCCGATCAGCGAGGACACCTGCTCCGGCGCGTAGAAGGGAAAATTACGGCCGGTTCCAATGCCGATCTCCAGAACCCGTCCACGCGCCCGCGGCAACAGTCCGGCCCGTTCTTTCTGAATCGGCTTCATGCCGCAGCAGCAGTCGAGAACGACGGGCAGTACGTAATGATCATAGATGGCCATTTCGGAGTCCTCGAGGGGAAAAGCTGGAACGCCAGTATAGCGACGGCTCAGCGCTGCTCGGCGCGGCGCAACAAGCGCGCGAAGAGCCCCGGCAGGAAGCGCTTGAGATAAACGTAAACGCGCTCCCGCCCCATCAGCAATTCATAGCGCCCGGCGGCCACGGCCTTCCAGATGCGCGCCGCGCATTCGGCCGGGTCCATGCCGCCTGCGGTGCTGGCCTCGACGCGCCCGTTCGAGCTGCCATCACCAGTCAGCGCGTTGGCCGAAACCTGCGTGGCAACGAAGCCTGGGCAGGCCAGCGTGAAGCGCACACCGACGTCCCAGTACTCCGCCGCGGCCGAATCGAAGAAGCCGTGCAGAGCGTGCTTGGCTGCGGAATAGCCGCTGCGAAGGGGCGAGCTGATGTAGCCGACAACACTGCTGACGATCACCACATGACCGCCGCCGCGCGCGACCATGCCGGGCAGCACGGCTTTGGAAAGCGCCACCACCGCGAAGAAATCCAGCTCCATCAGTCGTCGATACACAGCCATATCGGTATCGGCAATCAGGCTGCGCTGCGAAATGCCGGCGTTGTTAACCAGAATGTCGATGGGGCCGAAGAAAGCCTCGGCCTGCTCGCGCGCGGAATCAGCGTCGAAATCTGCGAGGTCGAGTGGCTGTACCGCGCATTGCCCCGGATTCGCACAAGCAGCCCGCACGCGCTCCAGCTCGTCCTGCCGTCGCGCGCTGAGCACCAACCGCGCCCCGGCCTGCGATGCCTGAAGCGCCAGCTGCTCGCCGATACCGCCCGAAGCGCCCGTGATCCAGACAACCCGGTTCTGCAGTTGCATGCTTCCCCCTGCGCGCTCAGGCGCAATGGCATAGTACAAGGCATTGTCCAACAGGGAGCCTCGCGTTGCTCTACACCATCGACGATATCCAACCCGAGCTGGCCGACGATGTCTTCGTCGCCGACAATGCCACGGTCATCGGCCGCGTCCGGTTGGAAGCCGGCGCCAGCGTCTGGTTCAACTGCGTGCTGCGCGGTGACGTCGAAGCGCTGCACATCGGCACCGGCAGCAACATCCAGGACGGCAGCGTGCTGCACGCCGATCCCGGCTTCCCGCTTCGGGTGGGCGAGAACGTCACCGTGGGCCACATGGTGATGCTCCACGGCTGCAGCATCGGGGACAACAGCCTGATCGGTATCGGCGCCATCGTGCTCAACGGCGCGAAGATCGGGCGCAACTGCATCATTGGCGCGGGCACCCTCATCCCCGAGGGTAAGGAAATTCCCGACAGCTCCCTGGTCATGGGTGCGCCGGGCAAGGTCGTGCGCGAGTGCGGCGACAAGGAGCGCGCCGCGATCGCGGCCTCGGCGGAACACTATGTCGATAATGGGCGGCGCTATCGCGAGGGTCTTGTGGGTTATGACGCCAAATGATCACCGCCTCCCGATCGGCGTTGATACACCGCGACACGGGGTGACATGAGCCGCCGGCGGCGCCGAAGCGGCATCCGGCGAAAGCTGCTCATTGCCGCTCTGCTGCTGCTGGCGACCCCCGTCGTTGCGATCGCGGCAATGCGCTGGGTGCCGCCGCCGACGACCGCCTTCATGCTGCAGAGCCCGGTACAGCCGGTTCGCCAGCAATGGGCCCCGCTGGAGGCTATCGCGCCGGTGCTCGCCCAGGCCGTGGTCGCCTCCGAGGATCAGAACTTTCCACGTCATCACGGCTTTGATTTCGCGGCCATTAGCGACGCCATCCGGGAAGGCGGCGACGGCGGACCGCAGCGCGGCGCCTCCACCATTAGCCAGCAGGTTGCCAAGAACCTCTTCCTCTGGCCGGGAGGCGGCTACGCGCGCAAGGGCATCGAGGCCGGCCTGACGGTACTCATCGAGCTGCTATGGCCAAAGCGGCGCATCCTCGAGATCTATCTGAACATCGCCGAACTCGCGCCCGGCGTCTTCGGCGCCGAGGCGGCCGCGATGCACTATTTCGAGCACAGCGCCGCGACACTCGATGCCAATCAGGCCTCTCGACTAGCGGCAGTGCTTCCGGCACCACGGCGTTGGAAAGCCGAACCACCGGACGAACATGTGCTGCGCCGGAGTCTCTGGATCCGTGAGCAGATGGCGCATGTAACGCCAAGCCTGAATGATGCGCTGCACTAACGCGAGCGCCCGGACGCCCAGGCAGCGCACAACGCCGCGCCTACCGCACTGGCATGATGGGTCAAAGCCTTCTGGACACATGGCATGAGCAATTCGCCGGCACGCAACATTCTTGGCGGCGCCCTCGTCGCCTGCTGCAACGACCCGCCGGTGGGCTTCTACCGCGATGGCAGCTGCAATACCGGCCGCGGCGACGCCGGCCTGCATACCGTTTGTGCGATCGTGACCGAGGAGTTCCTCGCCTTCAGTCGTGCGCAGGGCAATGATCTGTCGACGCCACGCGCCGAGATGGGCTTTCCCGGCCTGCAGCCCGGCGACCGCTGGTGCCTGTGCGCAGCGCGCTGGGCCGAGGCCGTCGAAGCCGGCGTCGCCCCGCCGATCGTGCCCAGCGCCTGTCACGAAGCCACGCTCGAGGTTGTGGATATCGACACCCTGCGGCGCCACGCGCTGCAGTAGCGCCGCTGGCACGCATCCTGCGTCGCAGCGGTCATGAAGGTGAAATCGACGCCTAACAGTGCCAGAGGTCTGCTGCTGGACATCGACGGCGTGCTGCACGTCGGCGATCAAGCGCTGCCGGGAGCCGCCGAAACCCTGGAGGCACTGGGCGAAGCGGAGATTCCCCTGCGCTTCATCACCAATACCAGCACACGGACCCCAGAAGCCCTGGGCGGGAAACTGCGCGACATGGGGCTGCCGGTCGCCGACGCCGCCATCTTCAGCGCGGTCAGCGCGGCGCGGCGGCATCTCGAACGCAGCGGTGCCCGACGCATCTGGCCCGTTGTCGGTGACGGCATCCGGCCGGTCTTTGCCGATTGGGCCATCGACACGGCCACGCCCGACTGCGTGCTCATCGGCGACATCGGTCCCAGCTGGGATCACAAGCTGCTGGAACGCATCTTCGCCGCCCTCATGCAGGGCGCGGAGCTGGTGGCGCTGCACCGCAACCGCTTCTGGCAGACAGGTAACGGCCTGCGCCTCGATATCGGCGCCTACGTCGCGGCGCTGGAGGCAACCACCGGCCGCGCGGCAACGGTCGTCGGCAAGCCGGATGCGGCCTTCTTCAATCTCGCTGCCGGCGATTTCGATTGCCCGCCCTCCGAGGTCGTCGTGGTAGGCGATGACGTCGACAGCGATATCGGCGGGGCCCAGGCCGCCGGCATGCGCGGGCTGCTGGTGCAAACCGGCAAGTATCGCGCGGACTTCGTCGCGCGCTCCGAGACCACGCCGGACGGCGTCATCGCCAGCATCGCAGAGCTGCCAGGCTGGCTGTCCGGCGCGAGCGTCACTTGACTCAGCGCCGCGGGCGCTGCGGCTCGTAGTCGCGCCAGATCTGCACCTGATTGCGCCCCTCGCGCTTGGCCCGGTAGAGAGCCGCATCGGCCTCGCGCAGAAGATCCTTCTGACTGCGCGCCTGCGGACGCAGCTCTGACACCCCCACACTCATCGTGAAGCCGAAGACCTGACCGACGTCCGCCGACACCCGGATGGCTGCGACGACCTGGCGCAGGCGCTGCAGCATCTCGGCGGCCGCGCTGGCATTGGCGCGCGGCAGCATCAGCGCGAACTCCTCGCCGCCAATGCGGCCAAGGAGATCGATGCTGCGTACATTCGCCTCGGTCTCCTGCGCAAAGGCGATGAGCGCGCGATCGCCGGGCTCGTGTCCGTAGGTATCGTTGACCTGCTTGAAGTGGTCGATGTCGAGCAGCGCCATGGACAAGGGCTCATGGAAGCGCAGCGCGCGCTCGATCTCCTTGCCGGCCACTTCGCCGAAATGCCCGCGGTTGGCTACGCCGGTGAGGGCGTCACGCGTCGCCTGCCGATAGAGCGCCTCTTCTCTCTGCTTGGCCTCGGTGATGTCCTCGAAGACTTCCACGAAGGCCCGGATCTCACCGCTGTCGGCGCGCGCCAGATCCATCGACACATCGGCGGTGAAAAAGCTGCCGTCCGCCCTGGCGCGCATCTGCTCTTCGCGCAGATGCTGATAGGCACGGCAGAACTCAAGGGCCTGCTGCGGCTGATTGTTGCGCCGGCCGTCTTCATGAAAGAGTTGCGCGTAAGGCGCGCCGATCGCGGCATCGGCGCTCAGCCCAGTCAGCTTCACTGCCCCCGGGTTCCAGCTCCGGATACGGCCTTCGCGGTCGAGATGGTAAACACCGAAATTTGAGATGTGCTGCGCCAGCTCCAGCTGCTCGCGAATATCCAGCCGGCCGATAACATTGCGTGTTACCTGCTCCATGGCATCTCTCTCGCCAGTGATCTCACCGCGTCGCCATGTGGCGACCTCATCGCAAGGCACCCGCCGCGCGCAGCAGATCGTGCAGATCCTCGGCGACCAGCCGGTAACCGCGCGCGTTCGGGTGGATGGCATCCGAGCGCAGGCGGCCCTTGCCAATCACATCGGCAAGCGTCGACTCCGCCAGCGGCAGCTGATACTCGGCCGCCAGCTCCGCGAAGACGGGCTGCGGCGTCACCGAGAGTCCCTTGAACTCGGGTACCGAGATCAGCAGCAGCGGAATACCGCGCGCTTCGATCGACTCGATCATCGCGCGTAGATTCTCCACCATCGCGCTGCGCGACTTGCGCTGGAGCATGTCGTTGCCGCCCAGGCAGAGCAGCACCAGATCCGGGTCGGTTTCTTCGAGCACACCCGGAAGCCGCTCGCGGCCCTCGGCAGTGGTCTCGCCGGGCACACCGGCATTGACGACCTCGCGGCCGGACAGCTGCTCCAGCTGCGCCGGATAGGCTTCATCCGCCTCCGCACCGGTGCCGTAGGTCAGGCTATCGCCGAAAGCGAGAATGGTCGCGTCCGCACCCAGGGGTGGTAGACGTGGCCCTTCGTAGCCGCTGCCGCAGGCCGCGACTAGCAACAGCACCAGCAGCTGCGGCAGGATGCGCAACCGCTTTCGAAATGAGCTTTGCATGCAAACTATGATCCTTCAGTCCGCGCCGCGACGCACGGAGCGTCGCAGATGAGCGCAGCCCCCTATCGCTGCCTGCTGCGCGTTCGCTACGGCGACTGTGACGCCCAGAACGTCGTCTTCAACGCCCGCTACGGCGACTACATCGATGTTGCCGTCACCGAATTCATCCGCGCACTGGGCTTCGCCGAAGACTTCGTGCAGGGAGGGCTCGACTACCAGCTGGTGCGCCAGAGCATCGAGTGGCGCGCACCGGCGCGCTTTGACGAGATCATTGCAGCCGACATCCACGTCAGCCACATCGGAACGACCTCATTCCGCCTGCGCACGGATTTCCTGCGCGCCACCGATGGCACGGCACTGGCCACCGCGGAAACGATCTACGTCTGTGTCACCGCCGAACTCGCTAAGCGGGAGATTCCCGAGGCCTTCCGCAGCGCGCTGGAGAAGGGCGCGCCGGGCAGGGTTCACGACCTCGCCGGCACCAACGCCTCGCGCTGAGCGCTCAGACTGCGGCCAGCGCCCCGCGGCAGTGGTACACCCCGGCCGGCGGCAGATTGCGCCAGGCGAGTTCGAAGCGCACCTCTTCGAAGAAGCGTGTGTAGAAGCGCCGGAAGACCCAGGGCATGACCGTGATCTGCGCCACCCAGGGATTTCCCGGCAGCGCCGCGATGGCGGCCAGCACGGCGGCGCGCGCCGGCTCGGGCAGGCTCGGCATCGGCAGCCCGTTGAGCACGACATCGACGCGCGCAACGCCACGCTCCGCCAGCAGCGCCGACATGGCCTCGGCGTTGCCTTCCAGCGCTTCGGCTCGGGGCAAGGAGGCGCGCAGCATCGCTACGAAATCGGGATCACGCTCGATGGCGATCAGCCGGCTGTCCGGGTGCATGCGCGCGGCCGCACAGCGCGTCACGGCGCCGGTGCCCGCACCCAGCTCGACGATCGTCTGCGGCCGTGTCGGGTCGATGAAACGGCAGCAGGCCCGCGCCAGAGCCCGCCCGGAGGGTGTCAACGCGGCTACGGCGCGTCCGTGGCGCAGCAGCTTGCGGAAATGCAGCGCGGCTTCGCCGCTGAGCGTGACATCAGCTTGGATACCCCGGGTGTCCAGGGATTCTCTTTTTTGCATTTGCATCCGAGCAATGCTGCCAAGCACGCATGACGCTACGATGTCAGCTGCTTCAGGCGGCGCTTCTGCCTGCCGGCTTTAACAGCCCGTCCTTGACCGCCTGTTCGAAATGCTCGGCCAGCGTGGTTTCAACCTCGCGGTAGCGCACGCCCAGCGCCTTGCTGCGGCTGTTGTCGAAGCGCGGCGGCACCCCGACATTACGCATCACGAAACGCCGCGTCACCGGCCCTTTCATGGGGCCGAATAGCCAGACCAGCGACTTCGGCAACTCGCGCCTCGGAAAGGAATACGCGCCATTGAAGCGACCGCGCAGACTGTTCGCCATCTGCAGCATGGTGCGCGTACCAGCACAGAGAATGTAGCGACCCTCGGCGGAGGGCGTGAAGGCCGCGAGTAGATGCGCCTGCGCCACGTCGCGCACGTCGACCACACCCATGCCCAGACGCGGCACGCCGTCGCGCAGGCGTCCGTCACCGAGCTGCAGCAGGGTGTCGATGCTGCCCGATCGGCTGGCCGGCGTCAGCGAGGGCCCGAAGACCATCGCCGGGTTGATGCTCACCATGTCCCAGCGCGACTGCGCCTCGCAGACCTGCCAGGCGATGCGCTCGGCCTCGGCCTTAGAGTACTGATAGGGGTTGTGGTGCAGGCTGCTGCTGGTATTCCACTGGGCTTCGGTGAAGACGCCATCCGGCGTGTCGCCGATATCCGCATTGTCCCCGAAGATGGCTGCAACGCTGCTGGTCAGCACCACCCGCTGCACCGACGCGCAGCGATCCACGGAGCCCAGTACGTTGCGGGTGCCCTCCACGGCCGGTCGCAACAGCGCGCTGCGCGCGTCGCGATAACCGGAGAGCACGAAAGGCGAGGCCGTATGCATGACGACGCCGCAGCCGTAGACGGCTTCGTCGAAGCTGCCCTCCACATTGAGATCGGCCTGGAAGAGCTTGAGCGTGCCTGGGGCTTGCTCCGCGATGGCCTGCAGATGCGCGACACTGCTCGCCTTCCCTGGGTCGCGCACGGTGGCGTGCACGGTATGGCCCGCCTCGAGCAAATAGCGCACGATCCAGCCGGCAATATAGCCGGAGGCACCCGTCACACAGACCGGCGCGTCGGTATCGAACTCGGTCATTGGGCCTTTCTCCGAAGTAATGTTGCGGCGCAATACTACGCCTGCGGTCAAGTCCCGTCAGGCATCCGGCAACAGCCCTGGATTCATGATGCCGCGCGGGTCGAGGCGCGCGCGTGCGCCGTGTAGCGCGTCGATGAAGGCCTCGGGCAGCTCCTCGCGCGCATAGCCGCGATGCGTGCGCCCCATGGCGTGATGATGCGAAGCCGTGCCGCCATACTCGGCAACCGCCGCGGCCGCCGCGTCGCGAATCGCCTGCCACTGGCTATTGAGGCTGCCGCGACGACCGGCCGCGAAGAATCCGAAGTAGAGACAGCAGCCATCGGGATAGGCATGCGTGACGCGGCATGTGACCGCCCCGCCCCCGCACTCGGCCTCCAGCGCCTTGATGACGGCCTCGCGGATGCCGTGATAGGCCGCCGGAACCTGTGACCAGAGCACGGCCGTCTCGAAGGTATCCAGCACGACGGCGTGGTCCAGCATGGCGTCGCGCAGATAGGGCTGACGGAAGAAGGTGTTCTTCCAGTCGCCGGTGGACTCCTCGCCCGCCGAGTCCTGGATGCTGCCGCCGTGCTGCTGCGCGATCTCATGCGCAGCCGCCATCTGCGGCCCGACAGGCGCGCCCGCCGACTCGAAGGCCAGCACCATCAGGGCGCCCTGCGCCGGCTTGCCGGCCACCATGCGCGAGACCATGTGCTCGTAGGGGTCGAGAATGCGCAGCTGGGTGGGATAGATGCCCGACTGCAGCATCGTGCGCGCCGCCTCCAGCGCGTCCTCGAAGCGCGCGAAGGCGATACCGCAGCCGTCGCGCAGGCTCGGCGCCTGCACGCAGCGCAGCCAGACCTGGCTGATGACGCCGAGCGTGCCCTCGGAACCGCACCACAGCCGGTTCGGGTCGACACCGACGCTGCCCGCGGGTAGGCGTTGCGTCTGGCAGATACGCCCGTCGGGCAGGATGATCCGCAGGGCCTGGACGCGATCCTCGATCTTGGCGTGCTGCGTCGAGAAATGCCCCGCCCCGCGTGTGGCGACCCAGCCGCCCAGCGAGGAGTGGAAGTAGGACTGCGGAAAATGCCGCACGGCCAGACCCTGATGCTTCACGGCCGCTTCGAGATCCGGACCGAGGATGCCGGCGTCGGCGTGCACGGTCGCCGAGCGCGCGTCGATGGCGTGTACCGCGCGCATCTTCTGCAGCGAGAGGGTCACCACGGCCGCGACATCGCCGACGCCCTCGGGCGTGACGCCGCCGACCACGCTGGAGCCGCCGCCGAAGGGAATCACCGCATAGCGGCGGCTGTCGCACCAGTCGAGGACCGCCATGAGTTCCTGCTCGTTGCCGGGCTCGGCGACGGCGTCGGGTACATCCGCGAGCGCATCACCACGCAGCTCGACCAGATCTGGAAAGCTGCGCCCGCGCGCGTGCAGCAGCCGATCGGCGTGCCCGGTGGAAACCCAGCCGGACAGCGCATCGGGCACTCGCAGGCGCGAATCGGGCAGCGCGATGGCCTCGGCCGCCGGCGCCGCCTGGGCATCGGGCAGCCCGCCGCCGAAGAGGGCACCCGCCATGGGGGCGATGGCCTTGCGCTCGGCGGCGCCCAGCGCGTCCTCCACATAACCCCAGCCGGTGGGGTTCCGGGTCTTGTCGACCATGCGTCTCCTTCTTGTTATGCGATATGCGTGTCCTCAGGATGCCGCAGCGCGACCATCTGCGCTCGCCGACACCGGCCGCTCCCACTCGGGCGGCGCCCACAGATGCTTCAGACGCTGCCGCATCGGCCCCGGCCGCAGCACGTCGCGCCACATATCCCGGAACTCGTGGAGGTTCAGCGTCAGGATGTTGTAGCTGTGGATCTGGCGCGGGATGCCGTAGATCACCTTCTCGGCCTCCGGCTCGAAGCTCCCGAACCAGCGGTCGAAGCAGATCAGAACGCCGCCGAAGTTCCTGTCGATGTACTGCGGATTCTTGCCGTGATGCACGCGATGGTGACTGGGCGTGTTGAACCAGTACTCGATCCAGGGGTGCAGCTTGCCGACCGCCTCGGTGTGCACGAAGTACTGGTAGGTGAGATTGACGCCGTAGAGGAAGAAGACCACGGCCGGATGCACCCCGAGCAGCACCAGCGGCATGAAGAAGAGCCACCAGCCGGTGATCGAATACAGCAGGCTCTGGCGCATGGCCGTGGTCATATTCATGCGCTCGCTGGAGTGATGCACGACGTGCGCGCTCCAGAACCAGCGGATGCGGTGGCTGCCGCGATGGAACCAGTAGTAGCAGAACTCCACGCCCAGGAAGATGGGCCCGATCGTCCAGGCGTTGACCGGAATCTCGAAGAGCCGGAACTGCCAGATCCAGAGCACAGCAGCCCCGGTGACCAGCAGATGCGCGATGGTCTCGAAGATCTGATAGCTGCCGCCGAGGCCGAGATTGGTCAGGATGTCGCGCCACTCGAAGGGCTCGGTACGCCCGCGCCGACGCATGGCCGTGTACTCGATGACGAAAGCCATCAGAAACAACGGCACCATCGCGCTCAGCAGCACCTGCTTCCAGTCGACGTGCGGCCCTAGCAGGGCGTGCACCTGGCTGATGATCGTCTCCATCGTCGTTACCTGCTTTTGTCCTGTTCGCCAATGTGCCCGAAAGCAGGGCCCTGCGATTGACGGACGGCGCCTATTTTTTGACACTTCCTGCCATGAGCCAGGATCTGCCACTGCGCGGCGCGGTACCCAACAGCTATGTGCTGCTGCTCTACGACTACCTCGCCGAGCAGGGACTGGACGCGACCGTGCTGCTGGGCGCGCCACCTCCGGCGAGCCACGCCGAGTCCCCCACCCGCTTTCCGGTGACGCGCTGGAAAGCCCTGCTGGAGACCGCCGCCGCGCGCCTGGGCGACCCGCTGCTGGGGCTCCATCTGGGCGAGCGTGTAACCCCGGCGCATTTCGGCCTCATGGGCTATGTGTTGCTGGCCTGCGAGAATCTGGCTGCGGCACTGCAACGCCTGCGCGAGTTCGAGCGCCTCTTCTACGACGTGAGTCCGCTGCGCGTGCATGCCGAGGACGAGCAACTGATTCTGCAATGGGGTACCGAAGCGGGCCGGCCGGGAGCACTGGCCGATGAAGCCGCCGTCACCGCGCTGGTGACCCTGGCACGCGACATAACCGCGGCACCGACGATGGCGCCCATCTCCATCGACTTCGTCAATCCCGCGCCAGCCGATCGCAGCCCGCATGAGGCCATCCTCGGCTGCCCGGTGGCATTCGACTCCACGAGCACGCGCGTGCGCATCCCCGTGCAGTGGCTGGCCATGCCGCTGCGCCATCCGGACCCGCAGCTGCTCGCCCTGCTGCGCGCGCAGGCTGCGGAGCAGCTCCGGCGGCTGCCACCACGCGGCGAGTTCGGCGCAGCCATCCGCACCCTCATCCCCGAGCTGCTGCAGCAAGGGCGCGCCGATGCCCCAACCGTCGCCGGGCGCCTGCACCTGTCGCTGCGCAGCCTGCATCGCCACCTGGCTGCCGAAGGCCAGAGCTTCCGCGCGCTGCGCGACGAATGCCTCTACCAGCTAGCCTGCGATCATCTCGCCGATCAGCGGCTGCAACTCGGCGAGATCGCGCAGTTACTCAGCTATTCCGAGCAGAGCGCCTTCACCCGCGCATTTCGGCGCTGGAGCGGCCAGAGTCCTCGGCGCTTTCGCCAAGCCCTTCAGACCCGCGGCCACGCACAGTGCAGCAACTGAGCGCGATCGAGGCTTACTCGGACATAAGCTGGACCCGCAGAAAAGCGATGGCACGCGCCACCGCCGTGCCATCGCTGAGGAAAGCGGTGATATGCCCGCGCAATCGCATACGGTAAAGCTCGACATGCACGCCGGCGGCTTCCAACGCCGCGGCGAAATCCTCTGCGTGGTCGACATTGACCAGCATGTCGCTACCGCCGTGATAGAGGAAGAAGGGCGGCGCCGCCGGTGTGACGTGGACGATTGGCGAAGCCAGTCGGTACGCCTCCGGCGCCTGGCGCTGATCGCCACCGAGGAACTGCGGCACCAGCTTTCCACCGTCGAACTTGCGCAGATCGGTGGGCGTGCCGCCCGCGACCACGGCCTGCAGGCGCGTATCAGTGCTGCCGTGCGGGGCATCCAGCGCCTCGTCGGCCGCCGAGAGGCCAAGCAGGGCCACCAGATGCGCGCCGGCCGAGTAGCCGAAGCCGGCGACACGCTCGGAATCCACGCCGAATTGCGGCGCCTCTTCGCGCAGCCAGCGCAGCGCCTGCTGCAAATCGTGCAACTGCGCCGGGAAGCGGTATTCGGGCGCGAATCGGTAGGCCGCGTTCATCACGACGAAGCCGGCGCCGGCCAGCTCCTCGGCGATGGCGGTCATGTCGGCGGGCTCGCCGCGCGCCCAGCCACCGCCGTGCACCAGCAGCACGGCCGGGAATGGCCCCTGGCCCGTCGGCTGGTAGATGTCGGCGTGCAGCGCCTCGGGCCAGCCCTCCGGGCTGTAGCGCAGCTGCTCGTGGCGCTCGAAGTCGCGCTCCGGCATCGACGCGGCTGGTGTTTCGGGCCGGTTGCTGTGCGTGGCGCAGGCTGCCAGCAGCAAGCTCGCGGCCAGAATGGCGGCGCCACGGAGCCGGGGCACGATTGTCTTTATGCTTGTTTTGCTTTTCATCGTCCACCTTACGTGCCGCAGGCGCATCGGGATGCCGGCGGAGGTCATTTCGCTGAAACGCGCACCCACCAACATTCGCGGATGGAATCCCTGCAACCCCTACAGCGTGCCGGCACACTGCCCGAACTGGCGCATCTGCATTATCTGATCGCGCGCGGCGGCAATCGACTGAGGAGCGAGGTAATCGCCCGCGTCGGCACCGAGGAACTGCCCATCCACTGCATCGAGCTGGGCACGCAGTCTGCATCCGCGCCCGCCATCGGCTTCTTCGGTGGTGTGCACGGCGTCGAGCGCATCGGCAGCCAGGTGGTGCTGGCCTTTCTGCATTCACTGATCGAGCGTCTGGAATGGGACGAGACGCTGCAGGAGACGCTGCGCCACCTGCGCGTCGTCTTCGTGCCGCTGGTCAACCCCGAAGGCATGCGCGCCGGCCGCCGCGGAAATCCGGAAGGCATCGACCTGATGCGCAACGCCCCCCTCGACGCCACCGAGCGCCCGCCCTGGCCGCTGGGCGGACAGCGGCTGTCGCGACGGCTGCCCTGGTATCGCGGCCGCGCCGGCGCACCGATGGCCGCCGAGGCGCAGGCGGTCTGCGAGCTCGTGACGCAACGACTGCTCGCGCACCCTTTCGCAATCACTCTGGATTGTCATTCCGGCTTTGGTGCGCAGGACAGGCTGTGGTTCCCCTATGCCTATACGCGGCGGCCGATCGATTGCCTGGCCGAACTCTACGCCCTGCGCTGCCGCTTCCGAGCCGCACACCCGTACCACAGCATCTATCAGATCGAGCCGCAGGCGCGCCGCTACACCACCCATGGCGACCTCTGGGATTACCTGCACCTGGAAAGCCGGGATCTGACGCATGCACCGACCTTTCTGCCGCTGACGCTGGAGCTGGGGTCCTGGCTCTGGGTCAAGAAATCGCCCTCGCAGCTGCTGAACCGGCTGGGCATCTTCAACCCGCTATCGCCACACCGGCATCGTCGCATCCTGCGCCAGCACACCACCCTCTTCGAGTTTCTGATGCAGGCCGCGCGCTCCCACCAGCAGTGGTGCCCGGCCGCCAGCACACGCGAAGGGGTGCGACGAGACGCGATGGCCTACTGGTACAGCGACGACACCGGTGGAACGGCTCCGGCAGACTGAGCCCATCGCACACGAAGGGGAGCAGGCATGATCGTCGTCCACCATCTTGAGAATTCGCGCTCGCAGCGCATTCTGTGGCTACTGGAGGAACTCGGGGCCGACTACGAAGTACGCCGCTACCAGCGCGACACGAAGACGATGCTCGCCCCACCCGAACTCAAGGCCGTGCATCCGCTCGGCAAGTCACCGCTAATCAGCGACGGCGACACCGTCATCGCCGAGTCCGGCGCCATCGTCGAGTATCTCGTCGAACGCTTCGACGACGGCGCACTAGCGCCGGCGCGCGACAGTGCCGAGTTCCTGGACTACCGACAGTGGCTGCATTACGCGGAGGGTTCGATCATGCCGCTGCTGGTCATGCGTCTGATCTTCGGCCAACTGCCCAAGCAGGCGCCGAAGCTGATGCGACCCCTTATGCGAGGCATCGAAGGCAACGTCATGAAGCGCTTCCTCGGCCCGCAGCTTGATCTGCACCTCGACTACATCGAGGGTCGGCTGCAGGGCACCGGCCATTTCGTGGGCAGCAGCTGGAGCGCCGCCGACATTCTGATGAGCTTTCCGCTGGAAGCAGCGAGCGCGCGCACCGAGGGAAACCGGCCCGCCATCGCCGATTTCGTCCAGCGCGCACAGGCCCGGCCCGCCTATCAGCGCGCGCTGGAGCGCGGTGGCCCCTATCAGCTTCTGGGCTGAGGGCTGCCCGAAAGCCCCCGTCCGTGCTATAAATGAATGATCGTTCAGTGAAACGATTCCTACAGAAATAGCAAGCACAAGCAGGAGACACGTCCTCATGTCGCGCCCCACCCTCCCGCTGCGGCTCGCCGCGGCCCTGATCGCCGCCTGCGCGCTCGCCCCCGCCAGCGCCTCTCTCGACGTCGATGCCGAGCGCATCATCAACGCGGACAGCGAGCCGGGAAACTGGATCGCCCACGGACGCAACTACGCCGAGGAGCGTTACAGCCCGCTTGATGCCATCAATCGCGACAACGTCGACCAGCTTGGGCTGGCCTGGTACACCGACCTGGGCACCAAGCGCGGCTTGGAGGCCACGCCCCTGGTCATCGACGGCGTGCTCTACTTCACGGGCACATACAGCGAAGTAATCGCCGTCGACGGCCGCAGCGGCAGGATCCTGTGGCGCAATGATCTCGACGTCGACAAGTCGCGCGCCAAGTACATGTGCTGTGACGTCGTCAATCGCGGCCTGGCGGTCTGGGAAGGCAAGCTCTTCGTCGGCACCATCGACGGCCGGCTGGTGGCCCTCGATCCCGAAGATGGCGAGATCATCTGGGACAAGCTCACCATCGACCTCGACCGGCCGTACAGCATCACCGGCGCCCCGCGCGTCGTGGACGGCATGGTCCTCATCGGCAACGGCGGCGGCGAACTGGGCGTGCGCGGCTACATAAGCGCCTACGACGCCGACGACGGCGAGATGCTCTGGCGCTTCTACACCGTACCCGGCAACCCCGAGGAACCCTTCGAGAACCCGATCCTGGAGAAAGCCGCGGAAACCTGGGGTGGCGGCCCCTGGTGGGAGATTGGTGGCGGAGGAACCGTATGGGATTCAATGGCCTACGACCCGGACCTCGACCTTCTCTACATCGGTGTCGGCAACGGAACGCCCTGGAACAAGCACATCCGCAGCCCGGCCGGTGGCGACAATCTCTTCCTCTCCTCCATCGTCGCGCTCGATCCGGACACCGGCGAGTACGTCTGGCACTACCAGACCACCCCGGGCGAAGGCTGGGACTACACCGCTACGCAGCACCTGATCCTCGCCGAGCTGGAGATCAACGGCGAGCCGCGTGACGTCATCATGCAGGCGCCTAAGAACGGCTTCTTCTACGTGCTCGACCGAAAAACCGGCGAGCTGCTGTCGGCCGAGAACTATGTCCCGGTCTCCTGGGCCGAGGGCATCGACATGCAAACCGGCCGGCCCATCGAAACCGACAATGACTACCGCGAAGGCCCCGTCTATCAGTTCCCCTCGCCCATGGGCGGGCACAACTGGCAGCCGATGTGCTACTCGCGGGATACCGGCTACGTCTACATCCCGGCGCGCCAGCTCGCCATGATCTACCGTGCCGAGGAAGGCTTCGAGTACCAGCCCGAGTTCTGGAACGTCGGCATGGATGTCATGAAGGACATTACCGTGCCACCCTGGATGGATGCCGAGCTGGTCAGCAAGGTGGGCTCGGCCATGGCGGCGGGCTTCCTACTAGCCTGGGATCCGCAGGCGCAGAAGGAAGTCTGGCGCGCGGACGCCGGCAGCCCCTGGAACAGCGGCGCGCTGTGCACCGGCGGCGGGCTCGTCTTTGACGGCACCGGCCGTGGCGAGGTCCGCGCCATCGACGCCGCCAGCGGCGAGCAGCTGTGGTCCTTCAATGCCCAGCAGGGCATCATCGGCTCGCCTGTCACCTACACGATCGACGGCGAGCAGTACGTCAGCATTCTCGTCGGCTGGGGCGGTGCCTTCGGCATGTCCTTCGGTTTCGCCAGCAATACCCTGGAGGAGCCTTCGACGCAGGGACGCCTGCTGACCTTCAAGCTGGACGGGCCGGGCGTTCTGCCGGAAGTCCTGCGCCAGAAGCGTACCCCCGAGCCCCCCGAGCAAGTCGCTGACAAGAAGACGCTGGCCAAGGGC
The DNA here is from genome assembly GCF_000733765.1 of Algiphilus aromaticivorans DG1253. Classification (NCBI taxonomy): domain Bacteria; kingdom Pseudomonadati; phylum Pseudomonadota; class Gammaproteobacteria; order Nevskiales; family Algiphilaceae; genus Algiphilus; species Algiphilus aromaticivorans. The sequence continues at coordinate 1,191,719 of NZ_JPOG01000001.1, read as the reverse complement.
AATCAGCTGTACCACTACTACTGCGTCTACTGCCACGGGCCCCGCGCTATCGGCCATCCCAACATCGCCGACCTGCGCACCATGGATGCAGCCACGCACCGCAACTTTCTCGGCATCGTGCTGGGCGGCAGCCAGAAGGATGAGGGCATGCCCGGCTTCGACGGCACCATGACCAAGGATGAGGCCATGGCCGTCCATGCCTATCTCATCGAGCTGGGGCACCAGGAGCTGGACCGGCAGCAGGGAGAGGGAACACTCTGGCAGCGCTTCAAGCTGATGAGCTACGACGCCGCCGCCGCGGTCGTGGGTGTCGGCGTATCCTTCCTCGAGTGGCTGAAGAACGCGGGCAACTGATCATCGCCGAAGCACAAGCGTCCCCCGATGCGCCGGTGCACCCAAGTGCGCCGGCGCCCGGCGGCGTCGACCTGCACATGCATTCGCACGCCTCTGACGGCGTGCTGTCACCCACCGCATTGCTGGCACGGGCGGCCGAGGCGGGGCTGCGCCACGTCGCGCTGACCGACCACGACACGGTCGCCGGTCTGCCCGAGGCGCGGGCAGCGGCGAAGCAGCATGACGCGCAGCTGATTGACGGCGTCGAGCTGTCCTGCACCTATCGTGGCATCACCATCCACATCGTCGGCCTAGCCTTCGACGCGCAGGCACCGTCGCTGCAGCAGCTTCTGACGCGAATTCACGCGCTCAGGCAGGCACGCGCCGAAGCGATCGCCGCCAAGCTGGAGGCCGCCGGCGTGCACAACGCATTGGCGCGCTGCCGCGATCTGGCCGGACATGACCGCCTGACGCGCACCCATTTCGCGCGGCTGCTGGTAGCCAGCGGCGTTGCGCGCGATCTCAAGCGCGCCTTTCGCACGCATCTGGCGGACGGTCGCGGTGCGGCGGTACGTGCCGAGTGGCCGAGCATGGCGGAAGCGGTTACGGCGCTGCACGCCGCCGGCGGCATCGCCGTGCTCGCCCACCCGCTGCGCTACGCCAAGACACACAGCGGGCGTGACCGCATCCTCCGGGCTTTCGTCGAGGCCGACGGCGACGCCCTCGAGATCAGTACCACGGCGCGCGACCCGGATGCCACCGCCCGGCTGCTCGGTACCGCCCGCGAATGCGGGCTGTACGCCTCCAGCGGATCGGATTTTCACGACCCCGAGCAGCGCTGGATCCGACTCGGCACGCTGCCCCGGCTGCCGGAAGGACTGCCGCCGGTTTGGACGCACCCGCGCTGGCCGCAGGCAACGCCCCCGGCGGCAGCGGAGCGGCGCCCTCAGTAGCCGCTGCTGCTGCCGTTCTCGTCGTCCTGCATGGCCTCTTCGGCGTCCTTCTTCATGTCTTCGGCGCCCTCGCGCATCGCGTCGCCAGTGTGTTCCATGGCTTCGCCGCTCTCTTCCATGGCTTCCTGCGCCGAATCCTGGGCCTTTTCCATTGAGGACTTGTCCTCGCTACAGGCGGCGAGCCCAAAGGTGGCCAGGGCGGAAATCGCGAGCAGATGATGAATACGCATGACAACTCCTTGTTGATTGACGACAGGACCGGCCGCGCAATGCGCGCCAGTCACAGCCGCTAAGCTAGCAGCCTGCGGTGAACCGCCACTGAGCGGGCGGCCACCCTCCGTTCACAGCCCCGGAAACCCCGCATGGTGACGCGCAAGATCGCCCCCGCCCGCGAGATCGCCGGCTGGGGCATGTTCGATTTCGCCAATCAGGCCTATACGCTGCTGATCATCACGGTGATCTACGGCGATCTGTTCACACGCGTCATCGTCGGAGACGCGCCGGACTACCGCTGGGGCAATCTTCTGTGGAGCCTGGCGCTGGCGATCAGTTCGCTGATGGTGGTGGTCGCGGCGCCACTGGCTGGCGCGGTCATGGATGCCACACGCACGCGCAAGCGCTTCCTCTTCGCCAGCTATGTCGGCACCGTGCTGACCACCGCCATGCTCTACTGGGTGGAGCCGGGCATGGTCTGGCTGGGCGTGCTGCTGATCGTACTGTCGAACTTCTGCTACGGCGTCGGGGAGAGTTTCATCTCGGCCTTCCTGCCCGGCCTGGGCCCGGCACGCGCGCTGGGCTGGATCTCGGGGATAGGCTGGGGCATGGGCTACATCGGTGGCCTGGTTGCCACCGCCTTCGCCCTGCTGTTTCTCGGCGAGGTCACGGCCGAGAATTTCGACACCATTCGCTGGGTCGGCCCCTTCGCGGCGGTCTTCTTCCTCGTCGCCGCCATCCCCACCTTCGTCTTCCTGCGCGAGCGGGGCCGCGCCAGCCGCGTGCCGGCCGGTCAGTCGTGGACGGCGCTCGGCGTGGCGCGGGTGTACGCCACCGTGCGCGGACTCGGTGGCTTCCGCGACCTGAGCTGGCTGATGGTCTCGGTCTTTTTCGTCATGGCCGGCATCTACATCGTCATCAGCTTCGCCTTCATCTATGGCGCACAGATCATCGGCTGGGACGAATCGGTGCGCGTGGCGATGTTCGTCACCGTGCAGATCACGGCCACCGTCGGCGCCATCGCCTTCGGCTTCCTGCAGAGCCGGGTCGGCGCCAAGCCGGTCTACATCGCGACACTCCTACTCTGGATCGCCGCCATCGCCGCCATCTGGCAGACCCGCGCGCTCACCGACTGGGCCAACGCGGCCTTCGGGCTGGTCTGGGAGGCGCAGTACGTCTTCCTCTTTGCCGGCGTGCTGTCCGGGCTGAGTCTGGGCTCGTCGCAGTCGGCCGGTCGCGCGCTGGTGGGCGTGCTCACCCCGCGCAGCAAGGCGGCCGAAATGTTCGGCATCTGGGGTATGGTCTCCAAGCTGGCGGCCGTCTTCGGCATGATCGGCCTCGGCCTGATCCAGCTGGCCTTCGGCCTGGCCGACGCCATCGTCTTCTGCATCCTGCTCTTCGGCGCCGCGCTGGTGGCGACGGCACGGCTTGACACGGCGCGCGGCGAGGCCGTCGCCGAAGCCTGGCGTGAGCCGCGCTAGGCCGAGCAGCCAGCCACGCACCACTCGGCCTCAGCCGGGCCGCGGCCTGCGCTGGAAATGATGGTGATGATGATCGGAAGGGCAAGGGCGCTGGTTGCGTCGGAGCGTATTGCTCTCGATCGCTCCGATGTCCGAAAGCAACTCACCGCGCTGGCGCGGCGTTTGCGCCGCCTTGTTGCGCAAAAGCATGTTGCGCAGGCCGATGCTCAACTCGTCAATCAACTCGAGCCCCTGCCCACGCTGGTTGTCGGCATCGTCCACCGCCCAGGTGCGCAGCGTGATGTGCTCGGGCTCGACCTCGTACTCGCAGAAGCTGAAGCGGCGCTCGGCGACGGCGGACCAGTCGCTGATGGGATCGAAGCCGCGCATGGACTTGCCACCGGCGCCCTGCGTCACCTGCACATAGCCGTTCTCGGCCTGGCGTCCATAGGCCATCCGGTGCGAGCGCTGATAGATGTGGTCGTGGCCGACCACGAGCAGATCGACGCCGTAGCGCAGGACGATCTGCTCGAGCAGTGTCACCAGCAGCGGATCGTTGGGGCCACGACCTTCCTGATCGGTCCAGACCGTAAAATGGTTGAAGAAGATGATGAAGTCGATCTCGCCCGCCGCACGACGCAGCGCTGCACGCGCAAGATCCTGCTCAAGCCAGAGGATCTCCACCGGTAGGCGCAGGTCGGCGACGAAGGCGCCACCGGTAGAGGCGACGAAATGCACGCGCCCGTAATCGAAGCTGTACCAGCCGCGCGAGCCCGGCGGCGAGAAATGCGTTGTGCGCGAGAGATAACCGCGACCGTTGGCATCCTTGTTCTCGTGATTGCCGGGACTGGCCATCATCGGTGTGCCCGCCAGTAGCGGCTGCATCTGCTGAAACCATTCGTCCCAGACCGGCTGATTGCCATCGGCGTAGGAAAGGTCGCCGGCAACGATCAGGAAATCCGGCGCCATATCCATGACGCCATCGCGCACCCAGGCGGCGGGCGCCGTAACCCCCGAGTCCCCGAAGTGGCAGAAGCGGAAGCGATCCGGCTTGGGCGGTGCGGCGCGCAACACGCGCACGCTTGACCAAGCGCCGGGGCCGCCGACGCGGTAGCGCACGGGTAGCTCCGGATCGAGCCCATGCGCGACCACGCGATGCGTGAGCGCGTCGACGTCGAAGACGGGATCGACGTCGCCCTTGGCACGCGCCGGAAATGGGGCATTGCGGATCGCCTCGGCGTCCATATCCGGCGTTACCGGACCGTACTCGATCATCGTGCCGGGATCGCGCGTCGTGTCGGTGAACCAGGTGAGCGTGCGCGTACTGCGCGGATCGTCGCTGAAGCTGACGTGGATGCCGCGCGGTAGCGGCTCACCGGCCTCACTGAAGCCACCGATATCGCGCGCCTCCTCATTCACGGCCCCTGCCGAGCCCTCGGCAGATTCGCTGCCACCACAGCCACCCAACAGCGGTGGCAGCAAGAGCGTGGCACCCGCACCTGTTCCCGCGCGCAACATCTGCCGGCGCCGCATGGCCGGCATCAGGCCTCGATCCTTCACTCGCGCCCCAACCCGTTAATTCAAAGGCGCGGAGTGTCGCGGCCGATGATGAAGATTAGATGACAGTTTGGAGAACTCGGCGCACCCGCTACCGTCGCCATCTTGAGCACCCGAGGCTCTCAAGTAGATATCACAAGCGATGTTGTGCGGAGACCTTTAGTCGAAGTGCACGGAGATGACGTCGCGGTAGTTGCGGATGCGCTGCACGTAGTGCACCGGCTCGTAGCCGCGCGCGTAGCCATAGCGCAGATCCTTGTAATAGTTCGGCTCGGTGAGCAGCGGCAGCACCTCGCGCATCTCCGCCCAGGAATCGGGATCACGCCCGAGCCTGCGCGCCAGACGGCGGGCGTCGAGCAGATGCCCGCGGCCGATGTTGTAGGCAGCCAGCGCCAGATAGCTCCGGTCCGGCTCGGAGATTTCTTCGGGGAGCCGGTTGCGCTGCCATGCCAGATAGCGCGCGCCGCCGGGGATGGCCTGCTCCGGATCGAGGCGATCGTCGACGCCCTGCTCCTTTGCCGTGGCCTGGGTCAGCATCATGATGCCGCGCACGCCGGTCGGGCTCTTCGCCTCCGGGTTCCAGTGCGATTCCTGGTACGAGAGCGCTGCAAGCAGGTCGGGCGCGAATTCCGTGTTGCGCGCCGCTTCCTCGAACAAGGGCTGATATTTCGGGAGCTTGCTCACAACGCTGCGACTCAGCGCGCGCAGATCGACGAAGTCGAACTCGGCAATGTAGTCGTAGTAGCGATGATCGATGCGCTGCGCGACGCTGGCCGCCTCCTCGCTTTGCATCCAGCTCGAAGCCGTCTCGGCCAGACCCTCATGAGCCGGATGCGCGTACCACACCAGCTCGCGCGGCTCGCCAATGGTGAGCACCACATCCAGATTCGGGAAGACGCGCCGATTGACGGCCACGATGGTGGAATCGCCCACCGTACATATCGCACCGGTCTTCGCGACTTCCTGTAGCAGCCGCTCGGTGCCCATGGCGTCCGTAAGCTCGAAGCTCGGCCCCACTCCCTCTTCCTGCAATTCACCGAGAGCCTCGGCATAGCTGGTATGCGCTGCTACGCGAACGATCACGTCGTCGGGCAAGTCAGCAAGACTATCGGCGTGCACGCTGCCTCGCTGACAGACCAGTTGCTCATTAACCTTGCGATAGGAGCGGCTCGCCACGAAGCGCTCGTCGCGCTGCGGCGTACGCGACAGGCCTGCGGCAGCCAGATGCGCCTTACCGTGCACCAGTGCCTCCAGAACCCCGGCGGTGGAGCTGCGGACTTCCCACTGCAAGCGCCAACCCTGCGCCTCGGCAAAGGCGGTGACTCGATCGAACTCCGGACCGATAGGCTGTTCGTTGCGATCGATCATGTAGCTGGTGGCAGCGTTGCGTGTCGCCACAATGAGCGGTTGGCTCTCTGACGGCGCGGCCAAGCTCGTCTGCTGAACTGGCGCCCCGGCGTCCTGCCCCTCCGAGCCACATGCTGCGACCGCTAAGGCGACCGAGATGGCTAACATGCGTGCGCATGTTCTTGTGATGGTCATGACATCTGTCCCCCACTGAATCCGCTCGCACGGTAGCAGGACCGCCCTGAGGGCCACGCCGACTTGCTAGGCTGTGTCGAGACCCTTGCTGGCGGCAACATGCCCTTCATTATCTTCCTCCTCTGGCTCGTCTTCGAGATTCTTCTCAGCGCGCGCATCGCGGAGCAGATCGGGAGCGGTTTCCTGCTGCTGTGGATGCTCGGCAGCATAGCGGCCGGCATCATCGTTATCCGGATCAGCGGATGGAAGGCGCTTCAACGTATACAGGCGGCGATGGCCCGAAATGAGTTGCCCGCGCGCGACATGCTCAACGGCCTGTTGTTGATGCTGGCCGGCCTGCTGCTCATTCTGCCGGGACCTATTACGGATACTGCCGGACTACTCCTGTTGCTCCCCTTCGTGCGCGCGCCCGCTCTGCGCGCGGCTGACGCCACGGTCCGGCGCACCCGCCCCGATCTCCACGAGCCGGTGACCATCGAGGGCGAGTTTGTTGAAATCCGCACGCACGAACGCATCGATCGCGACGATCTTTAATAGCTGTATTGCATATCAATAAAGATGTTGCGCAAAAAATATTTTAAGGCGCCACGAAATCCCTACAATGCGCAGCATGGAACGCGACGCCGAAACCACCGCCATCCCGCTCGCCGAGCTGACCGGAGAGGCACCCGCCCCGGCGCCGCCCGCGGAGCTCCGTGCGGACGCACCCAGCGATGCGCGCATTGCGCAGCTGAATGCCGACTACGCACCGCTGGATTTTCGCGAGCGCCTGCATCGGCTCTATCAGGATTTCGACCTGGAGCGCGTGCTGGTGACTTCCTCCTTCGCCGCGACCTCGGCCTATTTCCTGCACATCATCCACAGCGTGCAGCCGGAGCAGAAGATCGCCTTCATCGACACCGGCTATCACTTTCCCGAGACGCTGGCCTACAAGGAGTACCTCACCGAGCTTTTCGGTCTGAGCGTCTTCTCCCTGCGCGCCGAGGACTGGAAGCATCAGTTTACGCGCGAGGACAAGACCTACGAGCGCGACCCCGACTTCTGCTGCGCCATCAACAAGGTGGAGCCACTGGAAGCGGTCAAGCCGAATTATCAGGTTTGGGTTTCCAGCTTGATGGGCTGGCAGACCGACAACCGTGCCGAGATGGAGATCTTCGAGTGGCGGCGCGGCATCCTCAAGTTCAACCCGATGATCGACGTCACGCGCGAGGAGCGCGACGCCTACATCGCCGAGCACGAGCTGCCCTTCCACCCGCTGGTCGCGGAGGGCTATCAGTCCATCGGCTGCGTGCACTGCACCGTCAAGGGCGACGGCCGCGCCGGCCGCTGGCAGGGCAAGGCCAAGACGGAGTGCGGGCTGCACCTCTGAGGACGCTGAGGCGATGAGCGCGCCGGCAGGCGGCGACGTCCGCCTCGACAAGTGGCTCTGGGCCGCGCGCCTCTTCAAGACGCGCTCGCTGGCCCGCAACGCTGTCGAAGCCGGGCACGTGCGCTACGACGGCGAGCGCCCCAAGGTCGGCAAGCCCGTGCGCATAGGCGCGCGCCTGCGCATTCGCCGCGGTTCCGTCGAGATGGAAGTCGTCGTGCGCGACCTCGACGACAAGCGCCGCGGCGCGCCAGAAGCGCAGCGCCTATACGAGGAAACACCCGAAAGCATCGAGCAGCGCGAGGCGCGTCGCGCCGAGGCCCGCGCCAGCCACGTGCCGGTACCCGACAGCCGTCCGGACAAGAAGGAGCGCCGCGCGCTGCAGCGTCTGAAGGGGCGATGAGGCCGGCTCACTGTTGCGTTACCCTCGAAGCTCCTCCTCACCAAGGCGCAATAGGCACGCATGAATTCCGCGATTAAAGACGCCGCCGCCGGCGTTCTGGTCCATGACGAGCGCGTGCTCATGGTGCGCCGGCGCGAGTCACTCTCCGCCTTTCCCGGCTACTGGGCCTTTCCGGGCGGCAAGGTGGACGATGCTGACCGCCTGCCCGAGGACACCGGCGATCTCGCCGCGCAGCGCGCGCTGGCGCGAGAGGTGCATGAGGAAGTGGGTATCGACCTGCCCGGCCTGCTCGCCGACCACTTGGTCGCCGACATGGCGGCCATCGGGCACGCCATCACTCCGAGCTTCATCCCGCGCCGCTTCGCCACCCATTTCTACCGTGTCGACCTTCGAACGGCGCCGGATCTACAACTCGAAGCCGAGGAAATCACCGAGGCGCAGTGGCGGCATCCGCGCGAATGGCTCGCGGAATGGGGAAGCGGAAAGCTACTGTGCGCGCCGCCCACCCTGGCGGTGCTGCGAGCGCTGGCCGACGATCCAGCGGCGCGCGAGGCGCCCGAGCTGGCGGCCGGATTCGAGGACGCCGACCGCTTCGCCGCGATCGCGCCCATCGGCGGCCTGCATCTTCTGGCCGTGCCCTCGAACACCATCCCCCCGGCGCAGCACACCAATTGTCTGTATATCGAAGACGCGGCCGGCGGCGGCTTGCTCATCGACCCCTCGCCTGCCGGCGAGAAGCACTACGCCAAGCTGCGCGACACCATCGCCGACTGGCCACTGGCAGCTGTGCTGCTCACCCATCACCACCCCGACCATCGCGAAGGCGCCAATCGTCTGGCGCGCGAGCGTGGCGTGCCATTGCTGTGCTCGGCAGACACACGGGCGCGTATCGCCACGCGCGAGGGCGCAGCTTGGTTCGAGGGCATCGACGTACGCACAGTGGGTGAAGGCGACATCGTCGGCCGCTGGCAGGGAGAGCCGGTACGCGTCATCGCCGTGCCGGGCCATGACGCCGGACAGCTCGCCCCCATGCCTGATTCACGCGCCTGGTGCATGGTCTCGGATCTCGTCCAGGGGGTCGGCACCGTCGTCGTCGGCGGCGAAGAGGGCGACATGTCCGCCTATTTCGCTTCGCTGGCGCGCGTCATCGCTCTCGACCCGGCCGTGGTCATTCCCTCGCACGGCCCGGCCGTGGGCGGCACCTACCGCCTGCGCGAAACATTGGCGCACCGCCAGATGCGCGAGCAGCAGGTGCTGGAGATGCAGGCTGCCGGCGCCGACGTCGACAGCATGCTCGAGCGCATCTACGGCGGCAGCACGCCCGACTTTCTGATGCCGCTGGCACGCGTCAATATCGAGGCGCACCTCGACAAGCTGCGCGCCGAGGGACGACTGGCGGCCTGAGCCGCTACCTCAGTCGCCGCTGGTGGGCGTGAAGCGCTGTAGCTCCATGCTCAGCTGGATGCTGCCGTCGCGGCCCGTCTCCACCTTCACCGGCATGTAGGCCGCATCAGGAGCCACCCAGAAACGGTTGATCTTGCGGTCGTCGACACGCTCCAACAGAAAGCTGTCGTAGCGCCCCGCCGGAACCTTCACCTGCTCCTCGCCGGTCACGCGCAGCGTGTACTCGGCCATGCGGTCGTCCTCGACCATGGTGAAGACGTAGTCGCCTTCCGGCGGCTCGGGGGCTTGGCTCATGATCCAGGCGCGCACGGCCTGATGCATGCCGAAGCGGTCCTGCGCGTTGTCCGGCAGCTCGCGCGTCTGCCCGGCGCCGCGCACCTCGCCCTCGATGCTATCGAAGTCGAGTTCGAAGCTGTCCTCGCCGTGGTCATAAACAAAGCGAACGGGCTTCACTTCGCCGTCAACCAGGCAGAAATGGCTGGTCTCCTGGGGCTCGCCGTAGAACATGCGGACCATGGCACGCGGCTTGGCAGTGGAGCGGTAGCGATAGCAGTACTCGCCCTCGCGCTTGAGTTCCAGCACGATCTCGCCGAGCTTGAGACCTTTCCAGGTAGCGGCATAGACCGCCTCGAAAGTAGGCAGCGCGTCGAGGGGCGGCTCGCTGGCACCTGCCGTGCCAGCCGTTCCGCCGGCGGCAGCCGCCAGCGTCGCTGCCTGAATCCATTGCTGAATGCGCATGTGCTAGAAGCCCTCTTCCAAGGATGTGAGGTCCAGGGGCCGGGTCAGCGCGCGATCGTCCAGCACGGCCGATCGGCCGCGCCAGCGCAGTCGTCCCGCGCAGGCCCAGGCCACGGCCTGGGGGTAGATGCGCAACTCGACTGTCTCCAGCACGCGCTGCGCCAACGTGTCCTCATCATCATCCGCGGTCACGCTGCACCGCCCCTGAATGATGACGGGGCCGCTGTCCAGTTCGGGCGAAACGAAGTGCACACTGGCACCGTGCTCACGCTCACCCGCGGCCATTACCGCACGGTGCGTGTGCAACCCTCGGTGACGCGGCAGCAGCGATGGGTGCACATTGAGCATGCGACCGGCGAAGCGCTGCACCAGCCCGTCGCTCAGCACACGCATGAAGCCGGCCAGCGCGATCCAGTCCGGGTCGGCCGCGGCGATGGCATCGCCCAGCGCCGCGTCGAAGGCCATGCGGGTGCCGAATTCGCGGTTGTCCACGACGACCGCCTCGATGCCCTGCTCGCGCGCGAAGCTGACAGCGGCTGCATCCGGCCGGTTGGACACAACGCGCACCAGATCCGCATCGATGCGACCATCCGCGCATGCAGCATGCAGCGCGCGCAGATTGCGCCCGCGGCCCGAGACTAGGACGCAGAGACGTGCCCTCATGCGCTGTAACGGACTCCGGCTTCGCCCTCCACGACCTTTCCGATAACGCAGGGCGCCTCACCGGCGTCGCGCAAACGCTGCAGCGCGTCATCGAGCGAATCGGCCGGCAGCGCGAAAACGAATCCGATGCCGCAATTGAAGGTGCGCAGCATTTCCTCCGGCGTCACCGGCCCCTTGTCGGCGAGCCAGTCGAAGATGGCCGGACGCTGCCAGGTATTCGGATCGACTTCGGCGCCGCAACCTTCCGGCAGAACACGTGGCAGGTTCTCGGTGATGCCGCCGCCGGTGATATGCGCCATGGCATGCACTGGCAACTGGCCGAGCAGCGCCTTGACCGCCGGTGCATAGATGCGCGTCGGCGCCAGCAGCAGATCGCCCAGAGCATGTCCATCGACTTCTTCGTCCATGTCTGCTCCCTGCCGCGCCACGACAGCGCGTGCCAACGAAAAGCCGTTGGAATGCAGGCCTGAAGAGGCCAGCCCGACGAGCACGTCGCCGGCCTGCACATTGCGCCGGCCATCAACAATGGCGTCGGCCTCGGCCACACCCACCGCGAAGCCGGCCAGGTCGAAGTCGCCACTGCCGTACATGCCGGGCATCTCGGCCGTCTCGCCTCCGATGAGCGCGCAGCCGGCCTGCCGGCAACCGTCGGCGATGCCGGCGATCACTTCGGCCGCCGTGGCGGGGTCCAGCTTACCGGTGGCGTAATAGTCGAGAAAAAAGAGTGGCTCGGCGCCGCAACACAGGATGTCGTTGACGCACATCGCCACCAGGTCGATACCCAGACCACGCACGCGACCCTGGTCGATACCCAACCGCAGCTTGGTGCCGACGCCGTCGGTGCCGGAGACGAGCACCGGATCGCGATAGCCGCTGGGCAGACGCATCAGCGCGCCAAAACCGCCGACGCCCCCCATGACTTCTGGCCGCTGGGTCGTCGCGGCGAGCTGCTTGATATCCTTGACGAGGTCGTCGGCAGCGTCGATATCGACGCCGGCATCGCGATAGCTAAGCGGTGTCTGGCTCATGATGGCCGCGCCATTCGCGCGGATTGGGACAATGGACGTCTATTATTGCAGCCGCGCCGGCTGACAGCTGGTACACCCCCTATTGGCCGGGAGGAGCGTCTCCGTGAATCCGCAACGCAAGGAAAGCTTTATCTGGATCGGTGCCGGCGCCGGCCTGCTGCTCGTGCTCTGGCTGCTGACGCCAATTTTGCTGCCTTTCGTACTGGGCGCGGCGCTGGCCTATCTCGGCGACCCGCTCGTTGACCGTCTGGAACGCCTGCGCCTATCGCGCACCAGTGGCGTTGTCATCGTCTTCAGCACCATCACGCTCGGCTCGCTGGCAGCCATCGCGCTGCTGCTTCCCTTGCTGCAACAACAGCTGCAGACCTTTCTGCAGCGCCTTCCAGAATATCTGCAATGGCTGCAGGAAACGGCGCTGCCGACCCTCGGCGTCACAATTCCGGATGGCGGCCGCATCGACGCACAGAGCTTGCGCGAGCTGGTAAGCGACAACTGGGAGCAAGCCGGCAGCATCGCGCGCGAGCTGCTATCCAAGGCAACGCAGTCCGGCGGCGCGCTGCTCACCGTCCTCGTCAACATCCTGATGGTGCCGGTGGTGACCTTCTATCTGCTGCGCGACTGGGACCGCCTCATCGCCTGGATCGACGGCATGATCCCGCGCCCCTTCGTCGGCAAGATCCGCGAGATCGCCACCGAGACGGATACCGTGCTCGCTGCCTTCCTACGCGGCCAGCTCACGGTAATGGCTGCGCTGGCGCTCATCTACACCACCGGCCTCTGGATGGCCGGTCTGGAGCTGGCGCTGCTCATCGGCATCGTCGCCGGGATGGTCAGCTTCGTGCCCTATCTAGGGCTGATCGTCGGGCTCAGTGCCGCCGTCGTGGCCATGCTCTTCCAGGAGCAGGCGTTGCTGCCCCTGCTCTGGGTATTGCTCGTCTTTGGCGTCGGCCAGATCCTGGAGACCGCGGTACTGACGCCCATGCTGGTCGGCGACCGCATCGGCCTTCACCCGGTGGCGGTAATCTTCGCGCTGCTGGCCGGCGGACAGCTCTTCGGCTTCGTGGGCGTATTGCTGGCCCTGCCCGCCTCTGCTGGCATCTCGGTGCTGATGCGCCACGCCAAGCAGCGCTGGCTGCACAGCCCAGTCTACGTCGGCAGCGACGACGCGCCGGAGGAATCACCCCCGTGAGCGGGCAGCTACCGCTGGCCATGGCAGCGCGCCGGCCGCCCGGCTTCGAACACTTCGTGATCGGCGACAACGCCGCCGCCCTGCACAGCCTGCGCTACGACACTGGCTGCCTCTACTTGCACGGCCCGCCCGGCTGCGGCAAGACGCATCTGCTGCGCGCCCGCGCGCGCAGCGAGCCGGGTGCGCTCTACTTGCCTGCGGACATGATCAGCGATAGCGACAGCCTCGCCGGCGCCGAGTCGGTGAGCTGGCTGGGCGTCGATGACCTGGAGGCGCTGAGCGGGCGCCCCGAGGCCGCAACGACCTTGCTGCGGGTGCTCGACAGTCGGCGCAGCCAGGGGCTGCCGCTGGCAGTAGCGGCGCGCTGTGAAACCCAGAACTTACCCGAGCTGCTGCGCGACCTGCAGACGCGGCTCACGCAGTGCAGCGCCTTCCGACTGCGGCCGCTGGACGAGACATCGCTGCGCAGCTGGCTGGAAGCGCGCGCGCAGCAACGCGGTCTGCACATCAGCGACACCGCTGTGGCCTGGTTGCTACGCCACGAAAGACGCGACCCCGGTCATCTGGAATCAGCGCTGGAACGGCTGGACATCGCCGCACTGGCCGCCAAGCGCGGACGCATCACGGCGCCCTTCGTGCGCATGGTGCTGGGCGAAGGCTGAACGACGCGCTGGCCAGAAGAACCGCTCCATCACAAGGCAAGCGAGGCTGGAGTCATCGATTCACCCGGACGACTGGCCAGGGCTGAAAAATGCTTTGGCGATGCCGCGCAGCGGCGAGCCAGCGCGATCCGTGCCCTTGAGGGTGGCCGAGGCGGGCGTCGCGCGCAGGGCTCGCTCGGCATGGATGCCGAGCGAGCGAAACCGCAGTCGAGGGCCTTCCAGCCGAGCCATCTGAGTCAATCTGCGATTCTGTGGTTCGTAACCCGCGCTAGAGCGCCGAGCCTTGCCGGTCCGCCGCCCGCCGCCGCTCCACGGCAGTGAAACGCACGAAGGCGGTCGCGCCCAGGAAGAGGCCGGCACCCAGCCAGGCGACGGTCATACCGGCGCCGGTGTCGCGGAAGGCCAAGCCACCGCCGATGTAGAGCACGATCAACAGGCTCAGCAGCGCGAACGCGCGTGGGCGTCCGCGAATCAGCCAGGGCAGCATCAATAGCAGGGGCACGGCCGCCAGCCAGCCAGCCGGACCGGCCATCGCGAGGCTGCCCAACAGGCCGAGCAGCAGCAGCAGATCGAGGACCCAAACCACACGCGCCGGACTCATGCGCGGCCTCCCAGGCGCACGGCGATATCGGCGACCCGCGCGCCCAGGGCATGCGCCAGAGCCAGCTCGTCTTGATCGGCCTCGCGGCCCTCGGAGCCCGCCCAGTGCGAAGCGCCATAGGGCGTACCGCCACTGCGGGTGCTCGTCAGCTGCGGCTCGCTATAGGGCAGACCGGCAATCAGCATGCCGTGATGCAACAGCGGCAGCATCATCGACAGACAGGTGCTTTCCTGTCCGCCATGCAGGCTCGCCGTGGACGTGAATACGCCAGCCGGCTTGCCCGCCAGCGCCCCCGACAACCACAGCGCCGAGCTGCCATCGAGAAAGTGCTTGAGTGGGGCCGCCATGTTGCCGAAACGCGTAGGGCTGCCGAGCAACAAGCCGTCGCAGTCACCCAGCTCTTCCAGCGTGGCATAGGGCGGCCCGTCGTCCGGCACGGCATCCGCCCTGCCGGCGACCTCGGTGGTCACCGGCGGGACGGTGCGCAGCAGAGCCTCCGCTCCGCGGCAGCTGTCGACGCCACGCGCCACCTCGCGCGCGAGCCGCCTGGTGCCGCCCGTGCGCGAGTAATAAACAACGAGGATGCGGGGCACGAAGGGGCTTCTAGTAGAAGTCTTCGTCGTCGCCCTCTGCATCAAAGCTGAAGCGCAGGCCGAGGCGGATGTCGCTCGGTTCGAAGGCGCCACCGCCATCGAACTCGATATCGGCTGTGCGGTAGGTCGCGAAGATCGCCAGCGAACGGGCAAACTGATAGGCACCGCCGATTTCGACCTCCTCGAACTCGCCCACATCAAGGTCATCCGCGCGGCGGTAGCTGGCGACCACGTGCAGCGCCGTCATCACCGTGTAGTGCACGCCGGCGCCGAAGATCATGCTGGAATCCGATACGCGCTCACTGCCGTCCGGGCCGCTGACCCGAATGCGCGGACGGTATTCACCCACGGTGACGTAGGGAACCAGTGCGTCATCGAATAGCGCATAACGAAGGCCGCCGGCAATGTGCTGCTCACGGAATCGCACCGAAACATCCTGCGCCGAGCCGCCCGACGACAGCTCGGGATTGTCGACACTGACACTGTTGAAGCCCCCGTCGATGAAAAACAGATCGCCGAAACCCATGCGAAGCCGCATGCCACCGCCGATATCGGCGTCGTCGATATCCACGCTCCCGCCGCCATCGCTCTGCAGATCGGAATAACTCAGAAAGGCGTCCACCGAGGAGAAGGGCGACATCCCCTGATGCGCCTCTTGCGCGGTGGCGGCGGAACTGAACCCGGCTGCGAGCAGGCCGGCGATTGAAGCAATGCTGATGCTGCGCATGGAACCTCCCATTGGAATCCCGATCATTGTTGTACAAAGCTGTTGCGTCGGCGCTGACTGTGCACCGGCTTGCCGCGCTCGCGGAGCCGACCGCGCATCTCCCCCGCGCACCGCAGCCTCCAAGCCTAAAGCAAGCCGCGCTTTTCTACATCCGGCCGAGCCGCTCAAGGCCGCAACTCCAGGCGGGCGACCGCCCGCCCAGGCAACAACGGAGCGGCACGCGCGACTGCCCAGTCCGTGTGCCCGGCACGATAGTGCGGTGAAGCCGGATGCCCGCTCTGCCCACCCGGCATGTGGAAGATCGCCTCGCCCTCCGCGCCGACGGTGATCGCCATGCGCTGGGAGGCCCCGAAAGACGGTCCCTGCACGCGCACGACATCGGCATCGCCCGGTAGCGGCTCAGCCGGCATGTCAAGCAGGCGACCCAGGCCCGGCAACGCCCCGGACAAGGGATGTCGCATGTCCAGCTGATTGTAGACACCCCAGGGGCGCACCGGCGCAGCCTCGGCGTCTGCGTCCAGCGCGCCGTCCAGCGCCGCCAGCAGGAAGTCCGGCCAGGCGTCGAAGCGCGGATCCAGAAGATGCGCCGGCTGGCGTTGCACGACGTCCAGCACGGCAGCCTGGCTGACCGGAAAGGCGTCCAGCACGAAGTCGGGGTACTCGGCCCGCACCGGTGCGGTGAGCGCATGCATGACGCGCTCGTGTACGGCCGTCTGCCAGCGCCGCACGAGGCTGTAGGCGCGGTTGTCGACGCGCGCCTCCGGCTGCCAGTCCGCCATCAACGCGCGCAGTGCGGCAATATCGGCACGCGCCTCGGCTTGCGAGGTATCGAGCAGGCGCTCCAGCTCGGCGGCCCACGCCTCCAGCCAGTCGCTGTGCACATCGCGCTGAATGGCCAGGGCACCGGCGGCATCGAGATTGTCGGCAGCCGCCACAAGCTCGCGCAGGCGGCTCTGGCGGGCGCCCAGTGCCGTGCCAGCATCACCGACCCGCGCGAGCGCTTCACCTGCCAGCATCCGAGCATTGGCGCTTGCAAGATGGCCTGCGGGCGGATCGATAATGCTCGGATAGTCAGCGTCCGGCAGCCAGCCGTTCCAGCTGTCGACCGCTTCCGGGGCCAGCGGCAGCTCCGCCGCGCTCCCAGCGCGCGCGGGAATGCGACCGGCGATGGTCCAGGCGATACGGCCATCGCCACCCCCCACCACGGCCGACTGGGGCGGGATGCCGGATCCATTGAGCACATCCAGTGCTCCCTCGACGTCCGTCGCCGTCTCCATTCCCAGCAGATCGAGATTGGACACGCCGGACCGCACCGGCAGCCAGCGCAGCGCGTGCCATTCGCCTTCTCGCAGACCAGGCACTACCGGCCCGTGATCGCTCTCGAGCAGGCGCATCGTCGCATTCTCGTCGCCAGCGACCGCCAGCGTCAGCTCGCGCTCGCGCACGGCCGACGCGGGCACACGGATGCGCCCGAACCAGATGCCGTAGCTGTTGGTGAAGGCCCAGGCCACGCGTCCATTGCTGCCCGAGATGATCAATGGCAGACCGGGCAGCGTCACACCCGTGGCGTCGCGCGCGTCCTCGCCGGTTACGCGCAGACGCAAGCGGTACCAGGTGTTGGGTATCGACAGCCCCAAATGCATGTCGCCAGCGACCAGCGCCGCACCCGTGGCCGTGCGCTCGCCAGCGACCGCGAAGGCATTGCTGCCCAGGCCGGAAATCCGCCGCGTGCGCGCGGGCTGGCCCTCAAAGCGCTCGGCCGGCATGGCACGCAGATCCAGAACCCCGGCACTGGGCGGCTCCGGTAGCGGAGCCGCCTCGCCCTGCAGCGGCGCATCCCAGGGCGTGGCAGCGGGCAACAGATAATCGTGCAGCGCCTCGCCGCCGGCCGCCAGCAGCTGCGCGCGCTGCAGGGCATGGCTGGCGTCGGAGTCGGTGAGCATGAAGTACATGGCCCCGGCCACCAGCAGCGCGTCCTCGGCGCGCCAACGCTCGGGGGTCTGTCGTAGCAGCAGATACTCGAAGGGGTGCGCGCGCAGCGCGCCCAGACCGGCGTTGACGCCGTCGGCATAGGCGTAGAGAAGATCTTGCTCGGCGCGCGGCAGCGCCTGCAGCTCGCGTCGCGCATGAGCTCGCAGCTCGAAGATACGGCGCTGACGGTCAAGGGGCAGCGCGCGCGGGCCGAGCAGCGCGGCGAGTTCGCCGGCACCGCTGCGGCGAGCGAGATCCATCTGGAAGAAGCGCTCCTGGGCGTGCAGGAAGCCGGTGGCGCGAGCCGCGTCAATGCGGCTGGCTGCGCTGATGGTCGCCACGCCGTCCGCGTCGCGCAGGATCTCGACGGGTGCGCCCAGGCCGCGCAGCTTCAGGCTGCCCTCCTGCATCGGCAGGCTCGCCCAGAGCAGCAGCGCAGCGCTGGCACCGACGGCCAGCACAAGTACAACGATCAACGCCAGCAGGCGTGACATCCAGCGCAGCATCGCGGTCTCCCTGCCCTCTTCTCGCGAGGGGCTGATCGCTACAGTGCCACGCCCGACAATCCGCCGCTAGGGAGGCGCGTCGAGAGGCCGCAAGCGAGGGCACTTGCGCACTGGACGCTCCAAATGCCGAATGCGGTGTTTCCGCAGAGTCGCCCTATTGCTTCGACCAGCGCGTATGCAGCGCCGCGAAAACCCGGTCCGGGTACCAGCGCTGGCCGGTACTGCCGTTGTAACGCGCCAGCGCCTCGTACCAGCGCCCGTCGGCCACCTCCAGATAATGCGCCAGAATCGTGCAGCCGTAGCGCAGATTGGTGGCGACGTCGAAGAGGTTGTCCTCCGGCCGCCCCAGCTCCTCCAGCCAGAAGGGCATGACCTGCATCAGCCCGCGTGCGCCGGCATGCGAGATCGCGAAGCGCTCGAAGTTCGATTCCACCTGGATGACCGCCAGCACCATCTCCGGCGGGACTTCCGCGCGCTTGGCTTCGGCATGCACCTGGCGCAGCAGACGCAGGCGCGCCTGCTGGTCGGGAATCCGGTCGCCCAGACGCTGCGCCATGTCCAGCAGCCAAACCTCGGCGTCGAAGGGGTGCGCGAAGCTGTCCGATTCGGCCACGGCCTCCGCCAGCGCGGCGCGCAGCGCGGGATCTTCGCGCTGCGCCTCGCGCTGCTCGGCGCGCTCGGCTGCTACTAGCGCAGCCGGCGCGGCCAGAGCCAACGCGCTAGCCAGCGCGCACGCGATCGATAAGCGCGTCATGGTCGGCCGGAATGCGGATGGCGTCGGCCTCGCTGCGCCGGCGGTACTCGTACTCGCCGTCCGCCAGCGCCTTATCGCCGACGACCACCCGGTGTGGAATGCCCAGTAGCTCGCTGTCGGCGAACATGACGCCCGGGCGCAGGCCGCGGTCGTCCATCAGCACCTCAATGCCGGCCGCGCGCGCCGCCTCGTACAGCGCCTCGGCGGCATCGCGCACGGCCTCGGAACGATCGAGCCCGATCGGGCAGATCAGCAGCTCGAAGGGCGCGATCGCCTGCGGCCAGCAGATGCCCTGTTCGTCGTGGCATTGCTCAACCACGGCCGCGGCGATGCGCGACACGCCGATGCCGTAGCAGCCCATGACCGGGGTGATCGACTGGCTGCCGGCATCGAGCACCGTCAGCTCCATCGCCTTCGAGTACTTGTCCCCGAGCTGGAAGATATGGCCCACTTCGATGCCGCGCAGCAGGCGGATGCTGCCCTGCCCGTCGGGGCTGGGATCGCCTTCGCGGACATTGCGCAGGTCGGCAACCTCGGGCTCCGGGCAATCACGCCCCCAATTGACGCCACGCAAGTGATAGTCGACCCGGTTGGCGCCGCAGACGAAGTCGGCAAGCGCCCCAGCCGAATGGTCGGCGATGACCGGAATCGGGCAATCGCGTACGCCCAGATAGCCGGCCTCGCAGTCGAAGACTTCCTTGATGCGCTCGCGCTCCGCGAGCTTCAACGGACTCTTGATCCGGGGGTGGCGCTCGGCCTTGACCTCGTTGAGCTCGTGATCGCCGCGCAACGCCAGTGCCAGCAGGCCGCCGTCGGTGCCCTCGACCACCAGCAGCTTGATGGTGGTCTCCAAGGGAATGCCCAACAATTCAGCAACATCCTCGCAGGTGGCCTTGCCAGGGGTGGCGACTTCCTCTGCCTCGGCGGACGACGCGGGGCGAGGCCCCGGAGACGCGCAGGCGGCAGCCTCCACGTTGGCAGCGTAGTCGCCGGCGTCCGACACGGCCAGCGCGTCCTCGCCAGCGCCTGCGAGCACATGGAACTCCTCGGACCCGGTACCACCGATGTCGCCGGAATCGGCCTGTACGACGCGGTAATCCACACCCAGCCGGTCGAAAATGCGCTGATAAGTGGCGCGCATATTGGCGTACTCACGCGCCAAGCCTTCGCCATCAACGTGGAAGGAGTAGGCATCCTTCATGATGAATTCGCGCGCGCGCATCAGGCCGAAACGCGGCCGCGTTTCGTCGCGGAACTTGGTCTGGATCTGATAGAGATTGATCGGCAGCTGCTTCCAGCTGCGAACATCCTGCTTGACAAGGTCGGTGATGACCTCCTCGTGCGTGGGGCCGTAGCAAAAGTCGCGCTTGTGGCGATCCTTCAGCCGGAGCATCAGCGGCCCCATCACATCCCAGCGACCGCTGGCCTGCCAGAGTTCGGCCGGCTGAATCGCTGGCAGCAGCACCTCCTGCGCGCCGGCGCGATCCATCTCCTCGCGGACGATAGCGGTGATTCGATGCAGCACGCGCAAGCCCATCGGCATCCAGCTGTAGAGCCCGGAACCGAGCTTGCGGATGAGGCCGGCGCGCAGCATGAGCTGATGCGATACGAGCTCGGCGTCAGCCGGCGTCTCGCGGCTCGTGGGCACCAGCATTCCGGAAAAACGCATGACGTCGGTCACTCGGCAAATGGGCCTGCATTGTAGCTGCGCGGCGTGCGGGCGCTGTCAGTCGTCGCGCACTTCCAGGCGTAGCTCGCGCGCGGCCTCACCCGCGATACGCCAGGCGCGCAACTGCAGCACACCGCGGACATCCAGCGAGATGATGATCTGCACGGCCTCCGGGTAGCCGGTCTCGGCGAGATCGGCGGCCGAGGGCGTCGCCGCGCTGTGCGGATGCGAGTGGTAGATGCCCCACAGCGACTGACCGGCCTGCCGCATGGCGCGCTGCGCGGCGACCAGGCCGGCGGCGTCCATCTCGAAGGCGCGGCTGCGCTCGGCCGCTGCATTGGCGACAGGATAGACACGCCAAGCGTCGTCAGCGTGCCCTATCAGGCCGCAGACCTCCTCCTCGGACGACTTCTGCGCCTCCTGCATGAGCTGGATGGCGAGGCTGCGCGGCAGCGCGACGGTTTCGCTCATGGTCCCGATGGTCTCCCCTTAAGAATCCTGCTCAAGGCCGGTGGCCGAGGCTGACGCGCTCGTGGCCGCCAAGGTCGCGCGCGCTGGTTACTCCCGAAAAACCGGCCTCGGCGAGCAGCGTGCGCACGGCCCCGCCCTGATCGAAGCCGTGCTCCAGCACCAGCCAACCGCCGGTGCGCAATACGCGCGGAGACTGCCCGATAATCGTGCGCAGTGCGTCCAGCCCCTCCGGCCCCGACACCAGCGCCGCCAACGGCTCGGCCGCCAACTCGGCAAGATGCGGGTCGCCTTCAGCGACATAGGGTGGGTTGGCGACGAGCACGTCGACGCTGGCGTCGCCCAGAGGCGCGCACCAATCGCCGCGCAGAAAGTCCACTTCCAACCGCAGCTCGCGTGCATTGGCGCGCGCCACTTTCAGCGCCTCGGCACTGCTGTCGGTGCCCAATACGCGCGCCGCCGGCAGATGCCGCGCCAGCGCCAGCGCGACCGCGCCACTGCCGGTGCCGAGGTCGGCGATGGTCGCCGTACTGCCTGCGTCCAGCCGTTCCAACACCTGCTCGACGAGCAGCTCGGTATCCGGACGCGGGATCAGCACGGCCGGGGTCACTGCGAGATCAAGGCCGAAGAACTCCTTGCTGCCCAGCGTGTAGGCCACCGGCTGGCCGGCGGCGCGCGCTCTGATGCTGTCGGCGAAACGCTCGCGCACCGAGCTGGTGGGCTGATGATCCGGCCAGGCGTAGAGAAAACTGCGCGGCTTGCCTAGCGCGGCGGCGAGCAGCAGTTCGGCGTCGAGACCGGCGCTGTCGCTGCGGCCGGCGAGCTGCTCGCGCGCGGCGCGCAACATGGCCTGCAGATCGACGCTCTCGCTCATACGGCGGCCGACTTAAATGGCGTCATCACTGCCCGCCAGCGCCGCGAGCTGGTCGGCCTGATACTCGCGATGCAGCGGCTCGATAACCTGATCCAGATCGCCGGCTATCACTCGCTCGAGCTGGTAGAGCGTCAGATTGATGCGGTGATCGGTAATCCGACCCTGCGGAAAGTTGTAGGTTCGGATGCGCTCGGAGCGATCGCCGCTACCGACCAGCTTGCGGCGAGTATCGGCTTCGGCCTGTTCGACCTTCGACCGCTCGGCTTCCTCCAACCGCGATTGCAGGAAGGCCATCGCCCGCGCCCGGTTCTTGTGCTGGCTGCGCTCCTGCTGGCATTCAACGACGATGCCGGTGGGCAGGTGCGTGATGCGCACGGCGGAGTCGGTCTTGTTGACGTGCTGCCCGCCCGCGCCGCTGGAGCGGTAGGTATCCACGCGCAGGTCTGCGGTGTTGATGTCGATGGCTTCCATCTCCGCGCGCTCGGGCATGACGGCCACGGTCGCAGCCGAGGTGTGAATACGGCCGCCGGCCTCGGTCTCCGGCACACGCTGCACGCGGTGCCCGCCCGATTCGAACTTCAGGCGCGAGAAGACGCCGTTGCCCGCGACGCGCGCGATGACTTCCTTGTAGCCGCCATGCTCGCCTTCGCTGGCCGACAGAATCTCGACCTGCCAGCCACGCGTCTCAGCGTAGCGGCTGTACATGCGGAAGAGATCGCCGGCGAAGATGGCGGCCTCGTCGCCACCGGTACCGGCGCGGATCTCGAGAAAGACGTTGGCCTCGTCGCGTTCGTCGGGCGGCACCAGGAAGCCGAGCAACTCCTCCTCGATCGCCTCGATCTGCGGCCGCAGCGTGTCCAGCTCCTCGCGCGCCATGGCGCCCATCTCGGCGTCGTCGCGCAGCACCTCGAGATTGGAAATCTCCTCGCTCAGGCGCTGCCACTGCACATAACGCTCGGACAGATCCTCAAGTCGCGCGTACTCCTGACCCAGCCGCGCGAAGCGCTGCGGGTCCTCAGCCACGGACGGGTCGGACAGCTCGGCGCTGACCTCTTCGCGACGGTCGGCGAGACGGCGGATCTTGTCGAGAAGATTCGGGCTCATGGGCGTGCGCCGGCGGCGGGGCCGCGGCGGCTAGTCGTCTTCGGAAAGGTCGAAGAGTTTACGCGCCGCGGACTTGAGCAGGGATTGTTCGACCGGGTCCGCGACACGCAGCGCGCGCGAAGGCGCATGTGCGAGGCGGTTGGTCAGGGTGTGCGTGGCCTGCTCCAGCACGGCCTCGGGGTCGTCGCCGGCGGCCAGCCGCCGGCGCGCCCAGTCCATGACATCCTGCCGATGATCGGCCGCGCGTCCGCGCAGATTGCGGATGGTGCCGGCCACTTCGCGCGACTCCAGCCAGCGGTTGAAGGCCTCGGCGCGATCCGTGATCAGCGCCTCGGCCTGCTCGGCGGCCTGCTCGCGCAGATCCATGTTGCGCGCGATGATCTGGCGCAGGTCATCCACGGTATAGAGGAATACGTCGTCCAGCCCGCCGACGCGGGCGTCAATATCGCGCGGCACGGCGAGATCGATCATGCACATCGGCTTGTGGCGACGCTTGGACAGCGCGTGGCGCACCGCATCGATGGCCACCACCGGATCGCGGCTGCCGGTGCTGGAGACCAGCAGATCCGCATCCGACAGCCGCTCCGGCAGGTCGGCCAGCGCGATGGCGTAGCCGTGCACTTCGCGCGCCAGATGCTCGGCCTTGGCGATGGTGCGATTGGCGACGATGATGCGCGTCACGCCCTGGGCGCGCAGGTGCCGCGCGATCAGCTGCATGGTCTCGCCGGCACCGATAAGCACGGCCGTCTGATCGCTCAGATCGGTGAAGATGCGGCGCGCCATCTGCACGGCGGCGTAGGCCACCGACACCGGATGCGCACCGATTTCGGTCTGCGTGCGCACCAGCTTGGCGACGGCAAAGGCGTGCTGAAACAACCGCGACAGAATCGGGCCGGCCGTTTGCGTGCCCTCGGCCAGCGCATAGGCCTGTTTCATCTGGCCGAGAATCTGCGGCTCACCGATGACCAGCGAGTCCAGCCCGGAGGCAACACGGAGGCTGTGCCGTATCGCTGCCAGATCGCGATGCACGCGCAGATGCGGCCGAATACGCTCCACCGGCATGCCGCGCTCGGCCGACCACCAGGCCGGGATGACGGCCTCGGCCGCCGGGTCGAGCACACCCAGAATTTCGGTGCGGTTGCAGGTCGAAAGCAGCGCGGCCTCGCGCACACCATCACGCGCGCGCAGTCGCGCCAGCGCGTCCGCGGCTTCGTTTTCGGTAAAGGCGAGCTGGGAGCGCACCTCCACCGGGGCATTGTGGTGACTCAGACCGAGTGCGATCAGCGCCATGATGATTCCTGTTGCACCGCACTATTGTCCGGCAGCAGCCGCAAGCGCTCAAGCGGCGCGCCCTTTTGTGCCGGAAGCTGCAAGGCGCGCACGACGCCGGCCGCGGACGATCCGCTATCCTCGGGCCATGCTCTGCGAACTCCGTGCCACCATACGCCTGCTCCTCCGTATCGGCTTTGCCGGCGGTCTCCTGCTGCTGATCGGCGGCTGCGCCGGCATGCCCCAAAAAGCACCGGAGCAGTCCACATCCCGCACTGAGGTGCTCACCGATACGCTCCGCGCGCGCGTCGACCGAAGCGCGCGCGCCGAACCCAGTGAGCGCGCCCATTTCTACGAGCGCTTACTGGTCGCGGAACTGTCGGCTGCGCGCGGCCAGCACGAAGCGGCCGCAGAAGCCTTCCTGGAAGCCACACGGCTGTTCAACGAGAAGGGACTGGCGCGACGCGGCATCCGAGAAGCGCTCGCCGCCGGACGCAACGACCTCGCCCTGGAGCTGGCCCGACTCTGGCAGGCCACCGGCGAGCCGGGTGCCGAGCAGCACGGCCTGCTGCTGCGCCTGGCCACTGCAGCGGGCAAGGCCGAGGAAGCCGGTACGCATCTTTCCGGCTATCTGGAGGCACGCGAGGACAAGGGTGCGGCGCTGCGGGATATCGCGCGCACCCTTGCCGACCTCGACGCGCACCAGGATCTCGCCATGCAACTGCTCGAAGACGCGGTGAGCGAGCACGCGGAGGATGAAGCGGTGAACGCCCAGGGGCTGTACGCCCTGGGCCTGCTCGCCTACGGCTTCGAGGACTACGCACGTGCCGCCGACGCTTCGGGTCGAGCCTTTGCGCAAAGCGAGCCTGGCCCTTTGCGCAACCGCATCTTGCTGTTGGAAGCCGGCGCCCTGATCCGTGACGGGCGTAGCGAGCAAGCCGTGGCGCGCATCGACGAGATCGCTGAAGCCACAGCGGACCCGCGATCGGTTCGACGGAGCTTCGCGGAGCTGCTGCTCCAGTCAGGCGAGACCGCGGCCGCTCGTGCGCAGATCGAAGCGCTGCTCGCCAGCAATCCCGACGACAACGACGCGCGTCTGACGCTGGGAAGGCTGGCCGCCGACGCCGGCGATGTCAGCGCCGCGCGCGAGGCGCTGACACGCGTCTGGGAGGACGCCGACGGCGACCACGGGGAAGCCGCTCTGCAACTCGGCCGACTTGCCGCCGCGACCGGGGAAAGCGGGCTTGCGCGTCGCTGGTTCGAGCGCGCCGCGGAGAACGGTGAGGATCTTCGCGGCGAGCTGGAGCTGGCGCGCATGGATGCCGAAGCCGGTGAAGTCCAGGCCGCTCGCGAGCGGCTGCACCGCCTGCGCCGAGGAAACCCCGCCATGGCACCGCGCCTGCTGCGCGCCGAGGGCGAGATCCTCTACCGGTCGCAACGTTACGAGGCGGCGGTCGAGCTACTCGAGTCCGCTGTCGCCGCCTATCCGCGCGACGAAGAGCTGCGCTACGCCTACGCGCTCGCACTGGAGCAGGCCGGCAATCTGGCCGGCGCCGAGACACAGCTACGCCAGCTCATCAGCGAGAACCCCGACAACGCCGCCGCGCACAATGCGCTGGGCTACATGCTGACGGTCAATGACGAGCGCCTCGACCAAGCCGAAGCATTCATCAGCGAGGCGCTCCGCCTGCGCCCGGATGACCCCGCCATCCTTGACAGCATGGGCTGGGTGCACTTCAAGCGTGGTGATGCCGATGCCGCACTCGACTACCTGCAGCGCGCCTTCCAGGCTTTCCCGGACGCCGAAGTCGGCGCCCATCTCGGGGAGGTGCTGTGGACACTGGACCGTCGGGAAGAAGCACGCGAAGTCTGGGAGCGGGCACGCGAGGCCGATGCCGACCATCCGGTGCTGCGCGAGACCCTCGAGCGCTTGCTGCCGCAATGACACGCTGGCTGCCGATCGTCGCCGCGCTCCTGCTGGCGGCCTGCGCCACGCCACGCGCACCACAGACCGCGCCACCCGACGCTGCACGCACCCAAGCCTGGATCGCTCACCACGCTGCTCTGTCCGAGATCAGCGGCTTCCGCATCAGCGGTCGCGTCAGCAGCGACGCCGCCACCGGCAGCGCCCGCCTGAACTGGAGCCAGGACGGTGAGCGCTTCAGCGCGCGCGCGGCCGGCCCCTTCGGCAGCGGCGCCGTCGGCCTGTCGGGCACGCCCCAGGCCGTGCGCATCCGCAGCAGTGGCGAGCAGTTCGAGACCGATCGGCCGGAGCTATGGATGCGGCAGCAGCTCGGCTGGTCGCTGCCGGTGGCCGGCCTCCGCTATTGGGCGCTGGGCATGCCGCGTCCCGGAGTGGCGGCAAGCTACGGCTTCGATGAGGCTGGACGACTGGCGCAACTGTCGCAATCCGGCTGGCGTGTCGTCTACGGCGACTACGCGCAACAGGACGGCATTGCCCTGCCGTACCGCATCCATCTACACGGACCCGACAGCACGATCCTGCTGCGCATCGACGCTTGGCAGTCGCTGCAGCGAGACAGCACGCAGGAATGAACGACACCGCCAAGGGCGCCTTCGGCGCCATGCGCTGGCCGGCACCGGCCAAGATCAACCGCTTCCTCCACATCACCGGTCGCAGAGCGGATGGTTATCACGAGTTGCAGACCCTCTTTCAGTTTCTCGACTGGGGCGACGAACTTGAAATCACGACTCGCGCCGATGGCCAGATCCTGCGCAGCGAGGGGAACGTGGAAGTGGCGTTCGAACACGATCTGAGCGTGCGTGCCGCCCAAGCTCTGCAGGCCGCCACTGGCTGCCGGCTTGGTGCCGACATCGCCGTGCACAAGCGCATTCCGGCCGGCGCTGGCCTGGGTGGCGGCTCCAGCGACGCTGCCACGGTGCTGGTGGCGCTCAACCAACTCTGGCAACTCGATCTGGACGCCGAGGCACTGGCGGCGATCGGTCTAAAGCTGGGGGCCGATATTCCGGTCTTCGTGTACGGCCGCGCCTGCTGGGCCGAAGGCATCGGCGAACGCCTCGAGCCGGCCTGCCCGGAAGAAGGCTGGTTGCTGCTGGCGCTACCCGAAGCGACAGTCTCCACCGCCGCGGCCTACGCGCACCCAGCGCTTCGCCGCGATTGTCCGCGCGTGACAGCCGAGGATTTCGCGGCCAGGCGCTGCGACAACGTCTTCGAGCCGGTGGCGCGCGCACTCGCACCCGCTGTCGATACGGCAATGCGCGCCCTCGCCGAAGCCGCCGCGGCCGAAGACCTGGCCGACCAGCGCCCCCATCTGAGCGGCAGCGGCGGCGCCTGCTTTCTGCTGTTGCCTGATCGCGCCACGGCCCGCCGGCTCCAGGCTCGGTTGCCGGCGACACTGCGCAGCCTTGTAAGCCGCGCGCAGAACCGCTCGCCGCTGCATGTGGCATGCCCGGGCGCGCTCGGGCGATAATAGGGATACAACGACGCTGTAATGGGGCGTAGCCAAGCGGTAAGGCAACGGGTTTTGATCCCGTGATGCGATGGTTCGAATCCATCCGCCCCAACCAATCGACGCGGGCCGCACCTTGCTGGTGCGGCCCTTACCGTTACAACAGGCGTCGGCCGCATATCGACCAGGGGAACCCAGCGCAGGCATGACTGACGGCCAATTGATGATCTTCACCGGCAACGCCAACCGGGCGCTTGCCAATGACGTGGCGGCGCACCTGAAGCTGCCGGTAGCCGACGCGACGGTCGGCACTTTCTCGGACGGCGAGATCAGCGTGGAAATCCACGACAACGTCCGGGGCCGCGATGTCTTCGTGGTACAGCCCACTTGTGAACCGACCAACAACAATCTGATGGAACTGGTGATGGTCACCGACGCCATTCGTCGGGCCAGCGCCGGCCGCATCACCGCCGTCATCCCCTACTTCGGTTACGCCCGCCAGGATCGCCGCCCGCGCTCGACGCGCGTGCCGATTTCGGCCAAGGTCTGCGCCGACATCATCACCACCGCGGGCGCCGATCGCGTGCTCACCGTCGACCTGCACGCCGACCAGATTCAGGGCTTCTTCGACTGCCCGGTGGACAACGTCTACGCCACGCCCGTGCTACTGGGCGATATCTGGCGCCAGAAGTACGAAAACATCGTCGTCGTCTCCCCCGATGTCGGCGGCGTGGTGCGCGCCCGCGCGGTCGCCAAGCGCCTGGACGACGCCGATCTCGCCATCATCGACAAGCGCCGCCCGCGCGCCAACGAGTCGCAGGTCATGAACATCATCGGCGACGTGCGCGGCAAGACCTGCGTCATGGTCGACGATCTGGTCGACACCGCCGGCACCCTGGCCAAGG
The DNA here is from genome assembly GCF_000733765.1 of Algiphilus aromaticivorans DG1253. Taxonomy (NCBI): domain Bacteria; kingdom Pseudomonadati; phylum Pseudomonadota; class Gammaproteobacteria; order Nevskiales; family Algiphilaceae; genus Algiphilus; species Algiphilus aromaticivorans. The sequence continues at coordinate 1,163,336 of NZ_JPOG01000001.1, read as the reverse complement.
CCGCCGACGCGCTGAAGAACGCCGGCGCCAAGCGCGTCGTGGCCTATGTCACGCATGCCGTACTCTCCGGCAAGGCGGTCGAGAACATCAGCGGCTCGACCATGGACGAGCTGGTGGTCACCGACTCCATCCCGCTCTCCGACAAAGCCGCCGCCTGCGGCAAGATCCGCCAGCTCTCCATCGGCGCCCTGCTGGCCGAGGCCATCCGGCGCGTGTCGGCCGAGGAATCGGTGTCCTCGCTGTATCAAGACTGATTCGCCGAGGCGCGACTAGCGCTGGAAACTAACCGCAGATTTGCGCTGATTTTTTCTGGCGATGCCGCGAAGCGGCGAGCCCGAACGATTCGTGCCCTTTGAGGGGTGATGCGCGACCGACTTGCCAGTGGCAAGTCGCAACGCGCATCACGGCTGGGCCATGGAAGGCCCAGCCAGGGTCACTTGGCGAGGTCCGGACGACCGAGCCTAGTGACTGCGGCGATCTTCGGGCTCCGAAACACAGGAGCTATCCGGCACAAGCGCTACTGCCCGAACCGCCGAAGTCACTAAGCTCGGCTCCTGCCTCGCTAAGTGACCCGGCCCGGACCCCCTTGTCCGGGCGTTCGCCCACTGCGAAGTGCCACCGGCACTTCGGTCGGGCTCACCCGCGGCAGGCCACCCGGCGGGCACCATGGCTTTGGTTCCTTTGGCCGTAACCAAAGGAACCCGCGCGTTCTCGACAGCTCCTACGGCAGCTCCTTGCTACAAGGCGCGGAACCCAGAGCACTTTGGGTTATTCGGACTTGCGAACGAATGCAACGCGATATCCGCACCTGCCCCAGGGATGGCCCCGCCGCGTTCGCAGCACTAGCCGCGCCCCCGCGCTTGCTCTACACTGCGCGCCCCTCGCGGGGCCTGGTCGCGGGCACGCGGGGCTTTTCCATCGAACGGAGCAATTTCATGACCGAAAAATTCGTCGTGGCTGCCAAGCCGCGCGAGGCGCAAGGAACGGGTGCGAGCCGCCGTCTGCGCCGGACCGGCTGGACGCCGGCCATCGTCTACGGTGCTAACAAGCCGCCGCAGTCCATCCTTGTCGAGCACAAGGAAATCTATCGGCAGATGGACTACGAGGCCTTCTACTCGCACATCCTGACCCTCGACATCGAAGGCCAGCAGGAAGAGGTCGTCATCAAGGCCGTGCAGCGCCACCCGGCGAAAAAGCAGGTCCTGCACGCCGACTTCCTGCGTGTGCAGGCCGACCAAGCCATCCGCGTGCGCGTGCCGCTGCACTTCGAAGGCGAGGAGATCGCCCCCGGCGTCAAGACCGGCGGCGGTGTCGCCGAGCATATGCTCAACGAGGTCGAGGTGGAGTGCCTTCCGCGCTACCTGCCCGAGTACCTCACGGTCGACATCTCGAAGCTGGAACTGGACGACACCCTCCACCTGTCCGACCTGACCGTGCCGGAAGGTGTCGAGATCGTCGAGCTCAAGCACGAGAACGACGCCGGCGTCGTCTCCATCCATGTTCCGCGCATCGCGAAGGAAGAGGATGAGGAAGAAGGTGGCGACGAAGGCGAGGCCGCCGAAGGCGACTCCGAGCAGGACGATCAGCAGGGCGACGACGCCGAGGGCGACGACGACGCCGACAAGAGCTGATCCGCGCGGAGTCAGCGCATGGCACAGCCTCTGCGCCTGATCGCCGGCCTCGGCAACCCCGGGGCCGGCTACAAGGCGACGCGTCACAACGTCGGCTTCTGGTTCGTTGATGCGCTGGCCGAAAGTGCCGGCGTGTCCTGGAAAGCCGAAAAGCGCTTCCAAGGCGAGAGCGCCCGCCTGCCAATCAGCGGCGGCGAGCTGCTGCTGCTCAAGCCGATGACTTACATGAATCACAGCGGGCAGTCACTGCGCGCGGTGACGGATTTCTTCAAGATCCCGGCCGCGGAAACGCTGGTCGCGCACGATGATCTGGATCTGCCGGCCGGCACGGTACGGCTCAAGCGCGGCGGCGGGCACGGCGGCCACAACGGGCTGCGCGACATCCACCGGCATTTCGGCACGCCGGACTACATGCGGCTGCGCATCGGCATCGGCCACCCGGGCCAGGCGCGCGAGGTCATCGACTATGTGCTCGCCCGCCCCACACGCGAGGAGGGCGATGCCATCGGCGACGCGCTTGTGCGCGCTGCCGAGGCACTGGACCTGCTGCTGCGCGAGGGCTGGGACCGCGCCTGCACGCGACTGCACACCGATCCCGCCCGCATCTGACACCACCGATCACGAGTCTCCAGCATGGCTATCCGCTGCGGCATCGTCGGCCTGCCGAACGTCGGCAAGTCGACCCTCTTCAACGCGCTGACGCGCGCGGCGATCGACGCCGAGAACTATCCCTTCTGCACCATCGACCCCAACGTCGGCGTCGTGACTGTGCCCGATCCGCGCCTGCAGAACCTGGCCGAGATCGTCAAGCCGAAGAAGATCGTGCCCACCACGGTTGAGTTCGTCGACATCGCCGGGCTGGTCGCCGGTGCCAGCCAGGGCGAGGGGCTGGGCAACCAGTTCCTGGGTCACATCCGCGAGACCGACGCCATCGCGCACGTCGTGCGCTGCTTCGAGGACGACGACATCATTCACGTCTCGGGCTCGGTCGACCCCATCCGCGACATCGAGGTCATCTCCACCGAGCTGGCACTCGCGGACCTCGACACCGTGACCCGGGCCCTCGATCGCGCTTCCAAGGTGGCGAAGGCGGGGGACAAGACGGCGCACGCCCGCGCCGATCTGCTGACGCGCGCGCGCGACCACCTCGACGCCGGCCAACCCGTGCGCACGCTGGCCATTGAGGACGCCGAGCGACCGTGGCTGCGCGAGCTCTTCCTCATCACGGCCAAGCCGCTGATGTACATCGCCAATGTCGAGGAAGCCGGGCTGCGCACCGAGAGCGAGTTGCTGACCCGCGTGCGCGCCCACGCCGAGGCCGAAGGCGCCGTCGTGACGCCGGTCTGCGCCGGCATCGAAGCCGAGCTTTCCCAGCTCGACGACGCCGAGCGCGACGAGTTTCTCGCTGACCTCGGGCTGGCCGAGCCCGGCCTGAATCGCGTCATCCGCGGCGCCTACGAGCTGCTTGGCCTGCAGACCTTCTTCACCGCCGGCGAGCCGGAGGTCCGTGCCTGGACCGTCAAGCGCGGCGCCACCGCCCCGCAGGCCGCCGGCGTGATCCATACCGACTTCGAGAAGGGATTCATCCGCGCGGAAGTCGTCGGCTACGAGGACTTCGTCGCCCATCGCGGCGAAGCCGGAGCCAAGGATGCCGGGCGCTGGCGACTCGAGGGCAAGGAATATCGCGTCGCCGAGGGCGACGTCATGCACTTCCGCTTCAACGTCTGAGCGCGCCTTGCGGCTTGCGCCGGAGGCGGTACGACGCTAGCTTCCTTACCCGGGACCATCGGGGAGAAAGCTGATGACGCCGCTGGCAAAGTGGCTGTCCGGGAAATTCACGGCCGGCAGACTGGATATCGACCTTCCTGACGGCGAGACCGTCACCCTCGGCCAGGGGGACACGCCCCGTGCACGCATTCGCTTCGATTCCCGCGACACGCTGCGCTGGGTGCTGCGCGATCCCCGGATGCGCTTTCCGGAAGCCTACGTCGAGGGGCACTGGGAACCGGAAAACGACGACCTGATGCCGGCGCTGGAGTTTGCCATGCGCAACAGCAACCAGCTGCTATCGCGTTGGGGCCGCTACCTGCGCATCCTGCGCGCGCGCCTCGGCGAGCTGAACACCGCCATCAGCGCGCGCCGCAACATCAGCCATCACTACGATATCGACACGCCCGTGTACCGCCTCTTCCTGGACCGGGAGATGCACTACTCCTGCGCCTATTTCCCGGAACCGGACATGAGCCTGGAGGCCGCTCAGGAGGCCAAGTGCGCGCTGATTGCGCGCAAGCTCGATCTCAAACCGGGCGCGCGCGTGCTCGACATCGGTTGCGGCTGGGGCAGCAACGCCCTCTATCTGGCGCGGCACTTCGATGTGCACGTCACCGGTATCACGCTCTCCGAACGGCAGCTGGAAATCGCCCGGCAACGGGCCGAGGAGGCCGGTTTGGCGGATCGCGTCAGCTTCCGCCTGGAAGACTATCGCGACACGCGCGGCCCCTTCGACGCCATCGTCAGTATCGGCATGTTCGAGCATGTCGGACGGCCGCAGTACGCGACCTTCTTCCGCTGCGTCCACGATCTGCTCGCGCCCGACGGCGTCGCGCTGGTGCACACCATCGGTGGCAGCCGTCCGCCCGATGAGGGCAGCCCCTGGATTCGCAAGTACATCTTTCCGGGCGGCTACATCCCGGCCGCCTCCGAAGTGATGCCGCACGTCGAGCACAGCGAGCTGGTCATGACCGATTTCGAGGTGCTGCGTCTGCACTACGCCAAAACCCTGGCACACTGGCATCAACGCTTCCAGAACAACCGCCCCGAGATTACCGAGATCATGGACGATCGCTTTTGCCGTATGTGGCGCTTCTATCTGCAGGCCTCAGAAGCGACCTTTCGCTGGGGCGGACTGGTGGTCTTCCATCTGCAGCTGACTCGTGACCAGGCGCGTATCCCATTGACGCGCGAATATCTCCGCGGCGCCGGACTACCGTCTTGACGGGGTCACCTTCGCCAACGCTCGCCCCCATGCTCGCGGGCATTCGCGTGCTGCGCATCGGGGACTGCGCGGGTGCCGGCTTCTGCGCGCAATTGATGGCCAGAATGGGTGCCGAAGTGCGCGCACTGCCCGATGATGATCAGGCGGCCGTGCGCTTCGCCGGCAGCGCCTTCGAGGCCGCCTGGTACGGGCTGGACGACAACATACCCTCTGCGTCACCTGCGCAGGCATACGACGCGCTCTTCGCCGACTGCGACGTGCTCATCGACGCCCGTCGTCCGAGCGCCGTCCAGGACACCGCGCTTACTGCAGAGCGGCTTCGGCAAGCGCATCCCCATCTCGTGCATTGTCGCATCAGCGCCTTCGGGGACGACGGCCCCTACCGCGATCATCACGCCACCGACATCACGCTCTACGCCATGAGCGGCCTCATGCAGGCCACCGGCGACGGCAAGCGCGAGCCGCTGAATGCACGCCCTCGTATCGCGCAGGTCAGCGCAGGCCTCTACGCCTACATCGGATGCCTCATGGCTCTGCGCCGGCGGATGGACGACGGCCGCGGTAACGGTGTCGAGGTGTCGATGCAGGAAGCGGCCATGCAGAACGCGGAGATCGCGCTGGCCGAGAACCTGCACACCGGCAAGGTTGCCCGCCGCAACAACGACGAGCACGCCCTCGTCCCCTGGCGCACCTACCCCTGCGCCGACGGCGCCGTCTTCGTCTGTGGCGGTCCGGCACGCAACTGGTGGCGCGTCGTCGACGCCATCGGCGATCCCGCACTCGGCGCCTCTCCCTTCGGCTCGATGGCGGAGCGTCTCCAGAACCGGGCCGCCTTCGAGGCGCAGCTGCGGCCGAGCCTGGCCGACCACGACAAGTGGAGCCTCTTCCACATGGGGCAGCGCTGCGGTCTTTCATGGGCACCGCTCGCGACCCTGGAAGAAGCTCTGGACGACCCGCAACTTCGGGAGCGACGCTTTTTCCGAGAGGCGCACACGACGGACGGTCGTCCCTTCCGCGGACCCGATATTCCCTTCCGCACCTTTGCGGGCGATGTGCCTGCCAAAACATCTCCCCCCCCACCCTCGCCCGCTACGAGCGACGCGCCACCGCTGGCAGGGGTACGCGTCGTCGATTTCACGCACGACTGGGCCGGCCCCCATGCCGCACGCGTGCTGGCCGACTACGGCGCGGAAGTCATCAAGATCGAATATCCGCAGCGCCTCGATGGCATGCGCGGCGGATTCCCGCATAAGGTCAATGATTTCGCGCGCTTCTGGCAGCTGCACCGTAACAAGCGCTCGGTAACGCTGGATCTCACCCGCGACGATCATCTGGCCGTCTGCAAGGAACTGATCGCCGACAGCGACATCGTCATCGAGAACTCGCGACCCGGCGTCATGGCGCGTCTCGGTCTTGACTTCGACGAGCTGCGCGCGCTGCGCGAAGACATCATTCTCATTTCCATGTCCGCATTCGGCACGAGCGGCCCCTATGCCACCTACGCGGGCTACGGCGGCGGCATCGAGGCGGCCAGCGGGTTGCAGTCCCTGACCGGCTACGCACCAGACGGTGCGAGCTACCGGGTGCGCGAGATGGACGTCATCAACGGCATCTACGGCGCCGCCGCGGCCATGTCCGCATTGCTGCACCGACAGCGCGGCGGCGGCGGCCAATGGGTCGATCTCTCCGAAACCGAGACCTGCTGCTGGAGCATCGGCGAATACTTCGCTGACTGCAGCGGTAGCGGCGCAGCGCCGGAGATACTCGGCAACCGGCATCCCGTGCATGCGCCCCAGGGCTGCTACCCCTGCGCCGGCGAGGACCGCTGGATCACGATCTGCGCTGCGGACGACCGTCAATGGCAGGCGCTGACAGCATGCATCGACGCACCGCAGTGGGCGGATGAGCCACGCTTCGCCGATGCTGCCGGACGCCGGCAGCATCACAACGAGATCGATGCGCGCATTGCGGAGTGGACGCAGGCGCGCGACCCGATGACGGCGATGCGGCAACTGCAGACAGCGGGCGTCGCCGCGGGCGTGGTCATGAACGCGGCCGATCTCGCCAGCGACCCGCACCTGTCGGCGCGCGAGTGGTTCCTCGAAACACAGGGGATCCGCCTGCCCGGCCTACCCTTCCGTTTCCTGCGCGATAGCGGCGGGCTGCGGCACCCTGGTCCCGCGCTCGGTCGCGACAACCAGTGGCTTGCCGAACACTACGGTACTCTCTCGCCCATCGAGACACCGCGGGCAGAGACGCTGGGCACAGCCTTCGACACTGAGCGCTAGCCGCAACAAGAACGGAAGAGGAAGGGAGAATGCGCGACAGGGCGATGAACGCATATTTAGCCGGCATCGGGCGATGCATTGACGAGGCCCTTCGGCCCTCGTCCGCACCTCGATGATGCGCGCCGGCCCAAGCGCATCGCTGCGCCAGTTGCTCGTCGCCCTGCCGCTCGCTCTGGCCGCAATGACGGTGGCGGCGCAGGCCGACAACGCCCGGCCCGGGATGCAGAATTTGTCGAGCGTCTATCGCAGCGCGCTGACGAATGATCCCGACTACCAGGCCGCGCTCGACAACTTCCGCGCCGCCGCCGAAGCCGAGCCCCAGGCGCTTGCAGCACTGCTGCCAGAGCTGCAGGCGCGAGGCAGCTACAACCGTGTCCGCCAATCGATCGACGGCGATTTCTTCGGCGTCAGCGAGATCGACGAGACCGACGTTTTCGATCGCTCCGCCTACGGGGCGACGTTGCGCCAGCCGTTGTTCCGCTTCGATGCCTTCCTCGGCCTGGATCGCTCGGAGCTGGAGGTCGGTCGCGCCCGCTTGCTGCTCACCGACGAACGGCACGCCTTGATGCTTTCGGCTGCACAAAGCTACTTCGCGCTGCTCGCAGCCAAGGACGAGCGTGAATTCGTGCTGGCCGAGGAGTCCGCCATCCGGCGCCAGGTCGAGCAGACCGAGGGCAGCTTCGATGCTGGCCTGATCGCAGAGACGGATTTGAAGGCGGTGCAGGCACAGCTCGACCGCGTGCGCGCCCGCAAGATCACCGTCGAAAACCGCATCGAGATCGTGCGCTCGCGTCTGGAAACGCTGATCGGCGAACCGGTGAACGAACTGGCGCGCTTCCCGCGCGATCCGCAGCTGCCGGATATGGAGCACGAACAGCTGGACGAGTGGCTGGAGCGGGCGATGCGCCACAACCTCGATCTGCTGAGCGAAACCGTGCGCCTGCGATTGGCGGAGATGGATACCCGAATCGCCCAGAGTGATCACTACCCGACGCTCGATCTGGTGGGTTCCTATACCTATTTCGATGCGGACGGCGGCTTCGAGGGCGCCCGTGAGGATCACGATGCGCGCATCGGCGTCATGCTGAGCGTGCCGCTCTTCCAGGGCGGCATGACGGCATCGCGGGTAAGGCAGGCGCGCGCACGCGCCGCTGCGGTCGCACATACGGCCGACGGCGCCCGGCAACAGGCGCGGCTGAATACGCGCGAAGCCTTCCTCAACGCAAAGGCAGCGCGCGCGCGGGCCGAAGCGCTGAAGCGCGTCGTCGAATCCACACGTGCCGCAGAGGAATCGGCGCAAGTCGCCTTCGATGTCGGCTCACGCACGGCAGCGGACTATCTGACGGCCGTGCGCGAGCGCTTTCGCGCGGAGCGCGACCTTTCGCAGGCGCGCTACGACTACATTCTGGATCTACTTCGGCTGCGCCGCGCCGCCGGCGTGATGACCGTCGCCGATCTCGAAGACCTCAACCGCAGTCTGCGCTGACAGTCATGAAGACGCCATCAACACAAGAACAGCGCCGTAGCGCGCGCTCCAGCGCCACGAAGCAGGCACATCTGGCGCTCCACGAGGGGAAGAAGGCTTGAATCCCGAACAATCACGCTATATCCGTTTCTGCCCCGCTGCCAGTGAAAGCCGCGGCGAAGGCTCGCGCGCGCATGTGCTCGTCACGTCCCCGTCGGGACAGGTCTACCGCCTGACACCGAACGAATTCGTGCTGGCACGACTGCACGACGGCAATCGCGACGACCAAGCACGCATCCGCGCCGCCGCGGAGGAACTCGGAGCAGCGGTTGACGCACGCACCGTCAGCCGCTTCACGGACGATCTGATCGAAACCGGTCTCCTGGAAGCTGGCACCGAGGAGCCGCTCCCACCACCGCGCCAGCTCGCCGACCAGCCGTCAGACCGCGATCCGCGCGACGAGGGCGAGAGCTTCCCTCCGTCCAGCATGCCGGGGTCTCTGGCCAACGCCGGTCGCCAGGGGCCGATCGGCGGCTCGGGCAACCGCGCGCGCGGAGACAGCAGCACACCGGGCCTGACGCTGCCCTCGGCCCCCTTTCGCTGGCTCGGCCATCTACTGAACGTCACGCTCTACTATCGTCCACTGCAATGGATGCTCTGGGTGCTGGTGGCGGCCGCCCTCTTCGGGCTCTGGCACAACCGCCTCGATGCGGCGCGCGACGCTGTGGAACTGGTCGCGCCCTACCGGCTGATTTTCCTCGGCCTGCTGTCGGCGATCATCGTCAATCTGACCGCACAGGCTGCTCGTGCCGCTGCCATCGCCCGCTACACGCAAGAGCCACCGGTCATCGGCATCGACTTCCTGCTGGGTGTGTTGCCGCGCCTGCAGACCGCCACAGAGGGGCCGGCCGAGCGCGCGGACCTCACCGGGCGCCTGCGCATCATCGCCAGCCCGCTGAACGCCGGGCTCCTGGTCTTCGTGCTGGCCATCGGTGGCTGGCTGATGGTGCGCCAGAGCGGCACCTTCCTGCCCAACCTGCTGCTTGCGCTCGGGGTGCTGTCGGCAGCCAGCTTCCTCCTGCGCCTGAACCCGCTGGCACGGCGCGATGGCTACTTCCTGCTCGCGCACCGGCTGAATGTTCCCGACCTGCGCGATCAGGCCTGGATATCGATTCTCGGCCTCGAGCGGCCCTGGCAGGAGCTGGCGCCGCCACCCGCTTCGGCGCTGCGGCTCTACGTGCTGGCCATCGTGGCCTACATGGTCGCCGTGATCGCCCTGTTGCTGATCTATCCGGCGAGCTGGCTGGGCGCCCAGTACGGCGGCACGGGCATTCTCGTCTTCCTCGCGCTCATGGGCATGATCGTTTGGGAGCAGACGCGACGCATGCGCTCCGACCGCGGGCGCATCGAACCCATGCGCGTGCGGCTGCAGACGCCTACCCGGCCGCAGTGGCTGCTGCTGGGATTGCTCGCGCTGGCGGCGCTCTTTCCCTATACCTACGAGCCCAGTGGACGGGTCGAGGTGTTGCCCGCCGAGCGCGCGGATATTCGCACGCTGGTCGCCGGCGACGTCCGTGAGGTCTTCGTCGGCGAAGGGGATATGGTCGAGGCGGGACAGGAGATCGTGCGCCTCGGCGACGAGCAGCAGCAGAGCCAGGTCGAGATTTCCGAAGCCCGAATCCGGAGGCTGGAAGCCGAGCTCCGGCTACTCGATTCCGGTTCCACTAACGAAGAGATCGCGCTGGCCGAACAGCGTGTCACCACCGCCAAGGAACGTCTGGAGCTCGCGGAATCGGAGGCCGACCGCGCACAGCGCGCCTTCTCGCGCAACGCCATTTCGCCGCAGGAGCACGAGCGCGCACTGTCGAATGCCAGCGTCCGGCGCGAGGAACTGGCGGAAGCCGAGCAGCAACTCGCCGTGGTCAGGCGCGAGGCGCGCGAGGACGAACGCGCCACGCTGGAAGCCGAAATCGAGGGCGAGCGTGCCCGGCTCGTATTCCTGCGCCAGGAGCTTGAGCACACGCGCGTACGCTCTCCGATGGCTGGCCGCATTGTCTCGAACGCGCTCATCTTCGCCCGCGGCGACTATCTGCAGGTCGGCGAGATCCTGGCCACAGTCGAGGACCAGGATCAGCTGATAGCGGAGCTGCGCATGCCGGAATCGACGATCAGCGAAGTCGAGGAAGGCGCGCGGGCCCATGTTCGCAGCTGGACAGCTCCGACCACATCGGTTCCGGGTCGAGTCACGCACATCGCGCCGAACGTGGAGGACAGCGAGCATGGCAAGGTCGTGCGCGTGCGCGTCGAGCTGGACGAGGCCAGCTCGCATCTCAGGCCCGGCATGACGGGCCGCGGCAAGGTGGAGGGCAATGTCTACCCGGCCATCGTTGTCTTCACGCGCGCGATCACCCGTCTCGTGATGGTAGAGATATGGTCCTGGCTCCCCTGAGCAGCGAGGAGACGGAAGCGCCTCGATCGCGGTCGAAGGACGGGTTGCGCCGTCCGGACTTCCGTCTGATCAGCCGCGCGGGCTTTGGCGATGGTATCAACCACTATGCCCATAGCATGGCCTGGTTCGAGGACAATCTCTACATCGGGATCTCGCGCGCGACCATGCACGCCAACAAGATCAACATCCCGAAGCCGGATCTCTCGCCGTGGCCGGTCGATTGCCCCGATGACATCCGCGATGTCGAGCGCCGTACCGAGATCTGGCGGTACAACCCGCGTATTAATCAGTGGCGACGCGTGTATCGCGCGCCCATGGTGCAGGGACGCGACGGCAATCCCTGGCCGCGCTACATCAGCTTCCGCGGAATGGCCGTGTTTCAGGGCAAGGGCGACCCCAAGCCCTGTCTCTATGTCTCTTCCTGGTCGCCGCTGCTCTGCGACCCGCCGGACATTCTGCGTAGCGAGGACGGCCTCAATTTCGCGCCGGCCGCGCGCCCGCCCTTTGACGCCAGTGTCCGCTCCTTCCGCACGCTGCAGCCCTTCAACGATCGCATCCATACGACACCGACCAGCTCCGGCGCTATCAATCTGCAGCGCATGCTGGAACGCCGTTCGCAGGACAGCGTCGGCGGCAACTCGACTATCTACGCTACCGATGACATTGCGTCGGGGCAGTGGACGGCAACCTGCGAGGAGGGCTTCGGGGACCCGGCGAATCTCACCGTCTTCGAAATGGCTAACTTCAACGGCCATCTCTATGCCGGTACGGTGAACCCGAACGGGATGCAGCTCTGGCGCACCGTCGACGACCGCCCGCCCCCCTACCGCTGGAAGAAGGTGCTCGACTGCGGCGCGTGGCGCGGACCGGCCAACGAGGTGGGTGTGGGCCTCTGCGTGTTCAAGGGCGCTCTCTACGTCAGCACCGGTGTGCTCAATGGCGGCTATCACCGCAAGCTGCGCATCGGCCCCTATGCCGCAGAGCTCATGCGTGTCTGGCCCGACGACAGCTGGGAGCTTCTGGTCGGTCAGTCGCGGTTGACTCCGGACGGCCTGCGCTATCCCCTCTCGGGATACTCCGCCGGGTTCGACAACCTCTTCGGTGGTTACATCTGGCGCATGTGCGAGCACGACGGCTGGCTCTACGCCGGCACCTTCAGCTGGGCCATGACGCTCCCCTATCTGCCCCGGCACTTCTGGCCGGAGGATGTCGCGACGCTCATTCAGCGCTGGGGCATCGACAAGCTCTGCTACGACTACGGCGGCTGCGAGCTCTGGCGTTCCCCGGACGGCGTCCGCTGGTCCCCCGTCACGCGCGATGGATTCGGCAACCCCTACAACTGGGGCATACGGACGATGGCATCGACGGCGCAGGGCTTCTTTGTCGGTACCGCGAACCCCTTCGGCCCGACCATCGCGCAAAAGCGCGACGGCCGGTGGCGCTACGTTCCGAATCCGCGCGGCGGCCTGGAGATCTACCGCGCGCCGGGCACGGCATGACGCCCGCTCCCCTCACCATTCTCTCTGCGCCCCACTCCGGGGCAGCCACCGTCGCTGCGGCCCTGGGCAACCACCCCGCCGCAATCGCGCTGCCCGAGTTGCATCTCATGCACACGGAACGTATCGCGGATCTGCTGCAACTCTTCGGACACACCAGCGACCGCATCGCGGACGGCCTGTTGCGCTGCATCGCGGAGCTGTACTGCGGCGGACAGACCGAGGATGGCATCGCCCAGGCACGGACCTACCTGGAGCGCCGGGCCGACTGGACGACGGCGGCTCTGCTCGATCAGATCATCGAGAGCTGCGCACCACGCACCGTCATCCTGCACGACACTGCATCCCCGTTGCGCGTCACCGATCTCGATCGCTGTTTCGATGCCATTCCATGGGGGGCATTCCTGCACCTGCAACGCCATCCTCTGCATTTTTCGCGGGATGCGCGGGAACATCTCAGCGCACGCCTCGACATCCCGCCCGACTACAAGGACCACGGCGGGCACAATCCGCGCATTGATCCGCAGCTTATGTGGTATCGCGTACACGACACCATCGCACGCGAGCTGCAAGCGCGCTCCGCGAACGGCATGCGCACGCGGAGCCTGCGTTTGGAGGATCTCTACGCCGCGCCGGGAGATGCTCTCGCGACGCTATGCGCGTGGACGGGATGGCACTGCGACTCCGAAACCATCGCTCTCATGATGGGCCCACCAAGAGGGCCTTTCGCCGCCCGCGGGCCCCGGAGCGCGCCTGGCGGCTTCGAAATGCCAGCAGAACACGGCCGCGGTCTGGTCGTACCGCTCTCGGAACGTCAGCGAGCACCGTGGAGTCGTGACAGCGGCTTCGCGACCGAGGTCCGTCAACTCGCCCGACAGCTCGGTTACAGCTGAGCACTCCCGCTGCCGCCGCGAATCGGCGCGCCACCAATCAGCGTTTTCCTACAGGACATCGGGCGCCTGTGCCTACGTCCCAGTCTGTCGTGCGCGGTACCGTCTAATAGATGCGTAGATAAAGGAACAGGGAATGTTCAACGAAGGTGGAACCGCGCTCCTGAAGCACTACGGGCTGGCGGTGGTCGAGGGCAGGACGATAGCGGGTTCGCTGCTCTATGAACGTCCCGCCTATGTCTTCGACCCCCGACGTATCAAGGACTGCACCGTCGGCGCATTCACCCTCGTCAACGGCCTCGTCACCACGAGCATGTATCGGTGTCGGATCGGCCGCTATGGTCAGATCGGCGAATCGGTGATTCTCGGCCCCCCTGAGCACCCGCAGGACTGGTTCAGCAACCACCCCTTCGCTTTCACGCGGCCCAACGAGCTACCGAAGATGTACCAGCTCGAGGACTTCGGGCGGCTGGCCCCGGATGGCAGCGAGCAAGTCCATTACGCCGCCGATGCACCCAGGGATACCATCATCGGCCACGAGGCCTACATCGGCGCGGGCGCATTCGTGAAACGCGGCGTCACCATCGGTGACGGTGCCGTCGTGGGCGCGCGCGCGGTCGTCACAAAGGATGTCCCACCCTACAGCATCGCAATCGGCTCGCCGGCGCGAGTTATACGCCTGCGCTTCGAGGAAGCGATTGTCGAGCGCTTCCTGGCGCTGGAGTGGTGGCGATACGATCTGGCACCGCACAAGCATCGGGTGGATTTCTCAAACGTCGAGGCTACGCTCGAGTATTTCGAGTCAGCAGCTTCCGAAGGACGTCTCGAGACCCTAGCGCCGGACACCTATCGGGTCACGCCGCACGAAGGCAGTTTCCGCATCGAGGCCATGGATGCGCCCCTCTACGGCAGTCAGCCTTCCGGCGACTCCATGCATTGCAGCGAATACATCGATCAACCGCGGCGGATGGCCAGCTAGGCGAAAGCGCGCGCTCGGCCAGCGCTCACCCGGCCATCGCCGGGGCAGATGCGACGTGCGAGATTCAGGACTGCTGCTTGAAGAAGCGCAGGATCGTATCGGAAGCGTCGATGACGTCCCGATTGGGACCAAGCAGGCGCTTGAGAATGGTCGAACCACCGGGCCACTGGTGACCGACGCCGTCGATGATGCACCAGCGCAGCGCAGCGCCACCGCAACCCGCGCGCTGCTCGCAGTAGTCACCGCCGCCGGAGACTTTGGTCGTCTTCTCCTCGCAGCGATTGCGCCCGGCCAGCTTCTTGACCTGCTCTGCGATCGAGGGCCGGTAGCTTTCGTCGACAGTTCCGCCATCCCAGGGGATGCGCTTATCGGCCCGCCCAACCATCAGCAGCGTCGGCACCGGCTGATCGGCCTTGCAGTTGTCCAGCATCGGCCCCCCGGAAATGGGCGCGATGGCGTCGAAGACATCCGGCGCGTCACAGGCCATACGGTGCACCATCATCGCCCCGTTGGAGAAGCCAGTGCCGAAGACGCGATCGCCATCGATGCAATCTTGCTTACCGAGATCCGCGACGAGACTACGCAGGAATCCGACATCGTCGACATTCCCCGAAGCGGCCTTGCCGCAGCAGCCTCCGGCATTCCAGGAGCGCCAGATACCATTGGGATAGACCACGGCGAAACCATGGCGCTGAGCGGCAGCGTCGAGATTGGTCTGATCCGCCATGGCCTCGCCGGTTCCCCAGCCGCCGTGAAGAGCGACCACTAGCGGCAGAGGCTCATCCGAATCCGGCACGAAAGCGCGATAGCTACGGTCCTCCTTATCGTGACGAAGCTCAGCGTTCTGCGCCTCGCCGCGCTTGGAGCAGATATCGGCCGCTTCCGCCGGGGCGCTATTACCCATTGCGCAAGCGCCAGCAACAAGCGCGAGCACCAGGGCGGGCATCCCACGGGTCAGGAAAGTAATAGCGTTCATGCGGCGGACTCCGAAATGCGACTGTCGAGAAACGAGCCTACCAGCCCCGCAACCATATCGGGATGACTGAGCGGAAAGAAATGTCCCGCGTCGGGAAGGCACTCGAAGGCCGCACCAGGCAGACATGCAGAGAGCGCCTGACCACTCGGCAGATTGTGCGAGTTCTCCCCGTACAGAAGTTGCAACGGCGGTTGCAGGCCCACAATGGCTTCGCGCTCGGAGCCCGGCACCAGCGCATCGTCGCGCATCGTGGTCTCGTCCATCAGCCGGCAGAAGGCACGCGCACCGCGCAAACCGCTCTTGCCTTCTCCGAAGGGCGTGAACGCGTCGCGGTTGCTGGCCTCATAGCCCTGCACGCGCAGCCGCGCCATCGACTCCAGGAAGGTCAGTCCGAGCTGCGGCTCGGCCTCCCAGTCGCGGCCGTCGGCGCGCGCCATTTCCTTCTCGAAGGCGCTGAGTCTGGCGCCGTCGCTGAGCCACTGCTTCGGCTGTAGGCTGTTGATGCGCACATCCAGCAGGGACAGCGCCCGCACACGCTCGGGCGCGGCCAGGGCGTACTCCAGCGCTGCACCGCCGCCGTAGCTGTGTGCGACGATGGCCGCCGGCGCCAGATCGAGCTGATCGACGATGGCGCCGATATCACCGGCCATATTGATAGCCGTGTATCCGCGCTCCGGCCGGCTGGAATAGCCGTGCCCGCGAAGATCGAAGATCGTCACCCGATAGCGATCGCGCAGCGCCTGCGCCAGCGTAGCGAACCAGAAGGCACGATTGGCCGCCAGCCCGTGCACCAGCACGACATCCGGCCCCTCGCCCATCTGCTGCCAGGCAAGCCGGGCATCGCCGGCCTGCACGAAACTCACGAGAAGTGTTGGTGCAGGAAGTCCGTGATCTGCCCCACCGAAAGATCATCGACGTAGCGCCCGTCCTTCATGAGCACCTGCTCGAAAGGCAGCTTGCGCTTGCCGAAGGCTTCCTCGATAGCAACCACGAACTGGATGATGTCGATGGATTCGAATTCGAGATCTCCCAGCAGCAGCGTGTCGCGACCGATGGGCTCGTCGAGCTCGATGTCCCAGTCTTCGATGAAGTCCTCGAGCACATCCTTCAGCCGCGCCAGGATCGCTTCGGGTGGGATCGTAGTTTCGCTGGTTGTCGTCATGGCGCGAGCCTACTCCATATATCCGAGCATCTGAAGCTGCTCGATGATCTGCTGTTTCTCGCCCTCGTCCATTTCCTCGATGTCGCGTTGACCGGCCGCGGCGACCGTCGCCGGCCCCGTGATCACCGGATGCGAGGCCAGCCAGTCGCGATCGTAGAAGGGCTTGGGCACCTTGCCTTCCAGATCCTCGGGAACCGGCAGCCCCATGCTGTGCAACAGCATGCTGGGCACGTCCGCGATCTGGCGGCGCGGCGACATGCCCTTGGCGGCGATGCCCTGCCCCCAGGCCATCAGGATGCCATCCGGGTGATGCGTGCCCGCCGGGCGGTCGCGCTTGACCACGGCTGGCTCGCGATGGCGAATGGAAACGAAACCGTAGTCGTGCAGCACCAGCGTCAGATCAGCCGCCTGCTTCATGTAGGGCCCGGGGAACCATTCCTCACGCTTGAGCACATCGATGATCATCGGCTCGCCCTCGGGATTCTTCAGGGCCTTGAGATCCTCGATCAGCTTGTCGCGGAAGGCGGTGTACTCCTCGGGCTTGATACCCGGGTCGCCCTCCTTCTCGGCCACGCGGATATGAATGCCGTTGGAGCTAGGCGTGCGGCAGTAGGCCAGCGTCTGATCCCAGTCGAGATTGGCGAAGTCGGAGGCCTCGCGGCGCTTGGCCTGCTCACTGCCGTCGTTCTCGGCCCACTTCAGGTAGCCGAGATCGCCCAGATAAGTGTTGATGCGCAACTGATCGAACTGTGCCGTGAAGCCGTGATCGGAGCAGAAGAAGACGCGCGCTTCGGGCCCGGCGGCCTCCACCAGCCCCTGGATGAAGCCGTCGAGCTTGCGGAAATACTCGACGCAGACATCGCGCATGCGCTGCTGCCATGGCGTCGGGTTGTCGGGAATCAGCGCCGGGTCGAGGAACTCCCAGGCCTGGTGCTGGATCTTGTCGACGCCGTCGAACATCACGGCCAGCAGATCCGGCTGCTCGTTGCGCAGCACGAAATCGGCGACGCGATACCACTGCTCCTCGCGCGGCAGGTGGTAGCGCACCCAGTTCTCGGTGGCGTCCTCGTCGAGCGATTCCATGGCCTGCTTCTCGGACTCGAAGTCCCAGGCCAGCTCTTTGGGGTCGAAGCCCGGAATCTCCTGCTTCATGCGCTCGAAGAGCTCGCGCGGATGCGTGTTCCGGCGCATGTGCTTGGCCGGGATGAAGCCGGGAACGCTGCAGCCGTTGATGTTCTCCGGCGGCGGCGCGGTCAGCGGAAAGTTCAGGCAGGCGACCTTCTTGTCCTGCCGGGACGCAATCTGCCAGATGCTTTCGGCATCGATATCGCGGCTGTCGTAGAGCGTCCAGTAGACCTCGCCGCCGTGATCCTCGGAGCGGATGAAGTCGAAGACGCCGTGCACGCCCGGGCCGCGCCCGGTCTGCATCGTCGTCCACGCGGGCGGCGTGAGCGGGTTCGGCGTGCTGCGTAGCTTGGCGCGCGTGCCCTCCTCCATCAGCTTCTTCATGAAGGGCATGACGACCCCCACGCCGGACTGCTCGCTGGTGAGATGGTCGAGCACGGTATAGGTGCAACCGTCCAGGCCGATGAATAGCGTCGATGTCTGCGTCATGTCAGTGGGATCTTCTGCCTGAGTATGTGTCGGGTATCAGCGGGCAGCACCCGCCTTCTGCAAAGCTTCCGCGGCACCGGCTGCAACAGCAGCAAGCGCCATGCCGGCCTCGGGCGCGACCCGCGCCACCAGCACTGGCACCGTCTGACCGCTGTAGGCGATCTCCACGCTGCCGTTGCCATCCGAGTCGAGCGTGGCACGCGTTACGCGCCAGTCGCCGGGACGGCCCTGAAAACCACTGCGCAACGCCTTGGCCGCAGCTTCCTTGGCCGTCCAGAGTGCCAGAATGGCGTGCTCGTCATCGCGGCCCGCTGCCTGCAGGTCCGTCCGGCTCAGGCCACCGCCGGCAACATCGTCGATGCGCACACGCTCGGCTCGCTGGTAATCGATGCCGGGGGCGATACCGGGCGGCGCCGCGCAGGCCGCGGCATGCCCCTGTGAGTGGGCAATGCTGATCGTCGGCGCGGGCCGCTCGCCGAGCTGCGGGCAGGACAGCCGCGGCGCGCCCAGCTCGTCGGTCCCTACCGCAATATCGGCGCTGGCCAGCTCGATCCCGTAGTGCTCACCGATCCAGAGCCGTGCGGACTCCTTTGCAGCGATGCGACCGAGCAGCCATTCCGTGCGTCGGCTGCCCTTGGCCGGCAGCGCATAGAAGTTGGCGCGCTCGTCGCGGCCCAGCGCCAGATGCGCCAGCATCTGTTTCCAGATACCGCCGCCGCCGTCGAGGAAGTCGTCCTCGAAAGCCGGCACCTGGCGCATCACCCAGCCATCCGGCGCCGGCATCGGCGCCGGCTCCGAAAGAAAGCCCGTGGTTGGCGCCATCCGGTAGTCGAAGAGCCGCTGCGGAATGGCGAAGGTGCGGTCCTCCCAGGCTTCGGCGCGCGCGTAGAGCTCGCCGTCGGGCAGGATCAGATCGAACTGCGCGGACAGCGACTGCTCGCCGGTCATGCCGATGGCAGCGCGGCAGATGATGCGCGTGCCGGCCACCGGCGCCGGCGCATAGACGTGGAAGGCGCCGACCCGGAAGGGGAAGCAGTTGTGCCGCCAGCCATAGTTCTCGCTCAGCCAGTAGCCGGCGAGCTGACCGGCGGCGTCCAGCAGCGCGGCGTCGAAGCAGAAGCGCGGCGCCTGCGTATGCGCGAAGTAGTCGGCCGTGGGCAACACTTCCAGCTCGGCTTCGATGGCCTCGGGCGCCCAGCGCAGCAGCCGCTTGACGCCCTGCAGCCGCGGGCCGTGGAACATGCCGTGGGCATAGAGCGCACCCTCGGGATTGGCAACGGCCGCCTTCTCGGCGCTGCCCTGCCATGTCATCGGCGCCGGCGCCACATCGGGGGCCGCCGCGAAGCGCACGCGCCCCTCGAAGACCAGGATGCCGCCGGGCACGGCGCTGTCCGGCCGATCAAGGAAGACACGCCCGTAGACGCTACCGACTTCCTCGCGCTCGACGACGATGCGCAGCGGCAGTGTCCCGTCCTCCAGCGCCAGCCAGCGATGCCCGCGCGCAGCCTCCATGCTGATGAAGCGCTCGCCCGCGCCGGCCAGTTCGGCGGCGGCCTCGGCCAGGATTTCCATCGAGAAGGTGAAGGGCATCACCGGAATCGGCAGCAGGCTCGGGTCGGCCGGCGACGGCGGCTCGCCCAGGCAGTGGTCGCGCAGGAAGCCATCCGAGTCGAGGTCGAAGACACGACGCATGACCAGCCGGTCTGCGTCGCGCTCGACGACCTCGCCGAGCAGCGGAAAGCCGTCGGCCGCAGCGGCGTCAGGAGCGGTCGGCGCTGGCGCGGCATCACCGCCGGCCGCGGCCAGGACACGCTGCTGCGTCGCCAGGAACTGCTGCATCAGATCGAAATGGCTGCGCACCCAGGCCGAGCGTGGATCTTCTGGCGCCGGCGCGGGAGCCGACGACGGCACGGCCGCTTCCGCGGCGGGCGCCTCGACAGGCGAAGCGCCTTCGGCAATCGTGGCAGGCGGCGCCGGTGCGGCCGCAGGCAGTGCCGGCAGCATCTCCGGCTTGAGCTGCACGGCCGGAATGCTGAGCTTGAGGAACAGGCGCGGCTTCTTGTCCACCTTCGGCAGCGCGATGGTCTCCTCGGGCAGGTCGCGGTGCGCGAAGAGCCCGCTCGGCTGCATCGGGCAACCCAGCGCCCAGAGTTGCGCCAGCGCGCCGTGCAGCTGCTTGCAGTCCGGCTGGCGCCGGCTGTTGGTGGCGATGGCCGCGACATCCTCGCGGCCCTTGAGGATATCGCCGACAAAGGCGCTGAGATTGGCGCTGGGACCGACCTCTACGAAGACGCGCACGCCGTCGGCGTAGAGGCGCTCGACGGTCTCGACGAAGCGCACGCGCCGCGACCACTGTCCACAGGCCGTGTCGCGGATCGCGTCCGGCGTCTCCGGGAAGGGGGCAGCGGTGCTGCAGCTGTAGAGCGGCACCTCGCCCGGGCCCATGTCCAGCTTCTGGTAGAAGGCGCGGAAGGCGGTCTCCACGGGCTCGAACCAGCTGGTGTGATAGGCGCGACCGAAGGGCAACTCCGAGCAGATGCCGCCGGCGGCGCTGAGCTGCTCGTGCGCGGCCGCCACATCCTCCGGCGCGCCGAAATAGACAGCCTGATTGGGGCAATTGTCCATGGCGAGAATCAGGCGCTCGCCCAGATCGCCGAGCGCCTTGCTGCGTGCCTCGGCTTCCAGCGCCCCCACGGTCAGCAGGCTGCCGCTGTGGATGCTGCCGGCGGCCTCCAGATCGCGATAGATGCCGTTGAGTTCGTGCGAGATGCCGGCCAGGGCTTCCATGTCGCCGGCGCGCACCGTGTTCGACGCCACCAGCGCGCTGTTCTCGCCGGTGGAGTGCCCGAGCATCACGGCCGGCGTCACCCCGACCTGACGCAGCAGCCCGTGCAGGGCCTGGCTGGCGGCGAAGACCGATTCGGAGGCCAGATCCATGTCGTAGAGAAGCTTGCCCAGCGCCTCGCGCTGCTGGGAACTGAGGCCCGTCGGCGGCGGCAGAATGGCGTCGCTGGGCCGGTAGCCACGACTGTCGCCGAAGGTGCGGTCGAGGAAATCCAGCCACTCGCGCACCTGCGGATAGGCCACCGCCAGATCGCCCAGCATGCCGGCATACTGCGCCCCCTCGCCGGGAAAGACGAAGGCCAGCTTGCCCGGCATGGCGCCGCTGCCGGCGCAGAGGCCACCGCGCGTGCGGAAGCTGGCCTTGCCCTCGCTCAGCCGCTCGCGGGCCTTGCCGAGCTGCTTGATCGCATCCGCGTTATCTGTGGCAGTCAGGGCCAGTCGCTGCGCGTCGGCGCCGTGTTCGGCAGCGGCCGCCTCGGCCTGCGCGGCCAGCGTGCGTGCCAGCCCGCCGAGCACGGGTTGCGGCTCGCCCTGCAGGCGCGTCACGACGGCGTCGATCTGCGCGATGAGTGCTTCGCTGTCGGCAGCGGCGAAGAGCAGCAGCTCCGGCGATACGCCATGCCACTGCGCCGGCGCCGGCACCGCGACCTGACCCGGCCTGGCGCTCGGTCGGTATTCCTCGAGCACGGCGTGGGCATTGATGCCGCCGAAGCCGAAGGCGTTGACGCCGGCACGCCGGGGCGTGCTCAGACCGTGCACCCAGGGCCGCGTCTCGTTGTTGACGTAGAAGGGCGTGGCTTCCAGCCCCAGATCCGGGTGCACCTCGTCGCAGAGCGTCGGCGGCAACACCTTGTGATGCAGCGCCAGCGCGGACTTGATGAGTGCGGCGCTGCCCGCCGCCGGAATGCAGTGCGAGATCATCGACTTGACCGAGCCCAGCGCAATGCGCGGCGCGTGGCCGCTGCGGGCGCCGAAGATCTCGCCCAGCGAGGCAATTTCGGTCTGATCACCCAGCGGAATGCCGGTGCCGTGCGCCTCGATCAGCCCGACGCTCTTCGGATCGACGCCGGAGGCTTCGTAGGCGCGCTTCAGGGCCAGCACCTCGCCTTCGAAGCGCGGCGCCAGCAGCCCCTTGGCGCGGCCGTCGCTTGCTGTGCCCAGGCCCTTGATCACGGCGTAGATGCGGTCGCCATCGGCCTCGGCGTCGGCCAGGCGCTTGAGCACGAGCATGCCGGCGCCCTCGCCGAGCAGGGTGCCGCCGGCCGCGCTGGAGAAGGGCCGGATCTTGCCGCGCGACAGGGCGTTGATCTGGCAGAAGATCATGAAGAGCTGCGGCGGCGTGTGCGCCTGCACGCCACCAGCCAGCAGCACATCGCAGCGGCCCGAGTGCAGCTCGCGTGCCGCCAGTTCCACTGCGATCAGCGAGGAGGCGCAGGCGGCGTCGATGATGTAGTTCGGCCCCATGAGATCGAGGCGATTGGCAATCATGCCGGTGGTGACATTGGGCACCACGCCCGGCGCCATCTCGGCGTTGAAGGCCGGCAGCTGCGCCTTCAGCGCCTTGCGCACCGTGGCCAGCTCCTCCTCGCCGATATCCGGGCGCGCAGCACGCAGCGCTTCCAGGGTCTGATCCACGACCATGCCGTGCTGCATGACCGTGGAATAGCCGCGGTTGACGTAAGTGCCGCGGCCGAGGATGACGCCGGCCCGCTCCGGGTCGTAACCGCCACGGGAATAACCGGCATCCGTCAGCGCGTCGCGCGCGAGCTTCAGCGCCAGATAGTGGTCCGGCTCGCCGCCGTCCACCGAGGACGGCATGATGCCGAACTCGGCTGGATTGAACTCCGCGAGATCGCGCAGGAAGCCGCCCTGATTGGTATAGATCCGGTCGTTTTCGCTGCTATCCGGGTCCAGATAGGGCCCCGTCCATTCCGCATCGGCAGGGCCGACGGCATCGACCTTGTCGACAATGTTCTGCCAGAAGGTACGCACGTCGGCGGCGCCGGCATAACAGCCGGAGACGCCGACAATCGCGATGTCGGCAGAGATCTGATTCATCGCGTCAGGCGCCAGCCAACCGATTCAGCGCCTTCGAGGCATTGCTCTCGGCGTTCTCGAAGACCAGCCGGACCCGTCCACCACCATCCACGACCCAGGCGTCGTAGTGCGTGTACTCGGCGCTGCTGTCATCCCGCGCCCGCCAGATCACGCGCAGCCCCTCGCCCGGCAACGCACCCGCGAAGCGGCGGATGCTGCCGACACCGGTGGGCAGCGCCGAGGTGTCGTGGCAGTGCCGCGACCACACCCAGGCCAACTGCGGCAGGCAGTCGAGCAGCGCCGGATCAAGAATCCAGCCCGATCCCGGCAGACCGAACTCCTCCGGGTGGCTCGCAACAAGCGTTGCATCGACCCCCTGCGGGGACAGCTGCAGCTCGCCCTGCATGCGCTGGAAGCGCGGGCCGTGGAAGAGCCAGTCGGCGTATGCCTCGCCGGCCGGCTTGGCCTGCGCATCGGCACCCAGCGCCGCAATGTCCGCTGGCAGCTCGGGCGGCTCCGGCAGGCGCTCGACGATGTGCGCATTGGCGCGGTAGCAGGCGCGATTCTTGTTCTCGGGATCCAGGATCTCGAGCTTGACGATCTGCCCGCCGGCATCGGAGTGACTGGAAGCCCGGGCGCGCAGCAGAATGCGCTTGGGCTGGTTGTCATCCAGTCGGATGCCGGACAGCACACGCAGATCGCGCAACTCGTGCAACTGCCAGCCAGGCCAGCCGGCCTCGGCCACGGCGGCCAGCCATTCGGCTGCAGCGGTGGCCGGCACCACGGCGATGCCGTCGAGCTGATGATCGACCAGCCAGGGGTCGCTCTCCAGGCTGACAGTCTGTTCCAGCTCCAGCGCACCGCCGCTGCCCATGCGCAGCTCGCCGCGCAGCAGCGCCGAACCCGGCGCCGGCCGCGCATCGGCCGGCACGCCGCCTTCCGCAGCGTTCCAGGGCCCCTCGCCGACCACGACCTCGACCTCGTGCCGTGGCCCGTAGCTGATCTCCTGCAGGAAGTACTTGCAGCCGGCATCCAATGGGATCGGGATCACCCCGCGGCTGCGGAATGCCTGCTTGACGGCCTCGGTCGCCATGCCGGCATCCCACGGCCCCCAGTTCAGAGACACGACCCGCGTCTGCTTCCAGCGGCGCGAGAGCTGCCAGGCGAGGCGATTGAGGGCCTCGTTGGCGGCCGCGTAGTCGGACTGCCCGCGGTTGCCGTAGCGACCGGCCACCGAAGTGAAGAAGACCAGCAGCTTCAAGGACTCGGGATGCAGCGCCTTCGCCAGCGCGACGGCCGAATCGACCTTGGTCGAGAAAACGCGCTCGAAGGATTCCGGCGTCTTGTCGACCAGCAGCTTGTCTTCGATGATGCCGGCGCCGTGCAGCACGGCGTCGAGACGCCCGTAGCGCTGATGAACATCGTCGACCAGCGCCTGCACCGCTTCGCCGTCGCGAACATCGATGGCGCGATAGTCGACGGTGACGCCGGCGGCCTCCAGCCCCTCCAGCGCGGAGCGGATCTCGCGATTGGCCAGAACACGCGCCACGGCACGGTCAATCTCGGCCGGCTTCGGCATATCGCCGGCCGCGCGCGCCTGCTGCAGCAGCAACTTCTTGAGCGCGGCCTCGTCACCGGCAGCCGCCAGCTCGGGCGACTCGGGTTCCGGTCGGGCGCTGCGGCCTGCCAGCACCATCGTCATGCCCGGCAGGGCCAGCGACTGCAGGATACTCGCCGTGATACCGCGCGCACCACCGGTTGCCAGCACGACCCAATCGCCCTGTGGCTCCAGATGCGGCGCGAAGCGCGTGTCCTGCAGCGGCTCGGCCACGGTTGCGGAGGTATAGCGCGCATCGCCGACGTAGCCGACCTCGGGGAGTTGCTCCGTGCTGCCCAGCTCGGTGATGAGCAGATTGGCAATGCTCTCGGGCGTCTGGCCATTGAAATCGACCGGACGCAGATGCGCATCCGGGAACTCCTGACGCGCACAGTTCAGCAGGCCGACGATACCGCCGGCAACCGGCGCGCCATCGGATACGGCGTCGCGCCCCAGCGTGCCCCCCAGCCGCGTGGCGGCGACCAGCCGCAGGCCGGCGACGCGCTCACCGAAGGCGCGCAGGCAGGCAAAGGCGGCGCCCACCGCGTGACGTCCGGCATCCAGCTGCGCGTCCATCCCCTCGGCCGGGGCCGGCTGCAAACCGTGCAGCAACGCGACGCCCGCGATTGGGCCATCAAGGACGGCCAGCCCTTCGGCGATGCCCGCCTCGTCTTCAGCGTCTATGACGACGACGGTCAGGCCAGCTGTCTCGGCGCGTGCCCGCAACGCCAGCACATTCGGCCCGCCTTCGGCCTCGCCGAGGATGAGCAGATTGCCGCTCAGCGTCACGCCATCCTGCACCGGCGCGATCTGGCGCGGGCGAATGACATAGCGCGCGACACCGTCGCTGCCAGCCTCGGTTTGCGCTGGGGTCGCTTCAGGCGCCGTGGTAGCCGCCGGTTGCGCAGCAGCGCCCTCCGGCGCCGCACCGGCGCCGGCCGCCGCCAGCTCGTCGAGCAGCGCCGTCAGCGAGCGCGCAGCAGTGAAGCGCTCCATGTCCGCCTGCATGGCTTCGGCCATGCGCGTGGGCGCTTCCTTGGCGAAGGCGCCTACGATCTCGACCCGCTTGATCGAATCGATGCCCAGATCGGCTTCCAGATCCGCGTCGAGACCGATCATGTCTTCCGGATAGCCGGTGCGATCAGCCACCAGCGCCAGCAGCACGGACTTGGCGTCGAAGTCGCTCGACGTGGCCGCGGCCGCTGCTGTCGCCGCGCTCGCGGTCGCTGCCGGAGCACTCGCGACCTCCGGCAGTTCGGCCAGCAGCGCCGTCAGCGAACGCGCGCTGGTGAAGCGCTCCATATCCGCCTGCATGGCGTCCGCAATGGCGGCCGGTGCTTCCTTGGCGAAGGCGCCGACAATTTCGACCCGCTTGATCGAGTCAATGCCCAGATCGGCTTCCAGATCCGCGTCGAGGCCGATCATGTCTTCCGGATAGCCGGTGCGATCCGCCATCAGTGCCAGCAGTGCCGCCTTGGCGTCAAAGCTGGGCGCCGACGGAGCTGCTGCCGGGGCAGCCGCGCCCGACGGGGAACTCGCCACTTCGGGCAGCTGCGCCAGCAGCGCCGTCAGCGAACGCGCACTGGTATAGCGCTCCATATCCGCCTGCATGGCCCCGGCAATAGCGGTCGGTGCTTCCTTGGCGAAAGCGCCGACGATCTCAACCCGCTTGATCGAATCAATGCCGAGATCGGCTTCCAGATCGGCATCGAGGCCGATCATGTCTTCGGGGTAGCCAGTACGGTCGGCGACCAGGGCCAGCAAGGCGGCCTTGGCGTCGAAAGCCGGCTCGGCCGGCGCACTCGGTGCCGGCGCCACGGGGCTTTCCGCGACCGGCGGCGCTTGCACTGCCGGCTGCGGCGCAGCCTCTGGCACCGCCGCCTGCGGCGCGGCCGCGGCGGCGACCGTCTGCGCCGGCATGGCGGGTTGACCGGCAGCGGGCTGCGCGGGCTGGCCGCCGAGCACGCGGCTCATGACCTGCTCCTGCAACTGCAGGAACTGCTGCATCGTCTGCTGATAGGCAGCCAGCGCTTCCTGCCCGAAGCCGGAGGCATCGGCCGCGGTCGGGGTCGCTGGCATCGCCGGTGCCTGGGGCCGTGCTGCGGGAGCCTGCGGCTCGCCTGCGGCCGCGGCTGCAGGCGCTGCCGGCGTCGCCGCGGCGGCCTTGGCGCGTTCGCGCACCGCCTGCTGGCGCTCCAGCGTCAGCGGCGGCTCGCTGCCCGCGCGACGCTCGGGATCGTCCTTCGGCCGCGCACAACCACCAGAGAGATAGAAGGCCGTGGCGGGCACCTCGGCCGGCTTGAGCAGGCCGGCCAGTGCCGCCAGCGAATGCCGGGCGATACCGCGGTCAGCCATCAAGCGCGTAACCGGCACGTCGACGCCGGCGCAAAGCAGATCGCCAACGGCGTTGAGCAGACCGCGCAAACCGCCGCCCTGCCCGTCGAGGCTCACCACGGCGACATCCTGCTCGGCCAGCGTCGCGCCGGCCATGCCGGCGCAGATGGCCTTGGGGCCACATTCGATGAAGCAGTCGATGCCGTCATCGGCCATCGCCTGCAGCTCGCTGACGAATTCGACCGGCGCCAGCAGATGGCCCTTGAGCTGCTCGACGATCGCCGCCGGATCCTGCGAGTGCGCGCTGCCGTGATTGCCGTAGAGCTTGCACTGCGGGGCGCTGAAGTGGGTGGCGTCGATGGCCGCGCTGAGCGGCGCCTGTGCGGCCGCGACGAGCTCGGTATGGAAGGCACCGGAGACCGGCAACCTTGTCGCACGAAGCTGCTGCTGCTTGGCCTTCTCGATCACCGCATCCACGGCATCGGCTTCGCCGGAGATGACAACCTGCTCCGGAGCGTTGTGATTCGCCACCCAGACACGGCCGGCGTCGGCCAGCAGCGCGTCGACCTGCTCGCGCGAGGCCTGCACGGCCGCCATCGCGCCCGCGTTGTCGCCGGCCGCATCGGCCATGGCTGCGCCACGCGCCGCCGAAAGCCGCAGGAAGGCGTCGCGATCAATAACGCCGGCGGCGTGCAGCGCGGTGTACTCGCCATAGCTGTGGCCGGCAACCGCATCCGGCGCGATACCCAGCCGTCGCAACAAGTCCAGATAACCCAGCGACAGCGCGCCGATGGCGGGTTGCGCGTGCCGGGTATTGGTGATGGCCTGCTGCTGCGCTTCGCGCGCGGCATCGTTGAAGGCAGCCTCGGGCCACATCAGGCTCGACAAGGGTGCATGCAGGCTGCCGCCCAGCACGGCGTCGGCATACTCCAGCGCCTCACGCAGCTCGCCGCGGTAGAGCGCAACTTCGCGCCCCATGCCAACCGACTGCGCGCCTTGGCCGGGGAACAGCAGCCCTACCCGCTGGCGGGTGCGGCGCTGCAGATTACAGCGCACGCCCGGTGGCAATGCCTTGTTCTCGGCCAGATGCGCGCGCAGCGCTTCGACCTGCTTGCGCAGCGTGTCATGGCTGTCCGCAGCGAAGGCCGCCACGCAGGAAGCCTCCGGCACCTGTTCGGCCTCGGCGGCCAGCGTGTGTGCGATCTCGGCGATGCCGAGCGCATCGCCGGCGGCCAGCGCCGTGCCCAGCTTCTCGACCTGGGCCTGCAGGGCCGCTGCATCAGCGGCGCGGAAGACGAAGAGTTCCCAGGGCCAGCGACGCGCGCCCACCGGCTCGGCCACGGCGTAGCCGCCGCGGTATTCCTCGAGCACGGCGTGGAAGTTCGTACCGCCGAAGCCGAAAGCCGAGACCGCACCGCGCCGCGGATGATCCGCGCTGCGCAGCCAGGGCCGCGGCTCGTCAAGCAGATAGGCCGGCGAGTCGTCGGCCGCGATGACGTCGATGGGATCTTCCACACCGACATGCGCCGGCAGCACACGATGATGCAATGACAGCGCTACCTTGATGAGGCCGCTGACACCGGCCGCGCACTTGGTGTGGCCGAGAATCGTCTTGATCGAGCCCAGCGCGACGCTCTTGGCCGGTGCACCGCTATCGCGCCAGCTGCGCGTGATGGTCTCGGCCTCGGCGCGATCGCCGACGGCCGTACCCGTGCCGTGCGCCTCGACCAGCTCCACCGTCTCCTGGCCGAATCCGGCCTTGCGGTAGACACGGTCCAATGCGCGTATCTGCCCCTCGGGACGCGGCGCCGTCATACCCAGCGCCTTGCCGTCGGAAGAACCGGCCGCACCCTTGATCACGGCGTAGATTCGGTCGCCATCCGCCTCGGCGTCCGCCAGGCGCTTGAGGACGACCAGGGCCACGCCCTCGGAGATGGCGATGCCGTCCGCATTCTTGTCGAAGGTCCGCGGTATGCCCTTGGGCGAGAGCGCCTGCGTCTTCGAAAAACAGAGGAAGCCGTGCGGCCCCTGCACGGTATCGACACCACCCGCGATGGCGATGCTCGAACGCCCCGCCTCCAGCTCCTGGGTGGCCAGCGTCACCGCCGCCAGCGACGAACCACAGGCCGCGTCCACGGTGAAGTTGAGGCCGCCGAAGTCCATGCGGTTGGCGACGCGACCGGCCGCCACGTTCTGCAGCACACCGGCGAAGGATTCGTTGGTCCACTCCGGCAGGCGCTCCCAGGCGCCGTCGTCCGGAATCTCGACGAAGCGCGGAAGCTCCGCACGCACGCCGTACTGCATGCCCAGGTCACCAACACCGCCGCCGGCACCGAGGATGACCGAGGTGTTCTCGCGGTCGAAATCGTCATCGAAACCGGCGTCGTCGAGCGCACGTGCCGTGCACTCCAGCGACAGCAGCTGCATCGGGTCGATGGATTTCATCGAACGCGGCGGGATGCCGAAACGCAGCGGATCGAAGGTGATTTCGTCGAGGAAGCCGCCCCACTTCGAATACACCTTGTCGCGCGCATTCATGTCCGGGTCGAAGTACAGCCGCCAGTCCCAGCGCTCGCGCGGCACCTCCCGAATGATGCTGACCTTCTCCACCACGTTGTGCCAGAAGCTGTCGGCATCGCCGGCACCGGGCAGCACCGTGCCGATGCCGACCACCGCCACATCCGATGGCGAAGCAGCCTCGCGGCGGGCCTCGACGTCGGACTCGAGGTCGAGCAGGCGCTGCGTGCCGTGTGCCGACACATTCTCGTGTAATTCGGCGCAACTCACGACCTGATCGCGCATAGTCGCAACCTGGCCGATCATGTACATGCCGTCGCGCTTCTGCTGCTCGGCGTCGATCGTGATGATCTCGCCAGCATCGTTGCGCGTGCGGCCCTTCGAAGCCAGCCGCAGCCGGCCCAGATTCATGTCCTCCAGCGTGTCGCGGATCTCCTCGGCGGGCTGCCCGGCCGCGAGCAGCTCGCGCCGCTTGTCGAAGAACTCGCGGGCGAAGGCGGTATCCACGCAGCGCGTGGCATGCCCAGGGCCGGTTTCCAGGCTGGTCGTGTGCCGGCAGGCCAGCGCCTCGTCCTGATAGCCCTGCACGATGGCGCCGCTGGAAACGATTTCCTTGGTGAACAGATAGGCCGTGCCCATCAGCCCGCCGACGCGAATGCCGCGCTCGGCCAGCGGCGCGGTCAGCGCAGCCAGCATGGCGCCGGAGACATCATCCGAGATGCCGCCGGCAAAGAGCACGTGTACTTCCGGCGCGCTCTTCTCGTCCACCGCGTCCAGCAGCGCCGCGATCATCTGCTCCCACAGCGGGAAACTGGCGATGGGCCCGATATGCCCGCCGCATTCGCGGCCTTCGAAAACGAAGCGCCGCGCACCCTGCTCGTAGTACATCTTGAGCAGCTGCGGCGCCGGCACGTGGATATAGGCTGGGATGCCACGCGATTCGAACTGCTGCGCCTGGTCCGGACGGCCGCCCGCGATCAACGCAA
Source organism: Algiphilus aromaticivorans DG1253 (assembly GCF_000733765.1). Lineage (NCBI taxonomy): Bacteria > Pseudomonadati > Pseudomonadota > Gammaproteobacteria > Nevskiales > Algiphilaceae > Algiphilus > Algiphilus aromaticivorans. Next base: position 1,133,076 of record NZ_JPOG01000001.1, on the reverse strand, counting down.
AAGGCGGCTTGTGCTTCCAGATGGCCTCGCACTGCTCGTCGCGCAAAGCCTGCGGCACGAAGCCGAGCATGCCCACGCCCCAGGCGCGGTCGCCCGCCTTGGCGGCCGTCTCGGCGAGCAGCTCATCCACCTGCTCGCCACGCATCAGCGCCAGCGCCAGGAAGGGCAACGCACCCGCTTCGGCGACGTCAGCCGCGAACTGCGCGTGATCCGAAACACGCGTCATCGGCCCCTGCACCAGCGGGTAACGCGTGCCGTGCGAGGCCGCCAGCGGCGCGCCCTCGGCCAAATGCCGCTGCTGCGCGGCGATGCGCAGGGAGGAAAAGCTCTGCTTGCGGATGGCCTTGATGACACGGGCCACGCGCTTCTGCCCCATGGCGGCGCCGACGCCGACACCCTGCCCGACGGGGCGAAGCTGTCCCTCACCCCAACCAACATGGGGCATCAGCCGCGCGCGCCAATCCTCGGGCGCAACCTTCGCGGCCTCTGCCTCTCGAAGCATGTTCTGCGCTGTTTCCAGCGCCTCGCTACCCGGTCGCGCATATACGCGGCATGGCGCGCCAAGGAGTTCACCCAGGCTGCGCGTCTCCGAGCCGTTCAGTCGCGCCAGCTCGGCCTTGAGTTCGGACGGCAAAGGCGTTTCGTCACAGAGCAACACCTGATCGTCGAGCACCACACCCGCCGCCCCGGCAGCGCGCAGCGCAGCCGCGGCATGCTGGCCTACTCCGCCGCGCACGAGCAGCGGCAGCTGCGTCCGCGCCAGCCACTTCTGCGCCAGCACGTAGCTCGAATCCTCACCTCCCCAACCCGGGGCCTCGAAGCCCTTCGCGATGATGCCGTCGGGCTTCAACTGGCCCAGCTTCGTATCCGCGTCGGTGACTTCCAGATAGAGTCGGTCACCTTCGTTCGCCTTGCCGCGCGCCTTGCGCAACGCGCGCGCGAGCTTGATCGCGGCGGGGCCCGGGCCACCGGCGATCAGCACCAGCGGGCGCTCGGCCGGCGCCGCGGCGATGATCTCCACCGCCAGCTCTTCTGTTTCCGGAACCACCCGGAGACCGATCTCGCCGTGGGCGCTCTCGGCGACCAGCCGCGCGAAATGCGCAGCCGCCAGGGCCGGATCCGTGCTGAATTCCAGGTCAATAACACCAACGCCACCGGCGCGAGCAGCCGAAACGGCCACGCCAGGATGCGACCAGGTGGCCGGGCTCAGTGTGATGACGTCGAACGCGCTGCGCTGCGTCATAGCTCCATCCTCTCCCCCGCTCTTGGCGGGCTCGTATTGTCCCCTAACGCCCCGGAAGCTCGCATCGAAAGACGCTAGCGCTTCTTCCCTTCGAGGAAGGGGACCTCCATGACCTTCTCATGATTGATCGGCCCGTGGCCGAAGTAGCCGCCCTCGCCAAAGCACTCACCGTGGTCGGCCGTGATGATGAAATGAGTATTCACTGGCGCCTTGCTGATTAGCTCGTCCAGCAGGTTGTCCACGTGCTCCACCGTCTTGACCTGCTGAGCGTGCAGATCGTGCATCTGCTCCTCGTCGAAGAAGCGGTCGTCCGCCTGGGCACCCATATCGTCGTCCATGCGCTTGAAGACCCCGTGAACGCCCGAGATATGCGGAAGGCTGTCGCCGTCCAGCATGTACGGATAGTGCGTCTCGCCGAGATTGCAGAAGTAGAAGGAGGGCTCATCCTCATCGAAGCCCATCTCCTTGACCATGCCGCCGAAATCGTTGTGGTCGTCCATCAGCTTGTAATCGTCGAAATGACGATTGAGATGGGTTTGCGGGTTCAGCACCGGCAACGACACGCGGGCGACCGTCCGATAGCCCTCCTCCTGCAAGACATTCGGCAGCGACAGCTGCGGCACGAAGCTCTTGAAGGACAGCCCCTCAATCCCGGTGCGATCCACCCACAGTGCGAAATCCTTCTTGTAGACCTCGGACGCAAAGACGCCTTGCGGCGAGGCGTGCGGGATCATCCCCATCAGATAGGTGTAGTGCGACGGCGACGTCCAGGACGCATAGGAGTATCGCCGCGCCCCCGCCCCGATGCGGTCCATGTTCGGGGTGCGCGCACGCTGCCAGCTGTCGAAGCGGCAGCTATCCATGACGATGTAAATCAGATTGTTCGGGATCACAGGCTTTGGAGACTAAACGTTCATTCGCGAATGGACCTTCGTAAAGGCACGATAACGCCCGTAGTAATGGCGCGATGTAGGAGAATTCTGACAGTGTCCCCTTTAGCCCCTACGAAATTGCCACACCGCGTGCGTGTGTGCAGTCGCGCGACGACTAGCGGGCAGACGCTTTTTTGGCTAGACTCTCGCGCCCTCTGGCAAGGTAGCTCAGCCGGTTAGAGCGCGGCACTCATAATGCCGAGGTCGCGGGTTCGAGCCCCGCCCTTGCTACCAGATCCCTTCCGTAGTCGCCGCGTACGCTTTGCCGCACCGGCAGCGTGCCGGCGCGCTCCGCATGGCTTAGCCTGCGCAATCAGGTATTCGAGGGATGTGGTGGGATGATGAGCCCCGAGCTTTCCGCGAGCGCCCTTGCACATTTGGCGCTCGGCGGCATGCTGCTGGCCGGCCTTGCGGCCGAGAGCCTCGGTAGACGCACGCCTCTTCCCGGCGTCACTATCCTGCTCTGCATGGGGGTCGCCGTCGGCCCGGCCGGACTCGACCTGCTGCCTCCAGCGCGCGAGGCTTGGTTCCCCATCGTCTCGAGCATCGCTCTGGTGATGATCGGTTTCTTGATTGGCGGGGAGTTCACGCGTGAGCGCCTGCGCGATATCGGGCCCTCCATCGTCGTCATCGCTGTGATCCAGGCGGCTGTCACCTTCGCCCTACTGGCCGGCGGTCTGCTCTTGCTTGGCTTCGACAGGACGATCAGCCTTGCGCTGGCGGGCATCGGGACTGCCACAGCGCCAGCCGCAACCGTCGCAGTCATCCGCGAGATGGGTTCGCCGGGCCGCTTCTCCCGGTTGCTGATCGGTGTAGTCGCGGTCGACGACGTCGTCGCGCTCACGGCTTTCAGCCTGGCGATGAGTGCGACGGCGGGCTTACAGGCCGGGGATGCGCCCATGCTGGTCACCGTGTACGAGATCGGTGGCGCGCTCATCCTCGGCACCGTGGTCGGCCTGCCGATGGCCCTTCTGACCGGTCGCATTCGCTCCGGGACTCCGACTCTCGAGGAAGCCATCGCGGTTGTGCTGATTATCGCCGGCGCCGCTGACGCGCTCGGGGTCTCGCAAATACTCGCCGCCATGGTCGCCGGCTGCCTGATCGCTAATCTAGCATCGCACCATGAGCGGCCATTCAGCGAAATCGAGAACATCGAACAGCCATTTCTTGTCATCTTCTTCCTACTGGCGGGCGCTTCCTTCGCCTTCGACGCTCTGGGTCAGACTGGTCTCATTGGTGTGGCCTACATCGCGCTCAGGACACTGGGCAAGATCGCCGGTGGGTGGCTCGGCGGAATGCGTGCGGGATTGACGGGGCGCGAGGCCGGATGGTTCGGCGCCGCCCTGCTGCCGCAGGCTGGCGTCGCGCTAGGGCTCGCGCTGGTGGCTGCCGAGCGACTACCCGACAGCGCCGCGATCCTCAACACCGTGATTCTGGCCACCATCGTCTTCGAGCTGACGGGCCCGATCGTCACACGGGTAGCCATCGGCCGTGTCGCCCGGGGCGATGTCGCGCATACGCGCTTGCTACCGCCGCGCAAGCAGCGGCAGCGCTGGCTTCCAAAGCGCGTTCGGGGGGACAAGACGCGCTAAGGAAGCGTCTCCAAGCAGCGCCCCTTTTCCAGCAAGCGTGCCGAATGTGCTTGCTGGGTTGCTCGCGGCCTTCGCTACGCATTCGTGCGTACTTCACACATCAGCAAGTGGGTGGTGAAGCAGACGGATCCACGCTCGTGCCGTCACACTAGCGGCCTTTCTTACGCGGATGGAGAAAAAAAAATGGCGAGACGCAACATCTTGCAGGCAACAATGCGGGGAGCGGCATCACGCGCAGCGGATTGGGGGTTGCCTGTAGCCGAGATCGAACGCGTCGTGGACGAACGGCTGCAACCGCTTGCGCTGAAGCACTTGTCGCGCTTCGTTATTCCCTTCGTGCGCCGCAGCGGTGCGCGCGTAGAGCACCTTGAGCCCGGACGCGTCGTGTGCCGCATGCCGCTGCGCGGCAACGTCAATCACATCGGGACGATGTATGCCGGCGCGTTGTTCACACTAGCGGAGTTTCCGGGTGGGCCGCTGATGTTGGCCACCTTCGGGATGCAACGCTTCATTCCGATTGTCACCGAGCTCGACATGCGCTTCGAGCGCGCAGCGAAGACCGACGTAAGCGTCGAGTTCACGCTCGATGCGGAGGAAGCCCGCCGCATCGAGGAAGAAACGCTCGCCACCGGCAAGGCCGACTTCGAACTGGATGGCGCGCTGACCGATGCCCATGGCGAGGTCGTCGCGCGCAGTCGTGCCTCTTATCAGATGCGTCCGCGCCGGCGCTGAACAGTCGATCGGCGACACCGTCGCTGCGGCGCGCACCGGCAGGCTGCGGGGTGGCCAACGGGCCAATATCCGCAGAGGTGGTGGCTGCGTTTCGCAGCGAAAGTCGCGGCAGCCCGGGGCTGAAGCCACGAGCAACGGCCTGCGCGAGTTACCGCGACAAGGCGCTTTAGTGGCAAGATTACGCTCCCATTGCGCCGCCTCACCACTGCGGTCGCGAAGCTGCGCGGCCCGCTAGCCGTGCATGGGCCCATTCACGACGCTGCGGCCATGGCCGCAAGCCGCCGAGCTGACCACAGAGGTCAGCACGGCATTCATTGAAGAACGGAACACTCATGGTCATGAACACCGAATACCGCAAGCCCCTGCCCGGCACCGAGCTCGACTACTTCGATGTACGCGCCGCGGTGGATGCGATTCAGCCGGGTGCCTATGACGGCCTGCCCTACACCTCGCGCGTGCTTGCGGAGAATCTCGTCCGCCGCTGCGACCCGGCCATGCTCACCGATGCGCTGAAGCAGCTCATCGAGCGCCGGCGCGATCTCGATTTCCCCTGGTATCCGGCACGCGTGGTCTGCCATGACATCCTCGGCCAGACCGCGCTCGTCGATCTTGCCGGCCTGCGCGACGCCATCGCCGAGCGCGGCGGCGACCCGGCCAAGGTGAACCCGGTGGTGCCGACGCAGCTCATCGTCGACCACTCGCTGGCCGTCGAGCACGCCGGCTTCGAGGAAGACGCCTTCGAGAAGAACCGCGCCATCGAGGACCGCCGCAACGAGGATCGCTTCCACTTCATCGACTGGACGAAGCAAGCCTTCGAGAACATCGATGTGGTGCCGCCCGGCAACGGCATCATGCATCAGATCAATCTGGAGCGGATGTCGCCAGTGGTGCACGCCGTCGACGGCGTCGCCTACCCGGACACGCTGGTCGGCACCGATAGCCATACGCCGCACGTCGACGCGCTCGGCGTCATCGCGGTCGGCGTCGGTGGCCTGGAGGCGGAGAGCGTCATGCTCGGCCGCGCCTCCTACATGCGCCTGCCCGACATCATCGGCGTCGAGCTCACCGGCAAGCCGGCGCCGGGCATGACGAGCACCGACATCGTGCTGGCGCTGACCGAATTCCTGCGTAACGAAAAGGTCGTCTCAGCCTATCTCGAGTTCTTCGGCGAGGGCGCTTCGGCGCTGTCGCTGGGCGACCGCGCCACTATCTCGAACATGACGCCGGAATACGGCGCCACTGCCGCGATGTTCTACATCGACGAGCAGACCATCGACTATCTCAAGCTCACCGGCCGCACCCCGGAGCAGGTCGATCTGGTCGAGCGCTACGCCAGGCACACCGGCCTGTGGGCCGACGATCTGAAGACCGCCGAGTACGAGCGCGTGCTGCGCTTCGATCTGTCCAGCGTCACGCGCAACCTGGCCGGCCCGTCGCGCCCCCACGCGCGCGTGTCGACCGCTGACCTCGCCAAGGCCGGCATTTCCGGCAAGGTCGAGCTGCCCGAGGACGGCAGCATGCCGGACGGCGCAGTCATCATCGCCGCCATTACCAGCTGCACGAATACCTCGAACCCGCGCAACGTCATCGCCGCGGGCCTGCTGGCGCGCAACGCCAACCAGCGCGGGCTGACCCGCAAGCCCTGGGTGAAGAGTTCCTTCGCACCGGGCTCCAAGGCCGTGAAGCTCTACATGGAGGAGTGCGGGTTGCAGGACGAGCTCAACCGGCTCGGCTTCGGCATCGTCGCCTTCGCCTGCACCACCTGCAACGGCATGAGCGGCGCGCTCGACCCGAAGATCCAGCAGGAGATCATCGACCGCGATCTGTATTCGGTGGCCGTGCTCTCCGGCAACCGCAACTTCGACGGCCGTATCCACCCTTATGCCAAGCAGGCCTTCCTGGCCTCGCCGCCGCTGGTGGTCGCCTACGCCATCGCCGGCACGACGCGCTTCGATATCGAGAAGGATGTGCTCGGCTACGACAAGGATGGCAATGCAGTCACCCTTAAGGATCTGTGGCCCAGTGACGAGGAAATCGACGCAACGGTGGCCAGCGCGGTGAAGCCGGAGCATTTCCGCTCGGTCTACGACCCGATGTTCAGCTTCAAAATCCTCGACGACGACAAGATCAGCCCGCTCTACGACTGGCGCGCGCAAAGCACCTACATCCGCCGCCCACCCTACTGGGAAGGCGCGCTCGCGACCGCGCCCTCGCTCAAGGGCATGCGCGCGCTGGCCGTGCTCGGCGACAACATCACCACCGACCACCTGTCGCCCTCCAACGCTATCATGGCGGACAGCGCGGCCGGCGAATACTTGGCGAAGATGGGCCTGCCCGAGGAGGACTTCAACTCCTACGCTACCCACCGCGGTGACCATTTGACGGCCCAGCGCGCCACGCTCGCCAACCCGAAGCTCATCAACGAGATGGCGGTGGTCGACGGCGAGGTGAAGCAGGGCTCGCTGACCCGACTCGAGCCGGACGGCAAGGTCGTGCGCATGTGGGAAGCCATCGAGGCCTACCAGGAGCGCAAGCAGGCCTTGATTGTCATCGCCGGCGCCGACTACGGCCAGGGCTCCTCGCGCGACTGGGCGGCCAAGGGCGTGCGCCTGGCCGGCGTAGAGGCCATCGTCGCGGAAGGCTTCGAGCGCATCCACCGCACCAACCTGGTCGGCATGGGCGTCATGCCGCTGCAGTTCCAGGAAGGCACTACGCGCAAGACGATGGGCATCGACGGCAGCGAGACCTTCGATGTGGTGGGCACGCCCTCCCCCGGCGCGACGCTGACGCTGCACATCCATCGCCGCGAGGGCGAGACACTCGAGGTTCCGGTCATCTGCCGCCTGGATACGCAGGAGGAGCTGCGCATCTACGAGGCCGGCGGCGTGCTGCAGCGCTTCGCCCAGGATTTCCTCGAACAGGAAGAGGCCGCCTGACATGCCGCACGCACCCCAGATCCGCGTTCCCGCCACCTATATGCGCGGCGGCACCAGCAAGGGCGTCTTCTTCCGGCTGCAGGACTTGCCAGAGGCCGCGCAGGTTCCGGGCGAGGCGCGCGACAAGCTGCTGCTGCGTGTCATCGGCAGTCCGGACCCCTACGCCAAGCAGATCGACGGCATGGGCGGGGCGACCTCCTCGACCTCCAAGGCCGTCATCCTGTCGAAGAGCAACAGCGCGGATTTCGACGTCGATTATCTCTTCGGACAGGTCTCCATCGACAAGGCCTTCGTCGACTGGAGCGGCAACTGCGGCAACCTGACCGCCGCCGTCGGTGCCTTCGCCATCAACAACGGGCTGATCGACGCCGCGCGCATTCCGGAGAACGGGCACTGCACCGTGCGCATCTGGCAGGCGAACATCCAGAAGGCCATCGTCGCGCACGTCCCGATCACCGACGGCGCCGTGCAGGAAACCGGTGATTTCGAACTCGACGGCGTCACCTTCCCGGCCGCCGAGGTCGCCATCGAGTTCATGGACCCGGCCGACGGCGAAGGCGCGATGTTTCCGACCGGAAACGTCGTCGACCGGCTCGAGGTACCCGGCGTCGGCACGCTGACCGCGACCATGATCAACGCCGGCATCCCGACGGTCTTCGTCAACGCCGCGGATATCGGCTACAGCGGCACCGAGCTGCAGCCGGCCATCAACGAGGACGCCAAGCAGCTGGCGATGTTCGAGACCATCCGTGCCCACGCCGCCGTGCGCATGGGGCTGATCGAGAAGGTCGAGGAGGCCGCCAATCGCCAGCACACACCGAAGGTCGCCTTTGTCGCGCCGCCGGCCAGCTACACGGCCTCCAGCGGCAAGCCGGTCAATGCGGGGGACATCGACCTCAACGTGCGCGCGCTGTCCATGGGCAAGCTGCACCACGCCATGATGGGCACCGCCGCGGTGGCCATCGGCACGGCTGCCGCGGTACCCGGCACGACCGTCAACGAGGCTGCCGGCGGCGGCGAGCGCACCTCGGTGCACTTCGGCCACCCCTCCGGCACGCTGCGCGTCGGCGCCGAGGCCAAGCTGGTCAACGGCCAGTGGAGCGCCGCCAAGGCCATCATGAGCCGTTCGGCGCGCGTGCTGATGGAAGGCTGGGTGCGCGTGCCAGGCGACAGCTTCTAGGCGCCGCTCCGAAACGCCGGCCGGCGCGATTGCCCGCACCGGCCGGCTGCGGCTCAGTCCTTCGGCTGCGGCGCCACGCGCAGATAGGGCTTGAGCGTCTTGTAGCCCCCCGGGAACTTCTTGTCCGCGTCTTCCTTGCTGACCGTGGGCGGGATGATGATGTCCTCGCCCGGCTTCCAGTTCACCGGCGTGGCAACGGTGTGCTTGGCGTTGAGCTGGATGGAATCGAGCAGGCGCAGCACCTCGTCGAAGTTGCGCCCGCTGGTCATCGGATAGATCAGCATGGCCTTGATCTTCTTGTCCGGGCCGATGATGAAGACCGTGCGCACGGTGGCGTTGTCGGCCGGCGTGCGGCCTTCGGCGGATGCGCCCTCATCCTCCGGCAGCATGTCGTAGGCCTTGGACACGGCCAGATCGGTGTCGCCGATCATCGGATAGTTGGGTGCGGTGCCCTGCGTTTCCTCAATGTCGGCCGACCACTTGCTGTGGTTGTCGACCGGATCGACGGACAGCCCGATGACCTTGGTATTACGCTTGTCGAACTCGGGCTTGAGCTTGGCCATGTAGCCGAGTTCGGTGGTGCACACCGGCGTGAAATCCTTCGGGTGCGAGAAGAGAATGCACCAGTTGTCACCGATCCAGTCGTGGAAGCGGATCTGGCCTTCGGTGGTCTGCGCGGTGAAATCCGGGGCAGTGCTTCCGATCCTTAGCGTCATGGCAATCTCCTTGCATCGATGGAACAGCGGTTCCGGTGGAGGCGCTTCGCTTGTCACGCTTGCGCCGCATTGCCCACGACAATAGCGCGCCGGACGCCGACGCTGAAGGCGTTGCGCATTGTTTCCATATTCCGTGTTGTTCTTGCCGCGGGCTTAGTGATGCCTTGGCGGGATCAGCGGCAGACGACGAGCCGGGAACCAGCTACCGATCACGGCGCGCTAGCCATCGGCTGGCCGCTGCATGCCGCATATCGGCGGCCCAACGCATCCACTGGGTGGCGCGTTCGAGATCGACAGCGCCGATAGCGCCGTTGCTGAAGAGCACTCCGGCGTTGTAGGCGGCAGAAGCGTGGCCCTGTGCAGCGGCGCGCCGATACCAGCCCAATGCGGCCTTGGGTGCGGGGCGGCCAGTGACGCGCCCCTGCGAATAGGCCACCCCAAGGTTGTACTGCGCGAGCCGATCACCGCGCTCAGCGGCGTTGACGAGCATGCGCAGACCGCGCGGCTGTTCCGCAAGCACGAGCTGCACACCGACGAGGCCGCTGTTGCGTGCAAGTGCCGCATCAAGGTCTTCGAACTGAGCGTTGGTCGTGCTCCATGCACCCGCCATGAGCAAGCCAGACAGCATGAATGCCAGCCATCGGCGAGCCGTGCGGATCCCCGTGTGCACCTTGAATGAACCCTGCATTCATGCCCCCATTCGCGCGGTGGTCGGTGACGCATGCAGCGCCTCCGTATAAGAAAACCACCACGCGCTTTCCACGCAGCGCTCCTACCGACGAACGGCGGCGGCCCGGCGATTGCGGGTGGTCGCGCCCAGGGCTGCGGCGCGCGAATGGTACGCAAACTACATCCGTGCCGCCGACAAGGGCGGCTTCAGCCGCAGGCCCCCACCCAGCCGCAGGCCGTGCAGGCGTCGCAGCCGTCGCGACGCACCACGGCCTGTGCGCCGCAGTCCGGGCAGGGCGCACCGGGTAAGGGCGCCGAACGCGGCAGGCTGTTGCGCGCGTCGCGCCCGGCAAGCACGCCCATGGGGTGCAGCGATGCGCCATCGCTGTCGAGAATGCCGAGCATTCGGTAGCGATGCAGCATCAGCGCGCCCATGTAGGCCATCGTCGAGGGATAGCGCTGCATACGCTTGCCGCCGGGTACACGCGCCAGGAAGTCACCGTGCGGCTCGGCGTAGCTGAGCAGCTTGCGCAGCTTCTCACCGATCCAGGCCGGGTCGATGACGCGCATATCCAGCGACAGCAGCTTGCACAACCCGTCGAGATCGCGCGGGTAGTCGCCGGACAGCCAGACGCTGTAGGGCCGGCGGTTGCCGTCCGGCATGACCAGCTCCTTGAGGCCGAGCACGAAGTCGTCACTCGTCTGCGCGTTGGCGATATCGACCGTCCAGCTCATGGTGCCGTCGGTGTCGGCCTTGGGCTCCTTGTCGGACATCAGCGCATCCAGCACCGGTGTGGCCCCATCCTCGTCGAAGGCGCCGAGCTGCTCACAGCGCAGTTTGACCAGGCGAGCCAGCACAGCCGTCGCCGAGGCCATGGTGACCTCGCCCTGCCCCGGCATGACGGCCCGTATCGGCGCACCGCGCGTCTTGACCAGCGCGTCGAGCTTCTTGGCCAGCCAGCCGCGATCCTGGCTGCGCATGTCCATGGACAACAGCTTGGCGATGGCCGACAGTCCGGGCGGCTGCTCGGTGCCGTTGACCCAGACTTCGAAAGGTCTGGTGGCGCCGTTGTCGGTGTGTCCGATGACCACGGCGAAACGCGCGGTATCGCCGTCGACGAAGTAGGTCCAGGAAGGATTACCCTCTGCCATCTCGGGCCGCCCCGGCCAGCGCAGGCTGGCCAGCGCCGGCGCTGGCACCTGATCCAGGCGGATGCGCCGGTCGGAGTCCTCGACGAAGCTGGCCGGCGTTTGCTTGCCCGTCGGCGTAACCGATAGAACCGCGCCGGTGCTGTCGTTGGGCCGGTAGGTCGTGCAGCCCTTGCAGCCGGCGGCGAAGGCATCGGCATAGACCTGCTTGAAGGCCTCGAAGTCATAGTCGGCCGGCACGTTGATGGTCTTCGAAATCGACGAATCGACGTGCCGCTGCACGGCCGCCTGCGTCGCCAGATGCGCCGCCACCGGCAGTGTCTGCGCATTGACGAAGTACTCCGGCAGGGCCTCCGGATCGCCACCCTGCTCGATGTACAGGCGATAACCGCGATCCTGCACCTCATAGGACTGGCGCGTGCCGTCGGCCTGCCGCTTGACGCGCGAATAGGCCCAGGCGAAGGGCGGCTCGACGCCATTGGAGATGTTGCGGCCGAAGGCCAGCGAGATCGTGCCGGTGGGCGCGATCGACAGCAGATGCGAGTTGCGGATGCCATGGGCGGCAACAGACGCGCGGATGTCTTCCGGCATGCGCTGCATGAAGCCGCTGGCCAGATAATCGTCAGCCGAGAAGGCCGGGAAAGCGCCCTTCTCGCGTGCCAGCGCCACCGAGGCCTGATAGGCCCGCCGCTTGATGAAGTCGGCCAGCTCCTCGGCCAGCGCCACGCCATCGTCGGCGCCGTAGACGCGCTCCATCATGGCCGTAGCCGTCCCCAGCCCGGTCATGCCCAGCCCGACGCGGCGCTTGTGCATGGCCTCATCGCGCTGCTGCGGCAACGGCCAGTAGGTCGCGTCCAGCACGTCGTCGAGCATGCGCACGGCCGTTTCCACGGTCGTGCCGAGCGCCTCCCAGTCCACAACCGGCACGTCGCCGAAAGGCTCGCGCACGAAGGCCGCCAGATCGACACTGCCCAGGCAGCAGCAGCCGTAGTCCGGTAATGGCTGTTCGCCGCACTGCCCGGTTACCAGCCCGTTGAAGATCACCGCATTGTGGTCAGGTTGCGTCGTGTCGAATACGGGCTCCTTGCCGACGTAGCTAATCTCGGCTACGGGGCTGGCGAAGCGCTGTGTCTTGCGCAGCTTCTTGTCCGCGACCCACTCCCGGTAGCGCGCATTCTTGCGGTCCAGCAGGAAACCGATTTCCTGCATGAAGGTCTCGCGGGATTCCCCGTCGATGATTAGCTCGAAGTCGGCCTGGCAACTGTAGGCACGTGCACCACCATTGCCGTCCGGCAACGTGCGCTTCCCTGCAGCGCGACGTGCGCGAATGCGGCAGAAAACACCGAAGTTCGCGAGCAGCTGCTGGATATCACGAAGCAGCTCACGGCTGCTCGAGGCCAAGCGCACCGAGCAGGACTGGCGACTACAGGAGACATTGACCGTGCCATCGGCCTGGAATAGCGCCTGCAGATAGGCGCGCACGCAGGCTTCGCTCCCACGCCATATGACTTCGGGAACACTGAGCTTGCTGTCACGCGTGAACCCGTAGTGTTGCAACACACGTGCAAGCAGCACGGAACGTACGAAGAGCATCTGCCGCTCCGGCACCGCCACCGGCTGCACCCGATAAATCCGCCGGGTCTTTGCGAGGTCGCCTATGAGAGAGTTGACGTAATGACAGATCTGCTCGGCAAGCTGGCGCTCCTCGTTCCAGAAGCTGAGGACCACCGCCTCCTCGCCGCCGCCGCGGTTCGTGAAGTGGCCGTCGCCGGTGATGAAGCCGAGCAGACGCCCGAGATGCTCGTTGCCCTCGGAGCCAAAGAGCCCCTTTCCGGACTGCACAAGAACCTCGTCGCCCATCTTCAACTCGGACAACGGCAGCTTGCCGCGCGCGGTGTAGAAATCGTGCCAGCGTGTTGCCTTGATTTCGTAGCCGTCAGCAGTGACCACCTTATAAACATCCGCCGATTCAGATGTGAGGAAAGCCGGCGCCGCCGTGCGCGCTGCCGTGCCGCGCTTGTCGCCGCCCAGCGCCCGTGTGTCCACGCTGACCTCGAGGGATTCACCCTGCGCATGGAGATCGCCGATACGCACGAGACCCTGCCGGGTATGCAGACGAGTATCTGCCGTGACACAGGGGTTCGTGGCCTCGATGCGCTCGCAATAGCCGAGGTTGTTGTCGGCATTCATGCGGTCGATGAAGACCACGCCGGGCTCGGCAGTCTCGTAGGTCTGCCGGGTGATGCGGTCCCACAGATCGCGCGCCGGCAGGCGACGGTAGACCCACATCCCGTCGTCGCGCTGATAGGCGCCTTCGGCCTTGAGCGACTCGCTGGGCTCAGCGGCGTGCACCAGCTCGAAGTCGCGGCCATCCGCCACCGCGGCCATCAGTTCATCGGTGACCGCGACGCTGAGGTTGAAGTTGGAGAGGGTGCGCACCCGGTTGCGCAGCGCTTCGGCTTCGGCGGAATCAAGATCAATTTGCGCCAGTAGCGCATTGAATTCCCGTAAGTCCTTGGCCGTGACGAAGTCCTCAATATCCGGATGGTCGCAGCGCATGATGCCCATCTGTGCGCCGCGCCTGGCACCGGCCGATTCCACCGTCTCGCAGCTGCGGTCGAAGACGCGCATATAGGAGATCGGCCCGCTTGCGCGCGATTGCGTGCTGGCCACTTTCGCACCGCGCGGACGTATCAGCGAGAAGTCGTAGCCGACACCGCCGCCGCGGCGCATGGTTTCGGCGGCTTCGCCGAGGGCGCGATAGATGCCGGGCTTGCCGTCGCGATCCTCCGAGATGGAATCGCCCACCGGCTGCACAAAGCAGTTGATGAGCGTTGCGCGGATATCCGTCCCGCAGGCGCTGGCCACGCGACCGGCCGGGTAAAAGCCGGCCTGCTGGGCGCTCAGGAAGCGCTCGTAGGCAGCCTGCTCGATGGCCTCGGGCGTGGCCTCGGCTGCGCCCAGCCCCCTCGCGGCCATCTTGAGCCGCGCCTCATCCGCGGCTTCGGCCTGCGTGCGCTCGATGGCCGCCAACCCTCGCGCCACGCGCCGGAATATCTCCTCCCGGGTGCGCTCGTCGTGCTTGCAATACTTCTCCTGCAGGACACTGTCGTAGAAGGCGTCCTGGTCGAAGCCGGTTGTATGGGCCGTATCCGGCATCGCTATGCTCCTGACCGCATGCTGGGCATCTCCAGCCTAAACCCTGGACTCGTTGACCGCGAGAGCTAGGCGAAGACGCCGAGAAAGACAGAGCGGCTCATAGCCACTCCGATGATGTAGACAAAGACCAGCAGCGCGGCGGCGAAGAAACCGGCGCGTTGCGCATAGCTCGGAGCGCGCTTGAGCGCGTAGCTGCCGAGCAGGATGTAGACCACCAGCGCCACCAGCTTGGTGATCAGCCAGGGCTCACGCAGCGGATAGCCGGAGAGCACGATCAGCAGGCCGATGGCTGCGGCAAGCAGCACGGTGTCCACGATGTGCGGCAGCACGCGCCAGACGCCGCGCAGATACCAGCTCTGCCCCGCCAGCATCCCGAGCCCGCGCAGCAGGAAGAGCGTGCCGCTGAGGTAGACCGCTCCAACGTGCAGCGCGCGCAGGGTGGCGTAGTCCAGGTAGTCCTGCATCGCCTCAGCCCGGCCTGCCGTCGGGCCGCGGCGCGAGCAGTATCGGTGTGTAGCGCGCCACGAAGAGGCCGTAGGCAATCACCCAGCAGAGCGTGCTGACCGCGATCAGCGGCAGCCAGGGCCCAACGCTCACGGCCGCCGTTACACGCAGTACCGCGCCGGCATGGATCAGCACGAAGGCGCTGGCAATACCTGCCGGCAGCACCAGCGGGCGGCCAGTGTGGCCGAGGGCGACGCGGCTCATCACGCCCAGGATCAAGCCACCCATCGCGCCCACGCCGGCTGCGTGCAGCCAGGCCGTGGCCGGTACCAGGCCGAACTGCCCCAGCGCCAGCAGCAGCAATGCCACCGGGATCCAGGCCAGCGACAGATGCAGAATCCACAGCAGCGGCTCGGCGCGTACGCGCCACCCGCGCCACAAGGCGATCCGGGCCGCCGTCACCACCGCCAGCGCCAGCGCCGCGACCGCCACCAGCGCGCTCACTTGCAGCACGACCGCTACCAGTAGGATTGCAGCCAGCGCCAGCATGCTGCGCTCCAGCCAGCGCCGATTGGCGATGCGCGCTGCCAGTTCGGTTTCCCCGCGCATACGCAGCCAACCGGCCGAGAAGGCGGGCGTGATGCGGCCACCGATGACCAACATAAGGAGCATCGTCGCCAGCATGGCCACGGAGGGCGCGACGCCATAGGGCGCCAGCCAGAAGCCCAGCTGCGCCGCCCAGAGCGCGCCCAGCACCACCATCAGCACCAGCTGACGCCACTGGCGGACCGCCACGATGCGCCGACCGGCATCGAGCATGACCAGCGGCAGAAAGGCGAGATTCACCGCCATGACGAGCCCACCGGGCAGCATCTCACCGGCGAGCATCGTGATACGGCCCGCAAGCCAGACCAGCGCCAGCCCCAGCAGGGGCAGACCTTGCAGCCGCTCGGTTTGCGTCCAAACACAGACCGCCGTCAGCAGAAAGCCGGCAATGGCTGGATGCAGCAGGCCGAAGAGCATCTCGTGCTGATGCCACAGCAACGACGGCAACGCCGAGGGTGCGTCGATCACGCCGAAGAGCATCAGCAGCCACAAGGGCACGGCGAGCACGGCCCAGATACCAGTGGCGAGAAAGAACACACGAAAGGGGTAGTCCAGCAGCCGCCGCAGCGAGGCCGATGCCGGATTGGCGGCCGACCGGTCCGACGAAAGACTGGCTTCCTGGGTCATGCAAAAGCTCCTCGAGTATTGGTGCGATAGGTGCTTGGCGCGACGGATTTAAACATGTATGATTTATACATGTTTGAGCCTGTCAGGTGCAAGCCATGCCCCCACCCTTCGACACCCCCCATGCATCGACCGACGCGAATCAGCTTATGGCCGATGCTCCCTGCACGCTGACACGGGCCGGCATCCGCTGCGATCTGCAGGGCATCTGCGCTCAAAGCCGTCAGCCCGGTCGCGGCAGGATCCGGCTGGCCAGGGGGCAGCTCCTCTATGCACAGGGTGATCGCGTCGACCACGTCTTCTGCGTGCAGCACGGCTGCCTGAAAAGCGTCGCCGTGGATGCCGACGGTGTCGAGCGTGTGCATGCCTTCCACCTGCCCGGTGAGCTTGTCGGTCTCGACGGGCTGGGCGCGTCGGCGTACCCGGCTGAAGTCAGCGCCGTCAGCAATGCCGAGGTTGCGGCGCTGCCACTGGAGGCCTTGTATACCGCAGCCGCGCAGAGTTCCGAGGACAGCCGCTTCCTGCTCGGCAGACTCGGCCGGGCGCTGGCTCGGGCGCACGCGCGAGCGGGCGATCATCCGGTCGATGCCCGGATCGCCGCTTTCCTTATCGATCTGCGTATGCGCATTGACCCCCAGGGCACCAGCATCGATCTACCCATGCCGCGCCGTGACATTGCCGCGCATCTACGCATCGCGCCGGAGACCGTCTCGCGCAGCCTGCAGCGACTTTCCGGCACTGGACTGATTCGCGTCTCCGGCCGGCGCCTTCGTTTCGAAGACGTGCAAGCACTCACCGCCCTGGGCGGGGCGCTGTGCACCACAGCGTCGGCAGCGGCGTGATCGCGCTCCTGCTGGCGCTGCCGCGCGCGGGGATGCCCAGCCTTCAACAGCGAGGTACTGCCATGTCCCATTCCTCGAACAACGCCACCGCCCGGGTCGGCGACGTCCTCGACAACCTGCCGGCGGCTCAGCCGCTGCTGCAACTCTGCGGCCTGACCCATCCAAGCTGCCAGCAGCGCAGTCTGCGCTCGGCCGCGCACGCCTTTGGTTTGGACGCTGACGGGATCACTGCCCGCGTCGCGCGCATCGCGCGGCTTTCCGACGACGCCCGGTAC
The DNA here is from genome assembly GCF_000733765.1 of Algiphilus aromaticivorans DG1253. Taxonomy (NCBI): domain Bacteria; kingdom Pseudomonadati; phylum Pseudomonadota; class Gammaproteobacteria; order Nevskiales; family Algiphilaceae; genus Algiphilus; species Algiphilus aromaticivorans. The sequence goes on along the minus strand of NZ_JPOG01000001.1, from coordinate 1,115,977 downwards.
GCGGGCGCGCAGAAGCTCAGCGAACTCGTTGCCCAGACCTATCGGCGCGACTACGAGCAGCGACTCGCCGCGCTGCTGCCGATGGCGGAACGCGTGGAATCCGTGCACGACAGCCACCCGAGCGCCCCACACGGCCTCGCAGAAGCCTTACAGGATCTGGCGACGTTGCTGCACGCCCATATGCCACGCGAGCGCAGACAACTTGCGCCTGATGACGCCATCGACGATCCGCTGGCGCCAGCAACCTTTCGCCGCCTTGGGCACGAGCACGAGGACATTCAGCATCTGCTGCACAGCATCCATGCCCTCTGCGACGAGTTCCAGACACCGGAGGACGCATGCAAGCTGTGGCGCAAGCTCTACACGCGTCTGCAACCCCTGATCCTCGATCTGGCGGAAAATATCGCGGTTGAAGAGACCCTGCTCTACCCAAGGCTGAGCGAGCAGCTTGCCCGACAAACCGTGGAGGCGCGCACCCGATGAGGCTCACCCGCTATACCGACTACGCCCTGCGCGTGCTGATCTACCTTGGCCTCGAGGAGCAGGACCGACTCGTGACCATCAGCGAGATCTCGGAGCGCTACGCGATATCACGCAATCACATCATGAAGGTGGTCTTCGAGCTCGGACAGCTCGGCTACGTCGAGACCGTGCGCGGCAAGAACGGCGGCATGCGCCTAGCGCAGGCGCCGGAGGCCATCAACGTCGGCCGCGTCGTGCGCAGCACCGAGACCGACCTCGCGCTGGTCGAATGCTTCCACCCGGACGGTCAATGCTGTCTGGCGCCGGTCTGTACGCTCAAGGGGGCCATCGAGGAAGCACTGCGCGCCTTCATGAGCGTGCTCGATCGATACACGCTCCAGGATCTACTGCACCCCGAGCAGCGCCTGCGCGAGCTGCTGGCCCTACCCGCCTGAACCTCGCCGGCGCAGCCACAGGGGCAGGAAGAGGGCCACGCAGAGCAGCTGTAAGCCCGCGACCAGCCAGAAAGCCGCCAGCCAGCCGTCGCGTCCAAACAGCTCCGCCGCAGCCAGCACACCACCGCCCACCAGCGGCCCCAGCAGGAATCCCAACGAACCGGCGGCGTGGAATCCACCCATCGCCCTTGCGCGCTGACTGTCATTAGCGGCGGCCGCCGTCAGCACCAGCGTTGGCGCGAACATCAGGGCGGCGGCTATACCACCGGCCGGCATCAGCGCGAACCACAGCGGCAGCGGCGCCAGCGACAGCGCCACCAGCGCGCCCGCATAGAGCAGGCTGCCCGCCATCAGCGGCGTTAACGCGCCCCACGCCTGCGCCAGCCGTGCAAAGGGATAGCTGAGCAGCGCGAAAGGCAGCATGAAGCTCGCCATCAGCAGCCCGATGCGCTCCGGCTCGGCGTCCAGCACGCGACGCATATAGAGCGTCATCGTCGAAACGATGAAACCCACCGACAAGCGGTCCGCGAAGGTGAAGGCATAGGGCACCACCAGCTGCCGCCACGGCAGGCGCCCCAGGATCGTTCGCCCGCAATCTTCCGGCTGGGAAGGCTGGCTTGCTGGAACCTCGTTCAGAAAGCAGCACCCCACAGCAAGCAGCAGCGACAGCACCGCGCCGGCCTCTAGCACCAAAGTCGGCCGTATCCCACCGAGCCAGCCCCCCAGCGGCGCGCCGGCGGCTACACCCAGCGTCAGCGCCAGCCCGGCGGTGCCCATCGCCCGCCCACTGGAGGTGCCGGAGCCGCGGTCACCGGCCATGGTCATGAGCAGCGTCAGCGCACTGATGTGCAGCGCGCCATCGAAGAAACGCAGCAGAAGATGTACCGCATAGGGTGCGTCGCGGGCGAGCAGTAGCAGCACAACGATGTTGGCGAGCAGGCTGCCGATCAGCACCGGCTGACGGCGACCGAGCCGGTCCGAAAGCTGTCCGACCAGCGGCGCGAAGAGCACCGCCGCCAGCATGTTGGCCACCATGAACAAGTGCTGGGCGAAATCCGACAGCCCCGGATGTCGGCCGCGCGTCAGCTCGTCCAGCACCGGCACGACGCCGGTGACCGGCAACATCAAACCGAAAATGAGCTGCCCGAGAGGCAGGTAGCCGCCGGCCGACGGGACACGCTTCACCATGTCTCACCCTCGGACGCAGGCGGTCCCAGGCGCCAGACCAGCAGCACGGCGAGCGCGCCCACCACCAGCACAGCCGCCATGTTCTGCAGCAGCAGCGCAGCCAGCGCCATGGGCACCAGCACCCAGCGCCCCTGCGGCCGGCGCCAGCTGGGCGCCGCCAACTGCATGTGGAAGACCCCGATCACCAGCAGCAGCATGGCCTGCAGCGCAGGCGGATACCCCGGCAGCCCGCCGCCACCCAGCACTAGCCACAGCGCCAGACCCAGTAGCGCGACGCCGATCACCGCATTGGAGCGCCAACTGCGGCTGCCCCCGCGGTAATGCGCCGTCAGCCCGCCCGAGCCGTGGCAATAGGGCATGCCGCCGAGCGCTGCCACGACGAGATTGCCCACGCCCAGCGAACCGAGCAGCCGCGGCGTGGTCACGCGCGCAGCCTCTTCCCCGAAATAGGCGTGGGCGGCACGCTCGGTGGCGAGCACGGAGTTCGTCAATGTCAGTGCGATCTGCGGCAGCACCATCAGTGCAACCACCCCGACGCGCAGCCCCTCGCTGAAAGGAGCTGGCGCCACGCCACCGCCGGTGGCAACACCCCAGATGAGGCCGGCCAGCGCGACGACGCCGAGCCAGGGCCAGTGGCTGCGCCAGGTAATCGCCACCAGCGCCACCGCACCTGCTACGGCGAGCAGCAAGGAACGGGTATCCAACGCCGGCAACTGCAATGCCGTGACCACCAGCAGGATGCCGAGACCCAGCTGAAAGCCGTGCACCAGCGGCTGCGGCACGCGCTGCGCCCACTCGCCGATGCGCGGCAGCACGCCGATGATCAGATAGATCGCGCCCAGCAATCCGCCGGCCAGACGCAGCTCGGCGGCGGTGGCGCCCACCGTGACGGCCATCAGGGCCAGGGACTTCAGCGGTTGTACGGGGATGGGCAGCCGGAACCACCAGCCGGTCGCCAGATAGGCGGCCCCGGTGGTGGCCAGCATCACGGCCGCCGAGGCCCCCGTCTGCCACGCCAGCGCCAGCAGCAGCGGAAAGAGCACTGCGCTGTCGGCAAAGGCGCCGGCGCTGTCTCCCAGCCAGCGCCGCGAACTGACGGCCGGCATGCGCGCTATTGCGTCTCAGCCGGCTGCAGACGCACCGCATCGCCGAAGCGATCAAAAACCGCGTACTGCGCGAGTCCCTCGCCGGAGGTCACGGCAGTAGCCATACGCTGCAGATGCGGCGCGGCATCCTCGGTGGCGGGCACACGGTCGCGGCCGGCAAGCACTGCGGTCATCAGGAAGGACCAGCCCGGCGCCACTTCATCCGCCTCGCTGACCAGGCGCTCGAAGCTCAGCGCGTCATCGACAGGGAGATCATGGGCGGCCACCGGCGACAGCGTGCCCTCGCCCTGCAGCGGCGCTTCGCTGCCGTCGGCTTCGCGGCGGTGCACGCTGTCGACGCGCAGCAGCACCACCAGCAACCGCTTGGGCGCATCGTCGGCCCGCGTGGCCGCGAGCAGATCCTCGAAGCTGGCAATCTCGGTTTCCGCCATCGTCATTGCACCAGCGGCGTACCCGCCGCTTCCAGATCGATACCGTGGATGGCGGCCTGCCCGGCGAGCAGCTGTACATACTGGCTGACCGCACGCCGGTGCACCTGCTCGCGCAAATAGGCGGCGATATCGCCCTGCACGGCCTCGAAGGGCAGCGGCTCCCCGGGCTCGCGCTGATGCACGAGCACGACATGAAAGCCGTAGCGCGTCTCCAGCGGGTGGTGGTTGATTTCGCCCACCGGCATGCGCGACAGCGCGCGCTCGAACTCGGGTGCGGTCTGCCCGCGGGTGATGAGACCAAGATGCCCGCCCTGCTCGCGCGATGAACAGCGCGAGTGCGCACGCGCGAGTTCGGCAAAGCGGCTGGTATCCCCATCGAGCTGGCTGATGAGATTGCGCGCGGCATTGCGCGCCTCGGCGCGCAGAGCTTCGTCGTCGTTGGGCGCCGGCAGAAAGATATGCGAGACCTCGTGCGCATCCGGTGTTCGGAAGCGGTCGCGATTCGCCTCGAAATAGCGCCGGCAGTCTTCCTCGCTGGGCTCCGGGCACTCGCACTCCTGCTCGATCAGCCGCGCGATGGCGGCCTCCTCGGCGGTCTCCTCGCCCTTGGCTTCGCCTGTCACGCCCAGCGCCTCGGCGCGCTGGATGAGCAGCTCGCGCACGACCAGCGCCGTCGCCGCTTGGCGGCGCGCCTCGTCGATGCTGGGCGCCGGGTGGTGCTGGACTTCGCGGTCGATGGCATCGCGCGAGATCTCGCGGCCGTTGACGGTGATGGCCTGCGTGCCCGGTCGGCGCGTGGGCTGCGCCTGCGGGCTGGGCTCGCCCTGCGGCTGAGGCTGGGGCACATAGTGCTGCACGCTCATGAGTGACTCCTATTGGCTGCGCACGACCTGGTAGCTGCGTCGCACATAGGCGACCGGCCAGCTCCAGATGTGCACGAGGCGCGAGAAGGGGAAGGCTGTGAACATGACCAGCCCGAGGAAGACGTGCACCTTGTAGACCCAGTGCACGTCGGCGATGTACTGCCAGGCCTCCGGCCTGAAGGTGACGATGTGCTGCGCCCAGGTCGCCAGCAGCACCATCACCGAGCCATCCATGTGCTGGGTGGACACTCCGATGGAGATCAGGCCGGTGATCAGCTGCAGATAGAGCAGGAGGATGATGAAGGTATCCATCGGCGCGCTGTTGGCGCGCACGCGCTCGTTGAAAAGCCGCCGCCACAGCAGGTAAGTGAGCCCGACGAAGCACAGCGTCCCGAAGAGACCGCCCGCCACCATTGCGACGAGCTGCTTGGCAGAGGTCGACAGCCCCAGCGCATGGTAGACCGGCGCCGGCGTCAGCAGCCCGAAGAGATGCCCGAAGAAGAGCAGCAGGATGCCGACGTGGAAGGCGATGCTCGCGCGCCGGAAGTTCGGCGTGGAGGTGAAGATCTGGCTCGACATGGCGCGCCAGGTGTACTGCCCGCGCTCGTAGCGCAGATAGGAACCGAGCAGGAAGATCGTACCCGCGAGATAGGGGCCGACGCCGAAGATGAGTTGATTGAAGTAATCCATGGCTGAATGCTCCATCAAGGCCGGGGATGGGCCGCGCGGTCCGGCGGCACCCATTGCAACGGTGTTTCCTGCGAGCTCGACGACGATTGCTGGCCGCTGCCGCAGCCGCCCGCCGGATCGGCATTGCCCATGAAGACGACCTGCTCTTCCTGCCAGATTTCGTCCATGCGCGTGATGGTCTCGTCGGGCCCCTCCTCGGCGGCCTGGCGCTGCATCGCCTCGCGCTCCTCGGCCTCGGCGTCCACTAGCGCTTCCAGAGCCTCGAAGAGGCGGGCATGGATGCTGTCCTGCTCGCGTAGACGCGCCCCCAGCAGCACGATCGCCGGCATCGCGTCGCCCAGCAGCTCCTGCGTCTGCTCGGGCGGCTGGGTGGACAGGAACTCCAGCATCAGCGGCAGGTAGTCCGGTAATTCGCGCGCGCCAAGCTCCAGGCCGTGCGCGGCGTAATGCTGCATGAGCTCCACCATGGCCTGGCCCCGGTCGCGCGACTCGCCGTGGACGTGCTCGAAGAGATGCAGCGAAAGCGCGCGACCGCGATCGAAGGTGGCGACGTACTCCTCCTGCAGATCGAGCAACGGGGTCGTCTCCAGCCGCTGCAGCACGGCCTCCACCCCTGCCCTGGCCTGTGCCGGCAGAACCCCTTCCTCGTCGAGCACGGCGCGCATCTCGGCCACACCTGCGGCAACGGCCTCGTCCGGATAGCCCATCAAGCGGGACAGCACCAGAAGGCTCTTCATCGGCTGGCCTCCTTCTGCTTCTCGACGCGGATCGGGAAGAACTTGCGCTTGGTCGTCGGCTTGCCACCGAAGACATCCGGATCGTCGCCGGCGGTATTGCAGCCGCTGCCGAAGGAGAAGCCGCAGCCGCCACGCTCGGTAGCGCCGTCGTAGATCGATTCAGCGTACTCGCGCTTGTTGGTCGGGATGACGAAGCGGTCTTCGTAGTCGGCAATGGCCATGATCTTGTACATATCCTCGACCTGCTCCGGCGTCAGCCCGACGGCGTCGAGCAGCTCCGGCGCGTCGCGGCCGTCGACGTTGCGGGCGCGCATATAGGCGCGCATGGCGAGCATGCGCTCCAGCGCCAGCTTGATGGGTGCCTCCTCACCGGCGGTGAGCATATTGGCGAGATAACGCATCGGGATGCGCAGCGAATCCACATCCGGGATCTCACCGTTGAAGCCAATCTTGCCGGCCTCGGCGGCGGACTGGATGGGCGACAACGGCGGGCAGTACCAGACCATCGGCAGCGTGCGGTACTCCGGGTGCAGCGGGAAGGCGACCTTCCAGTCCATGGCCATCCGGTAGACCGGCGAACGGCGTGCGGCTTCCATCCAGTCCTCGGGAATGCCCTCGGCGCGCGCGGCCTCGATGACTTCCGGATCGTTCGGATCGAGGAAGATGTCGAGCTGGGCCTCGTAGAGATCCTGCTCGTTGGCCACGCTGGCGGCTTCCTGGATGCGGTCGGCGTCGTAGAGCAGCACGCCCAGATAGCGGATTCGACCGACGCAGGTCTCCGAGCAGACGGTCGGCTCGCCGACCTCGATGCGCGGGTAACAGAAGATGCACTTCTCGGACTTGCCGGACTTCCAGTTGTAGTAGATCTTCTTGTAGGGGCAGCCCGAGACGCACATGCGCCAGCCGCGGCACTTGTCCTGGTCGATCAGCACGATGCCGTCCTCTTCGCGCTTGTAGATCGCGCCCGACGGACAGCTGGCCACGCAGGTCGGGTTCAGGCAGTGCTCGCACAGCCGGGGCAGATACATCATGAAGGTATTCTCGAACTGCCCGTAGATCTCCTTCTGCACGCCCTCGAAGTTGTAGTCCTTGGAGCGGTGCTCGAACTCCGAGCCGAGGATCTCCTCCCAGTTCGGGCCCCACTCGATCTTCTGCATGCGCTCGCCGGTAATGGCCGAGCGCGGCCGGGCGGTGGGCATGGTCTTGGAATCGCCCGCGGTCTGCAGGTGGTGGTAGTCGTAGTCCCAGGGCTCGTAGTAGTCGTCGATGGCCGGCATGTCCGGGTTGGCGAAGATGTTCGCCAGCACGCGCCAACGGCCGCCGATGCGCGGCTGCAGCTCGCCCTTGTTGAGGCGCCAGCCGCCGTTGTAACGGTCCTGGTTCTCCCAGTCCTTGGGATAGCCGACCCCGGGCTTGGTCTCGACGTTGTTGAACCAGGCGTACTCGACACCCTCGCGCGAGGTCCAGACATTCTTGCAGGTGACCGAACAGGTGTGGCAGCCGATGCACTTGTCGAGATTCAGGACCTTGCCGATTTGCGCTCTGACCTTCATTTCGCGCCTCCTGCGATGGCGGTGGCTTGCTCGGTGGCTTCCTCGCCGTCCATCCAGTCGATGCGCTTCATCTTGCGCACGACAATGAACTCGTCGCGATTGGAGCCGACCGTGCCGTAGTAGTTGAAGCCGTAGGAGAGCTGCGCGTAGCCGCCCACCATGTGCGTGGGCTTGAGCACCGCGCGCGTCACCGAGTTGTGGATGCCGCCGCGCTGGCCGGTGATCTCCGAGCCGGGCGTGTTCACGATCTTCTCCTGGGCGTGGTACATCATCGCCATGCCCTCGGCAACGCGCTGGCTGACGACTGCGCGCGCGGCGATGGCACCGTTGATGTTGAAGGCTTCGATCCAGTCGTTGTCGCGGATGCCGGCCTTCTTCGCGTCGGTTTCCGAGATCCAGATGATCGGCCCGCCGCGCGACAGCGTCAGCATCAGCAGGTTGTCCGTGTAGGTGCTGTGGATGCCCCACTTCTGGTGCGGCGTGATGAAGTTGAGCGCGATCTCGGGATTGCCGTTGTCGCGCGTGCCTTTCATCGGCTCGATGGTCTTGAGATCCACCGGCGGGCGGTAGACGCATAAACCCTCGCCGAAGGCCCGCAGCCAGGGGTGGTCCTGGTAGAAATGCTGGCGCCCGGTCAGTGTGCGCCAGGGAATCAGCTCGTTGACGTTGGTCCAGCCGGCGTTGTAGCAAACCTTCTCGGACTCGACGCCGCTCCAGGTCGGCGAGCTGATGATCTTGCGCGGCTGCGCGACCAGATCGCGGAAGCGCAGGGTCTCGTCTTCGTGCGGCAGCGCCAGGTGCGTGTGATCGCGCCCCGTGATCTTGGAGAGCGCGCCCCAGGCCTTCACCGCGACGTGGCCGTTGGTCTCGGGCGCCAACGTCAGTATGGTCTCGGCCGCGTGCAGGGCCGAGTCGAGGCGCGGCTGGCCCTGCGAGCAACCTGGCTCGCGCACGCGCCCGTTGATCTCGCCAAGCGCCTCGACCTCGGGCTCGGTCTTCCAGGCGATGCCCTTGCCGCCGTTGCCGATCTCCTGCATCAGCGGGCCCAGCGCGGTGAACTTGCGGTAGGTGTCCGGGTAGTCGCGCTGCACGGCCACCAGATTCGGCATGGTCTTGCCGGGCACCGGCTCGCACTCGCCACGCTTCCAGTCCTTGGGCTCGGGCCCCTGCGCCAGCTCGCCGGGGGAGTCGTGCTGCATGGGCAGCGTGACGATGTCGGTCTCGCTGCCCAGATGCCCCTCGGCGGCTTTGGAGAAGGCACGCGCGATACCGCGATAGATGTCCCAGTCGCTGCGCGACTCCCAGGCCGGGTCCACCGCCGCGGTCAGCGGATGGATGAAGGGATGCATGTCCGAGGTGTTGAGATCGTTCTTTTCGTACCAGGTCGCCGTCGGCAGGACGATGTCCGAATACATGCAGGTGGTGGACATGCGGAAGTCCAGCGTCACCAGCAGGTCGAGCTTGCCCTCGGCGGCACCGCGCCACTGCACCTCTTCCGGCTTGGGCGCCTCCGGGAAGCTGTCCAGATCCTTGCCCTGCAGGCCGTGCTGGGTGCCGAGCAGATACTTCAGGAAGTACTCGTGCCCCTTGCCCGAAGAGCCCAGCAGATTCGAGCGCCAGACGAACATGTTGCGCGGGAAGTTCACCGGGTTGTCCGGATCCTCCGCCGCGAAGCCGAGCTTGCCGGTCTTGAGCTGCTCGACAACATAGTCGGCCGGCTTGACGCCCGCGGCGACAGCCTCGCGGCCCAGCGTCAGCGGGTTGCGCGACAGCTGCGGTGCCGAGGGCAGCCAGCCCATGCGCTCGGCGCGCACGTTGTAGTCGACCATGCTCTCCGGCCAGTCCTCGGCATTGGCCAGAGGTGACAGCACTTCGCGCATGCCCAGCTTCTCGTGCCGCCACTGGCTGGTATGCAAATAGAAGGCCGAGGTAGAATTCATGTGCCGCGGCGGGCGGTGCCAGTCCAGCGCGAAGGCAAGTGGCGTCCAGCCGGTCTGCGGGCGCAGTTTCTCCTGGCCGACGTAGTGCGCCCAGCCACCGCCGGACACACCGATGCAGCCACACATCATCAGCATCTTGATGATGGCGCGGTAGCCCATGTCCATGTGGTACCAGTGGTTCATGCCGGCGCCGATGACGATCATCGACTTGCCGTGCGTCTTGTGCGCGTTGTCGGCGAACTGCCGCGCCACGGCGATGACCTTCTCGCGCGGCACGCCGGTGATGCGCTCCTGCCAGGCCGGCGTGTAGGGCACGTCGTCGTCGTAGCTGGCCGCGACGTTGTCACCGCCGAGCCCGCGGTCAATGCCGTAGTTGGCCGCCAGCAGATCGAAGACGCTGGCCACCCGTGTCGTGCTGCCATCGGCGAGCGTGATGCGGCGCACCGGCACACGGCGGGTCTGGATGGCCTCGTGCTCTGTCAGCGTCCAGTGCGCGTTGCCGCCCCCACCGAAATAGGGGAAGGCGACTTCGGCCACCTCCTCGGCGCCTTCGATGTGGCTCAGCTGCAGGCGGATGGGCGTGCCGTCGGCATCCTCTTCCTGCAGGTTCCAGCGACCGTCGCCGTCGTTCCAGCGGAAGCCGATGCCGCCCTTCGGCACCACCGGCGCGCCGCGCTTCTCGTCCCAGGCCACCGGCTTCCAGTCGGCGTTGGTCTGCTGCCCCATCGCACCGTCGAGGTCCGAGGCGCGCAGATTGCAGCCCGGCGTGAGCTGGCCGTTCTTCTCGTCGAGGCGCACCAGATAGGGCAGATCCGTGTAGCGGCGCACGTAGTCGTCGAAGTAATCGCTTCTGCCCTCGACGTGCCACTCCTTGAGGATGACATGGCCCATGGCCATGGCCATCGCCGAGTCGGTGCCCTGCTTCGGATTGAGCCAGATGTCGCCGAACTTGGAGGCCTCGGAGTAATCCGGCGTCACCGTCACGGTCTTGGTGCCGCGGTAACGTGCCTCGGTCATGAAGTGCGCGTCCGGCGTGCGCGTCTGCGGCACGTTGGAGCCCCACATCATCAGGAAGGTGGAGTTGAACCAGTCCGCCGATTCCGGCACGTCGGTCTGCTCGCCCCAGGTCTGCGGGCTTGCGGGCGGCAGATCGCAGTACCAGTCGTAGAAGCTCATGCAGACGCCGCCGATCAGCGACAGATAGCGCGTGCCGGCAGCGTAGGAGACCATCGACATGGCCGGGATCGGCGAAAAGCCGAAGATGCGGTCCGGCCCGTACTGCTTGGCCGTATAGACATTGGCCGCACCGATGATCTCGTTGAGCTCCTCCCAGTCGCCGCGCACGAAGCCGCCCAGGCCGCGGCGCTGCTTGTAGCTCTTGACCTTGTCGGGATCCTCGACGATGGCCGCCCAGGCGTCGACCGGATCGTGATGCTGCGCGCGCGCCTCGCGCCACAAACGGATCAGCGTCGAGCGCACCAGCGGGTACTTGACCCGATTCGCGCTGTAGACGTACCAGGAATAGCTCGCGCCGCGCGCGCAACCCCGAGGCTCGTGATTCGGCAGCCCGGGCCGCGTGCGTGGATAGTCGGTCTGCTGCGTCTCCCAGGTGATCAGCCCGTTCTTGACGTAGATCTTCCACGAACAGGAGCCGGTGCAGTTGACGCCGTGCGTGGAGCGCACGATGCGGTCGTGCTGCCAGCGCTGGCGGTAGGCGTCCTCCCAGCCGCGTGTTTCCTCGGTGGTGACACCGTGATCGCCTGAGAAGTTGCCGCTCTCGAGGCGGAAATAGCGCAGATGATTGAGGAGGTTGCTCATCGGATAGCTCCTTGCGTGCGATGACCTTCGGTGCCATCGCGATACATGCGGATCAAAGGACGACCAGGTTTCATGCGCGCTTGTGCATCCTGGAAGGTATTGCGTCCATCGGGGACAGAATGACGGGACTCGGCGCTTGATGGCTTGACCAGGATCAAGTCGGCGCCTCCGTGCGCAACAGCAGTGCGCGCCAGGTGATCCTGCCGAAATGCCCCGCCATGCCGGCGCTGGTCAGCATCCATGCCGCTAGCGCCAGCCAGAAGGTAATCGCGGGAATGATCGCCAGGAAATCGAGTTCCAGCGCCGCGGATAAGCGCAGCGTGCCGGTGGTGTACATCGCCAAAGGGAAGACCATGCTCCAGAGCTGCGGCTCGTAGCGCAGCGCGTGCCGCTGCAGGACATGCCGCCAGAGGGTCAACCCGATCAGGAAGTGCACCCACCAGGTAGCCGTAGCCCAGAAGAAGAGCGTGAAGCTCTTCAGAAAGGGCAGCAGCTCGGTCAGAAGCGCGCTGTCGCCAGTCTGCAGAATAAGCGTCGCTCCGGCCAGGGTCGCGATGGCCACGGCGCCCATATTGATCCAGTAGGGCGGCGTCAATGTATCCGCAGTCAGACGCAGGAAGGTCAGTCGATAGAAGATCAGAGTGATGATCGCCATGTAGAGCATGCAGCCGACGAGATACATGGCCAGCGCGAAGAACAACCGCAGCTCGTCGCCGCCGCTCCACGGCACCAGCGAGGTCAGCACCGAAACCGACTGGGTGCTCACTGCCGCCAGCAGCCAGGCACCGTTGATGCCGCTGGCGAGCGTCGGCTTGCGGCTGCGAATGGTTACGGCGATGAAAAAGGCGTACATGATGAGCAGCCAAAGCCCGCTCGCCAGCCACCAGAAGGCGGCACCGCCGGCCGCCCAGTCCCTCAGGAGCACGAGCTGCGATCCCAGGATGCTGGTCGCCGCGATGATTGTGAAAAAGCCCGGTCCCCGGGCGTGATCCACCATGTCGCCGACTAGACGCCGCGGGTAACGCAGCAGGCGCGTGAGGGTGAATCCCCACAGAATCACGTAGGCCAGCACGTTGGCCAGCAGCAGCAATTGCGCCAGCAGCGCGTAGCCCAGAAGATGCGCGGCTATGGAGGTCGCGCCGGTTGCCATGACCACCGAGAAATAGCCCGGAAAGAGCTGTGCCGCTCCCTGATCCAGAAGCGCGCCGGCTCGTCGGGCCAGGGCCTTCGGCATCAGTGTGCTCGCGCATGGGTGTTCTTCCCGGAATACAGCGCCGCGCATCGGGTGTATCGATGCCGCAGACAGCCTGTCGTCAAGGCGGAAGTCATGATCATGATTTGGAGGCTTCGCCCTCGGGAATCGCTTCGGGCAGGTCGCGCAGCGTTTCCAGGCCGGGGTAGCGTCGGCGCTCCATGCGCACGATGGCGAAGTGCATCCAGGTCAGGTTCACCGCCACCAGCGCGAACAACGCCATGAAGGCCGTGTTCCAGACGCCTGTCAGATCGTTGACGATGCCGAAGACGATGGGCAGGAAGAAGCCACCCAGGCCGCCGATCATCCCGACCATGCCACCGACCGAGCCGACGTGGTCCGGGAAGTAGGCCGGTATGTGCTTGAACACCGCCGCCATGCCCAGCGACATCACGAAGCCTAGAAGAAAACTGATGCCGACGAAGCCGGCCAGCGGCATGCCGAAGCTGAATTCGATCGGCCCGCGCATCCCCTCGATGATGTAGGTCGTGCGCGGATAGGACAGCAGCAGCAGGCAGAACAGCGAGGCGATGAAGGTGATGTACATCACCCGCCGCGGCCCCCAGCGATCCGATAGCCAGCCACCCAGCGCGCGGAAGACCGCCGCCGAGAAGGAAAACACCGCGGTCAGCATGCCGGCCTGGCCTAGCGGCAGCTCGTAGAAACCGGTGTAGTAGCGCGGCAGCCACGAGGCCAGCGCAACGAAGGCGCCGAAGGCGAAGAAGTAGTACAGCGCGAAGCGCCAGACACGCAGGAAGCGCAGCGGCTTGAGCTGATCGGCCAGCGAAGTGCCCCGTCGCCCGGTCGCCCGCCGGTCGATGGTCTCGGGATCATCGCTGGTCAGCAGCCAGAACAACGCCGCTGCGGCGGCCAGCGCGACCGCGTAGATCTGCGCCGTCGCCTGCCAACCCACTGCGGCCATGATGATCGGCGCGCCGAAGTTCGTCACCGCCGCGCCCACCTGTCCGACTCCGAACAGCCCGAAAGCCAGACCCTGGCGCTCCTTCGGGTACCAGCGAGCGATGAAGCTGATGCCGGTAATGAAGACCGCACCGGAAAGCCCGACGCCGAGCGCGGCGACCAGGAAGCCCGCATAGCTCGTCGCCCAGCTCAGCATCCAGGCTGAAGCCGCGCTGGCCAGCATCGCCAGGATGCTCACCCAGCGTGGCCCGAAGCGCTCGGCGGCAATGCCGAGCAGCAGGCGCGCAATCGCACCGGTCAGCACCGGCGTCGAGATCAACAGCCCGAACTGCGTCTCGGACAGACCCAGCTCCTGCTGGATCTGCACTCCGATGATGGAAAAGATGGTCCAGACCGCGAAGCAGACCGTCCAGGCCAGCGTCGTCATGCCGAGCATGCGGTTGGCCACGCCGGCACCTTCTTCGCCTGACGCCGTCATCGACCTACTCGCTCAAGGGCGAATGCAAATCCTGAAGAATGCCGAGTCTTGCTTTCGTAGCGAATCGGCGGGCCAGGCGGCCCATCGCAGCCCGTTGACAACAAAGCACGTGGGCAGCTCGAAAATCCGTGACCCCCTGAAATCCGAAGCGAGGTCCCATCGATGTGGTTTGGCGTCACACCCAACTCCCTGCGTCATCTGACGTTGTCATTGCTTCGACAAGGATGCCGAGCAACCATGGCTATGGCGTTGATCCACGTCAAGTAACAGCCTCACTTGCTCGCGAAGAATACTTGCGCCACGGGCGAGCCACTGAGATAGCCATAACCTCCGTCAAGCGCGCTCTTGCCGCTGGGACAAGGGAGTCGGGACCGATCCCGCGGTGCTGCTGCAGACCGGAATCGCGTTTCCCTTGATCTGGATCAACGCGCAATGCGCTCCGAACGCACAGCATTCGGAGCACGCCCAGCGGGAGCCTGACATGCAAGCACTGATTCCCTTCGCCCTGGTTAGCGGCGTCATGCTCACAGTCGGTGTGAGCTTCCTGTCACTGCTTGCCCTCTTCTACAGGGATAGCCTGACCCATCTGCACCGCCAGCAACGCGCACTGCTGAAAAGGCTGCGCAGAACGCGCCTGGCCGAGGTGCTGCTGCGTCAGGGCGTTGCGCTGGAAGCCTACGTGCGCGGCACCCAGGCATCGCTTCTGAAGCAGCAGATTCGCCGATGCCAGCACTGCCCGCATGTCGCCGAGTGCAGCCGCAGCCTAAGGCACGCAGAGCCAGTGCCGCTTGCGGCCTGCCCGAACCGCGAGGCCATCGAGCGCGCGACAACCCGCTCGAGCACGCAGTGCAGTCCGGCCTTCTTTATTCAGCCGGCCCAGCAATGAGCTGCATCGCTCCCATGCCTGCGGCCCGGCTATGCATCGGACGCCCTGGGATCGTCAGGGCGCCTATCTGGGACCGGAGGCGCCCCTACCCGGCCGTCAGTGCACGAACGATCTCCGCGGCCGGCGCCTGCTGGCAGCTACTGGTGTTCTGACCGGCCCACATCGACGAAAAGTCGCCACTGCCTTCGCGCTCGACAGCTGCGCGCAGTGGCGCCAGCGCCGGAAGCGCCTGTGGAAACGGGGGTGCGGCATCGCTGATCGGTCCCAGCTGGTGCATGAGCCAACTGACGATGACCCGTGCCGCGGCTCAGCTGACGAGATTGGTGAGCGTGGGATGCCTCACGGCTTAGGACTGAAGTGCACCGCGATGCACATCGCTGGCACTGGCTTCGTCGCCAAGCCGAAAAGGCCGCGCCAGCCGGCACCGCCGACGGTGCCAGATGGTCAGTCCGGATCACCGCACGGTCTTCGCGCCTACCCTACCCCACGGACCAAGGCCAGAGATCCCGCCAAATCAAAGCCCTCGGTCAACGCGAATGCGAATTGATCTGGATCAATACGCGGGCGCTGGCGCTTCCTTATTATTAGTGCATCTCATTCCTATTTGATGCGCACCATGACAAGCTTCCTGCACAGCCGCACGATCAAGACCGCTTTTCATTCTTCGGCGGATCAGGCCGATGCGCCTGTCCTGCCCGGCGCGCATCTCGACGTCGCCCGCATGCCGGGGCACTGGCTGCTCGCCCGCCTGGGCAAGCGCGTGCTGCGGCCCGGCGGCCGCCAACTCACCAGCGCCATGCTGGCGACCCTGCGCGTCACCAAGGCCGACCGCGTCGTTGAGCTGGCGCCGGGTCTCGGCCTGACCGCCCGCCAGGTCCTGCGCACGCCACCGGCGAGCTACGTGGGCGTGGAGCGCGACCCCGAAGCGGCGAGCCTGCTGGCCGGCCAGATTGCCTGCCAGCCCGGCGCGCGCATCGTCGAGGGCGACGCCGAGGCCACTTCGCTGGACACTGGCAGCGCCGATGCGGTGCTGGGCGAGGCGATGCTGACCATGCAGACCGAGGCGGGCAAGCGCGCCATCGTCGCGGAGGCCTGGCGACTGCTCGCGCCGGGTGGGCGCTACGCCATCCACGAGCTGGCGCTGACACCCGACGACCTGGACAGCGCGCAGCGGCAGCGCATCACCCAGGATCTCGTCCAGGCGATTCACGTCGGCGCCCGACCGCTGGACATCCACCAGTGGCGCGACCTGCTCGAGGCCCAGGGCTTCCGGGTCGAGACCGTGCATCGCGCCCCGATGCGGCTGCTGGCGGTGTCGCGCTTCCTCATCGACGAAGGGCCGATGCGCAGCCTGCGCTTTCTGGCGCGGCTGCTGCGGGACCGCGCCGCACGCCGGCGCGTGCTGCAGATGCGTCGCGTCTTCCGCCGGCACGCGCGTCACCTGCAGGCCGTGGCGCTGATCGCCCGCAAGCCGGCGCGATGATGCCGGCACGACCGGGCGTCGGGCTGCTGAGCGCGCTGATGCTGAGCAGCGGCGCAGCCTGGCCGCAGGGCGCGTCGGAGTGGCCGGCGTCGGCGGAAGAGGTCGAGATGATTCCGGTGGCCGCCGCCACCGAAAACGAGGCCGGATCGGAAGCCCCGCCGCCGGCTGACCTGGCGGAAGTCGTGGTGACGGCGCGCAAGCGCGAGGAGAATCTCCGCGACATCCCGGTATCGGCCACCCCCTTCACCGGCAGCGAGCTGCGCAGCCTCGGTGTCTCCAGCCCCACCGACCTCAGCCGCGTCACGCCGGGGCTGGTCTACGACAACTTCGTCGGCTTCTCGGTCATCTATCTGCGCGGCGTCGGCACCGACCAGTTCCTGCCGTCGGGCGACAGCAGCGTCACCAGCTACATCGACGGGGTCTACACCCCCTTCGCGCACGCGCTGGCGCAGGAATTCGTCGAGATCGAGCGCGTCGAGATCCTCAAGGGCCCGCAGGGCACGCTCTTCGGCCGCAACAGCACGGGAGGTGCCATCAACATCCTCACCAAGGCACCCGAGCAACAGCCCTCGGCCACCCTCGCGACCTCGGCCGGCGATTTCGACGCGCGCAGCGCGCGCGCCTATCTCACCGGCGGGTTGGGCGACAGCCTCCGGCTCGGTCTCGCCGCGCGCTATTCCGAGCGCGACAGCTACTACGATCGACCCTCCGGCAGCCCGCGACCGCCGTTCGCCACCGAGCGCTCGCGGGGATTGCAGGCGCGGCTGGACTGGGATGCCAGCGACACGATGACGCTGTCGCTGGCCGCGCTGCTCACCGACCAGGACGGCACCGGCACGGCGCTGGTCAGCGCCATGGATACCAAGCCGCTGTTCCGCCTTCTCGTGCTGGAGTCGCCTGAGCCCTTCACCAGCGACCCGGACGTCGCCCCGCGCCTGAAGGCTGACAACACTGTGTTCTATGGCATCGGCGAATGGCAGGGCCCGCGCTTCGACGCCAAGCTGACGGGCAGCTTCCAGGAGGTCAGCACTTTCACGCAGTTCGACTTCGAGGGCTCGCCGACGCCGCTGGCCACCTTCCGCCCGCGGGACATGGGTGCGCGCATCACCACAGCCGAGCTGCAGCTGCTGTCGAATCCAGGCTCGTTGTGGCCCGAGCGCCTGCAGTGGACCGCCGGCTACTATTTCTTCGACGGCAGGGACCAGGGCTTCCGCGATGTTCAGTTCACGCTGGCCGAGTCGCTGACCGATCCGCTGCTCAGCGGCCCGCTGGGACTGGTCGACGGCCTGCTCGAGCGCATCGGCCTTCCGCTGGGTGTCCCCGACGGGGTCAAGCTCTTTCTCAACGGGCTGGTGGACACCCGCTCGCACTCGGTCTACGCGCAGGCCAGCCTGGGGCTGAGCCGGGGCTGGCGCCTCACCCTCGGTGGCCGCTACCTGCGCGAGGAGCGCGCCCTGACCGAATCGCGCGTCGCGCTGCTGCTCGCCGACGACTCGCCCGCCGATCCGCCGTTGCGCCGCTTCGCGCCCCGGCAGCGCGACTACAGCGATTTCTCGCCGAAGGTCACGCTGGATTACCGCTTCAACGACGGCCCGTTGGTCTTTCTCAGCTGGCAGGAGGGTTACAAGTCCGGCACCTTCAATGTGCTCAATCTCTTCCGGGAGCCGAGCGAAGTCCAGCCCGAGCGCATAACGGCCTGGGAGCTGGGCATCAAGGGCGAGGCCCGCGACTGGGGCCTGCGCTACAGCGCCGCCGCCTTCCACAACCGCATCGACAACCTGCAGGTGCTCATCCTGTCGCTGCAGAGCAGCGGCGCGGTGACGCTGGAGAATGCCCCGGAAACCGTCATTCAGGGCATCGACGCGGCGCTGCAGTGGCTGCCGCTGCGTCGCCGGCTGCCCGGCCTGCGCCTCGATCTCGGCGCCGCCCTGCTCGACGGCGAGTACACCGAATATCCCAACGGCACGGGCTTCGACGAGCGCACCGGCCTGTTCCGCTCCGATCTCGACTTCACGGGCAACGAGAGCATGCGCGCGCCGCGCTTCACCGGCCGCGCCGGCTTACGCTACGGACACTTCACGCGCTTCGGCGCCATCGAGGCCGGCGTCAGCTTCTACTACAGCGACGACTATTTCTTCGACCAGCAGAACGCCATCGCGCAGCCCGCCTTTCACACCCTGCAGGCACAGATCAGCGCGCAGCACCGCCGAAGCGGCCTCAGCCTCACGCTCTTCGGCGACAACCTGACCGACAGCACCTACTTCCTCAACCAGTTCCAGACCGATTTCAACACCGTCGGCACGCTGGCGGCGCCCCGCACCTACGGCCTGCGGCTGGAATGGCAACTGCAATAAGCCTTAAGGGCGCACAGCCGAGCCCGCCTTGGTGGGCTCGACGCCGATGCCACAGTTGTTCTTCTCCAGAACGCGCTCGGCCCGATAGCTCGAACGCACCAGCGGGCCGGAAACCACCTCCAGGAAGCCCTTGTCGAGGCCCCACTGGCGGTACTTCGCGAATTCGTCCGGGTGCACGAAGCGCTCCACGGGCAGGTGATTGGCCGTCGGCTGCAGGTACTGGCCGAAGGTCACGATGTCCACGCCGATGGCGCGCAAATCGTCCATCGTCTGGTCGATCTCTTCCTCGGTCTCGCCGAGACCCAGCATGAGGCTGGTCTTGGTCAGTACCTCGGGGTTACGCGCCTTGGCGTGCGCCAGCACATCCAGCGTGCGCTCGTAGCTGGCGCGCGGATCGCGCACCGGATGCGTCAGCCGCCGCACTGTCTCGACGTTCTGGGCAAAGACCTCCAGCCCGGTGTCGATGACGCGATCGACCCATTCGTGCACGCCCTGAAAATCCGGGGTCAGCGCCTCAACGGCCGTGCCGGGGTTGTCCGCCTTGATCTGACGGATACAGGCCGCGTAGTGACCGGCGCCGGCATCCTCCAGATCGTCCCGGTCGACCGAGGTCAGCACGACGTACTGCAGCCCCATCAGCTGCACCGTTTCGGAAGCCTGCCGGGGCTCATCATGATCCAGCCAGCCCTTGGGGTTGCCGGTATCCACCGCGCAGAAGCGGCAGGCGCGCGTGCAGACATCGCCCATCAGCATGATGGTGGCCGTGCCGGCGCTCCAGCATTCGGCGATGTTCGGGCACATGGACTCTTCGCAAACCGTGGAAAGCTTGTGGTCGCGCACCGTCTGCTTGGTGCGCTTGTAGCCCTCCCCGGTCGGCACCTGCACCTTGAGCCAGCTCGGCTTGTTGCCCCTGGCAACCGGCGCAGCATTGCTCCGCTGCTTCACACCATCCTTGATGGCGCGCACGCCCGTCGGCTTCTCGTACTTGGAGCCGCTGCGGACGACGACGACAGGAATATCCTTGAAAGCGCGCATTGGTGCCGGTCCTTTGTGAGTGCCGGTGGGCGGGGCGTCGCTATCCGGTTGCGCATCATGTCCGGCGCTGTGTCCCGCCAACGATTTGAAGCAGTATCTCGTTTACGTTTTTAATGATAACGTGATAGTCGATCTTCATTGGTCGGCACTACAAAGGAGTCGAGCATGCGCATGCTTCGGATGCGACACCGGAACGGAAAGGCAATGGCAACCGGGCTGCTTGCCGCGGCGCTCAGCCTGGCTGCGCCGGCCGTCGCGTCGGCAGAGCCCGCCGACGGGGCCGGGCAAAGCTGGCTGCCCAGCCTGGTTACCGACACGCCCGAAGAAGGCTTCGCGCTGGCGGTCAAGCTGTCGCAGAAGGGCGTGGCCAAGACGCAGCCCGACGCCGACGTGCGCAAGACGCTGCGCCCGAAATATGCCCGAGACGCCGATAGCCTGATCTCGGCCTCGCAGGTCATCGCCACCCATTTCCGCACCATCGCCGAGGCCAACGACTACTGGCGATGAGCCCCGACTCCGCCCGCGGCTGATATCGGGAGGGCTCTCCATGGTCTTTCGGCAGCTACGCGATCTGCTCGACTGGGCGCAGGCCTTTCACGTCGCGCTCACCAAGCATTATCAGGAACTGGCGAAGAGCCAGCCGGATGCCCGCCTGCGGTTGGCGCTGGAATTTCTCGCCGGTCGCGAGCAGCGCATCGCCGAGGCCATGGCCGCCTACCTGGCCAACACCGGCGAGGGGCTGCTGGATACCTGGCTGCGCGACAGCGCGCAGTTCGGCCACCCGAGCGTGCTGCAGCGCATCCCGAAGTGCCTGGGCTGCGCCGACGTGCACGATGTGCTGGCCAATGCGTTGACCGCGCATCGCACGCTGCAGGACATGTACCGCGTGCGCGCCGAGCTGGCGCAAGTGCCGGAAGAGGAGGAGCTCTTTCATCAGCTCGCCCAGCAGCAGGACGCCGAGGTGCGCCTGCAAGCACGCGACCTGGCGCGACTGGATTTCACCTGAGATGACGGCTGCTCGGCCAGATAGCTCGACGCCGGCCACGCAGGCCGACGACACCGCCACCGCCGGTCTCGCACACCGCCTTGCCGGCCTGCGCGCGCGCATTGCTGCCCGCTGCACAGCCTGCGGTCGCGATCCGGCCAGCGTGCGCCTGCTGCCGGTCAGCAAGACCGTCGATGCCGCGCGACTGCGCGCCGCGCACGCCGCCGGTTGCCGCGAGTTCGGCGAGAACAAGGTGCAGGAGGCCGCCGCCAAGGCCGAGGCGCTGGCCGAGCTCAGCCTACGCTGGTCGATCATCGGCCACCTGCAGACCAACAAGGCGAAGCAGGTGGCCCGCTTTGCCAGCGAGTTCCAGGCGCTGGACAGCCTGCGCACGGCTGCAGCACTGGACCGTCGCCTGCAGGCCGAAGGCCGGGCGCTGGAGGTCATGGTGCAGGTGAACACCTCCGGCGAGGCAAGCAAGTACGGCTTGCCGCCCGACGAAGTGGCAGCATTCCTCCAGCAAATGCCGGTTTTCCAGAGCCTGCGCGTGACCGGCCTCATGACGCTGGCGCTGCAGGCCCGCGACGACACCGCCGTACGCGCCTGCTTCCAGCACCTGCGCGCGCTGCGCGACCGGCTCCGCCAGAACGCGCCGCCGAATGTCACCCTACGCGAGCTATCGATGGGGATGTCCGGAGACTATGAGCTGGCCATCGAAGAAGGCGCTACCGTCGTTCGTATCGGCCAGGCCATCTTCGGACCCCGCCCCCTGCCCGACAGTCATTACTGGCCCGAGGGCCGAAGCCACACATCGAGCACGCCGGTAACCGAATCGTGCCCGGCAGCCCGGGCAACACCCGGAACGGCAACAAGGAGGACAGCGCGATGACCGAAACCAGCAGCTGGAAACCGAACCAGGCCCTCAACGAGAGGCGCCGCAGCCTGGCGCCGGATGCCGATGCCGCCTTCCGCGCCTTCAGCAAGGCGGTCTTCCAGGACGGCGCGCTGAACACCCAGACCAAGCAGCTGATCGCCGTGGCGGTGGCACACGTCACGCAGTGCCCGACCTGCATCAAGGGGCATACCCAGGCCGCGGTTCGCGAAGGCGCGACGCAGTCGCAGATCATGGAGGCCATCTGGGTGGCGGCCGAGATGCGCGCCGGCGCCGCCTACGCCCACGCCGCCCAGGCGCTCGAAGAGCTCGGCCCCGAGCCGGTCTACGACTGCGATTGCGAGGAGCGCTGGGAGGATGAAGGCGGCGCCCTGCCCGGCGGTGGCACGGGCTAGCCCGGGAGAGACGGCATGCTGATTCGTCGATCCAGCGAGCAGCCGCGCTGGCGGCCGCTGAAGCGCTTCCCGGTGCCGAAGCAGCTGGGCGTGGAGCCGGGCTCGCGCGTGCGGCTCGGCCGCGAATGGCCTGCGCCGGCCGATTGCCTGCAGCCGAAGCGCCTGGCGGTCTACCGCTATGATCCCGACAGCGGCGACAACCCCCGCCTCGACCGCTACACCGTCGACGCCGCGCGCTGCGGTCCGATGCTGCTCGACGCGCTGATCACCATCAAGAACGAGATCGACCCGACGCTGACCTTCCGGCGATCCTGCCGCGAAGGGGTCTGCGGCTCCTGCGCCATGAACATCGACGGAGCCAACTGGCTGGCGTGCATGCGCCCGCTGGAAGAGACCGAGGAGACCGTTACCGTCTATCCGCTCAACAACCTGCGCGTCATCAAGGATCTGGTGCCCGACCTGACGCATCTCTACGCGCAGTACGAATCCATCGCGCCCTGGCTGCAGGCCGACAGCCCGGCCCCCGACCGCGAGCGGCTCCAGTCCCCCGCCGAGCGCGCCGAACTGGACGGCTACTACGAATGCATCCTCTGCTTCTGCTGCACGGCCGGCTGTCCGAGCCACTGGTGGAACGGCGACCGCTTCCTCGGCCCGGCCGTGCTGCTGCAGGCGCAACGCTGGATCGTCGACAGCCGCGACGAAGCCACCGGCACGCGGCTCGATGCGCTCGAGGATCCCTTCCGGCTTTACAGGTGCCACACGATCCTGAACTGCACGCGCACCTGCCCGAAGGGCCTCAATCCGGGCGAGGCCATCGCCTCGATCAAGAAGGCCATCGCGCTGCGGCGGGGCTGACGCCATGCATTCGCGCAAGCGTCCGCTGGCACCGCACGTTCAGGTCTATCGGCCGCAGCTGACCTCGGTGCTGTCCTTCTGCCACCGCCTCAGCGGCATCGCCCTCGGCTTCGGCGCCCTGCTCATCGTTGTTTGGCTGCTCGCCGGGCGTGCCGGGCCCGAGGCCTATCACGGGCTGCTGGGGCTGCTGCTGTCGCCGCTCGGCTCGTTGCTGCTCTTTGCCTGGAGCTTCGCGCTCTTCTATCACCTGTGCAACGGCATCCGGCACCTGGTCTGGGACAGCGGTCACGGCTTCTCGCTGACCGCGATCTACGCCTCCGGCTGGGCCGTGGTGGGCGCCAGCCTAACGCTGACGCTGTGCTTCTGGTTGGCGGCGGGGATGTTCGCCCGGGGCGCCCCATGAGCCGGCCGGAGATGCAGACACCACTCGCTCGTGCGCGCGGCGCCGGATCAGCGCACCACGGCGCCCATCACTGGTGTGCGCAGCGTGTGAGCGCAGTGGCGCTGCTGCCGCTCAGCCTCTGGTTCCTGGGTGTGCTGCTGCAGCTAATTCCGGCCGACCATGCGGCCTTCGAGCGGTGGATCGGCGCGATGCCCAACCGTGTCTTGCTGGCCGCGCTATTGCTGGCGCTCTTCCATCATCTGGCGCTGGGCCTGCAGACCGTTGCCGAGGACTATCTGCATCGTGCGGACCTGAAAACCGCCATGGTCATCGGCATCCAGCTAGGCTGCGCGCTGCTGGCAATGACCGGCTTGCTGGCCCTGCTCTAGGCGCAGCCAGTAGGGTCGTCAGGCCATCAGGCCACGGACGATCTTGGCGGCCGGTGCCTGCCGGCAGCCGCTGGTGTTCTCGCCGGCCCACATCGACGAATAGTCGCCACTGCCTTCGCGCTCGGCAGCCGCCCGCAGTGGCGCCAGCGCTGGCAGCGCATGCGGAAACGGAGGCACAGCGTCGCTGATCGGTCCCAGCTCGCGCATGAGCCGGTTGACGATGGCCCGCGCCGGGCGCCCGCTGAAGAGATTGGTGAGCGCCGTGTGTCGCGCTGCCTCGGACTGCAGCGCACGGCGGTGCACATCGCTGGTACGGGCTTCGTCGCTGAGCAGGAAGGCCGTGCCGACCTGCACCGCCGAGGCCCCCAGCGCGAAGGCGGCCCTGACACCAGCGGCATCGGCGATGCCACCGGCTGCAATGACCGGCACACGTATCGCGCGCGCGATCTGTGGCAGCAGCGCGAAGGTACCGGCCTGCCGCGTCAGATCCGGTGACAGGAAATGACCGCGATGCCCACCCGCTTCCAGGCCTTGCGCGATGACGGCATCGACACCGCGGCGCTCCAGCCAGAGCGCTTCTTCGACCGTAGTGGCTGTGCTGAGCACACGCGCCCCGGTGGCGCGCACTTCCTCGAGGAGATGATCGGCGGGCAAACCGAAATGGAAGCTGACGACAGTCGGCCGCAGCTCGGCAAGTGCCTCGGCCGCAGCGCGATCGAAGGGTGGCCTACCGGCATGCGCCCCGATGGCGGGAGCTTCCAGGCCGAGTGCCTCGTAGTAAGGCGCAAGAGTGGCCAACCAGTGCGCCTGCGCATGCTCATCCGGTGCCGGCGAGTCGTGGCAAAAGAAGTTGACGTTGCACGGTCGCCGCGAACGCGCGCGCAACGCCTGCCATTCACCGCGCAGGCCGTCGGCGTCCAGTCGCGCGCAGGGTAGCGAACCCAGCGCGCCTGCTTCGGAAACGGCTGCGGCCAGCGCGCTGTCCTGCACACCCGCCATCGGCGCCTGTATCAATGGCACCTCTACACCCAGCATTTCCTGAATCATGCCTTCTGCTCCTCGATAGGACCGCGATAAACCCCGGTAGTGGCCGGACCGGGATGCGCGCGATCACATCCGCATAGCCTGCTGGCAGTATCAAGGCCGCGCTCCCGTATGAGGCAATACGAATTCGCGCTAAGAACAAACCGCTAACGAGAACGCCTTCGGCGTGACGCGGTGCACGGGCTCCGGATTCAGCGGGGCACCACAGTCTGGAGCGTCTCAGGCCGTTTCGGCAAAGCGCAGCGGCAGCCTCGCAAAGCCGCTGGCCGGCGACTGTGCGAAACACGGCGGGCCGTCGAGGGAGACCGCAGCCGACAGCGCCTCCTCGAGAAAGATCGACAGAACAAGTCGCGATAGCGCCGCCCCCGGACACTGGTGGATGCCGGCACCATAAAGCAGGTTATCCGCCGGCCGTCGACCGAGACGAAAGCAGTGCGGCTGCTCGAAGACCTCGGGGTCGCGGTTGACCGCCACCCAGTTGATTTGCAAGCGCTCGCCCGCCGTAATGCGCTGCCCGGCGATCTCGACATTGCGTGTGGCGCGGCGCCGATTGGCCAATAGTGGCCCGTGCAGGCGCAGGATCTCGTCCGAGGCTTCCGCAAGCCGGTCCGGCTGCGTCCGCATCTGTATGGTCGCGACTTCATCGGTGGCGATGAAATGCAGCAGAATCCCGGTCGCAGCCGCCATCGTGCCGAGCTCGCCGGCGGTCCAATTGCGCAGCACGCTGGCGACATCCGCCGCTGACATCGGATGCCCCAGCACGCGCGCTGCGCAGAGCGCGCGCGTTATGTTGTCGGCTGCCGGGTCCGCTTCGTCCACCCAACGGCTGATTGCATGCTGCGACAGTTCCTCGAATTCCGCAGCAATGCCGGCCAGGTGCTGGCGGTCGCCTGCCCGCGTCGCCGCCGCACTGCGCAAGCTCCATTCCATGAGCGCTTGCTGGAGGTCTTCCGGAAAGCCGAGATAGGCGCATTGCAGCTCGGCCGCCAGAGGTAGCGCCCATTGCCGCATCCAGTCGACGCGACCGGTGCGGCGCGCCGCCACCAGCGTCCGCGCAACGATGGTGCGACAGCGCGGCGCGAAGGCTGCGACCCGCTCGGGGGACAACAACGGCAGAATGGCAGCGCGATAGTCGTCGTGCTCGGGCGGATCAAGTCCGTTGGGTACCGACCGGTGCGCGGAAACCCGATTCCTGAAGGTCCGCCAATCATGAAGTACCTTCAGGGCATCGCGGTGACCGAGCAGCTCCCACGAGGTGCCATCGGACACGCGCCCGACGGGACTTACCGCACGCTGTGCATCGAGACGCCGCCGGGGGTCGTCCCGCGTGGATAGCCCCGCCGGAACCGAGTCTTCAACGGCCGCCGCGCCGCAAGCAACCGGCTGCTCACCCCTCAATCCAGTCTGCCGCGCGTGGCTGGACACGTCTTGGGCTCCAGGAAGCCGGATACTAAGCCGCCACAACGCGGCCAGCGAAATAGGCGGCGATCGCACCGGCGTTCGGACAGCGCGCCAGGGAAGCCTGTCCGGCCGAGAGATCCTTGATGCACTGCTGGCGATAGCGGCAGGATTCGCAGACCTTGAGCTGCTGCGCCAGCCCATGCCGACCGAAGCTCCGCCCATAGCGCTCGGGTTCGACCCCCAGGCGTAACAACAGGCGAAGGAGCAGCGATTGCCGGAAGCGGGTGTCAATAGGCGAGATGGATCGAGAGGATCGTTGGCGCGCCTCACGCACCAGAAAGACCGCAAGCGGCGCCGCTAGCAGGCTAATCGTCATGATCCAGGACAAGGCGTAAAGCTGTGCGAAATCGTTGAGTACCGGCATTTTCTGACTCCAGCATAGGCACAGCCCAGTGTCCGCTGGCATGACGGACTCGGCGTTGATCTAGATCAAGTGCGTGACACCAACGCGTCCGGAGCGGCAGTTGCGCGTTTCCCGCTACAGCGTCGCGGCGGCGCGACCTCCTCAACTCCATCGACTGGCCAACGACAGGCCGCTACGCGACCGCGTCGTCATCGCGATTGGGCGCCCTCCGTCACTCAGGCGAGGCACCCCGAGATCGGCATATTCTTGCCAGACGGTATGCGCATCAAGGCCTCGCCGGTCAACACGACGCAGGCAGAAGACGGGCCGCTGCCTCATCCGTGCTGACAGAGGGCATGCCCCTGCACCCATTCGCTGTCGCCATCGGTGTAGTGCTCCTGCTTCCAGATCGGCGCGCGATGCTTCATCTGCTCGATGAGGTAGCGGCAGGCACGAAAGGCCTCTTCGCGGTGCGTTGAACTCGCTGCGGCAATCACACTGGCATCGCCCACCGCCAGTCGACCGTGACGGTGCACGAGCCACAGGCGCAGCGACTTACCCCACTCGTCGCGCGCCTCCCGACCGATGTCCTCGAAGACGCGCAGGCACAGCGTGGCGTGCATGTCATAACTGACGGCACGAACTTCGCGCCCGAGATTGTGATCGCGCACACGGCCGATGAACAGATCCGCCGCGCCATGTCCGGAGGCCGAGCAATGCGACAGCGCGGCCTCCGCATCCAGTGGCGCTCCGCTAATCAGCGTGATGATTCCGCTCACCGCCATGCTCCTACCCGCCGCTGACCGGAGGAAGTACCGACAGCACGCTGCCCGTCGGTAGCGGATCGGTATCGAGCAGGACGCGTTCATCGTCTGCAAAGACTGAAACTTTCAGCAGAGCGCGCGCTCTCTCGCTGCCCAGCTGCGCGGCAAAGGCTGCGCGCAGTTCGGCGACGGTCGAGCACTCGCCCAGCGTCACTTCCACGCTATCCCCCTTACCGTGTTCACGGAAGCCGCCATAAAGCTGAACCTCTACCCGGGTCCTCGCAGGGACTCCTTTGGTGCTGGCGCATCCGCGGTTGCGGTGCGGCTCGAACGGAAGACAGCGGCGTACGGGATCGCCATATGCATCAGCCCCCCGTCATGGCGAGATGCGGGGTATCACCGTAATCACCTTCATGCAGCCGGTGGCCGGCCGTCTTATGGAAGAGTGCATCGAAGACGCTCTCGCGGAAAGCCGTCTCTTGCGCATCGTCCTGCAGCAGGGGACGCAAATCCCGCGTGCCGTCGCCAAAGAGGCAGAGCCGCAGACCACCGCGTGCCGTTACCCGCAACCGATTGCATCCATCGCAGAAGCCGGCAGCATAGGGGGTTATGAAACCGATGCGCCCGGCGTAATCCGGATGCGAGAACTCGATCGCCGGTCCATCGGTAGCCTCGCGCTGATATCGCGTCCAGCCGTCGGCTTCGAGCTGCTGCGCGACAGCGAGGGCGCGCACGTGGCGCTGATCGAAATAGTCGCTGTTATCGCGCGTGCGCATGAGCTCGATGAAGCGAACGGACAGCGCGCGCTCCCGCACGTATTCGACGAAATCGGCCACCTCGAAATCGTTCAGCCCGCGCAGAAGCACGGTATTGATCTTGACCTGCTCGAAGCCGGTCGCCAGAGCTGCTTCGACGCCGGCCATCACCTGAACATGACGTCGGTCGCCGGTGATGCGCTCAAAATTTTCGGAATCGAGGCTGTCCAGGCTGATGTTGATGGCATCCAGCCCGGCTTCACGCAAGGGCTGAGCCAGGTCGACGAGGCGATAGCCATTGGTCGTCATGGCCAGCCGCTCGATGCCCGGTGTGGCTGCCGCATCACGCACGATGTCCAGCACATCGCGACGCACCAGCGGTTCGCCGCCGGTCAGCCGCAGCTTGCGGATTCCGAGGCGGGCAAAATAGCCGATCAGTCGCTGGATCTCGCCGCGCCCGAGAAAGCCGCGGGGCGTACCCTGATAACCGTCGGGCAGGCAGTATTCACAGCGGAAGTTGCAGACGTCAGTAATTGACAGCCGCAGGTAGGCGAACCGACGCCCGAACTGGTCCTTGAGTGCCTCGTCCATCCTGTCGCTCCTTTCCAATGCCGGGAGGCGGCCGGGTTCCCCAGACACCCTGCTCGCACGAAGAAGAAGTCTCCGCCAGCGAGGGCGCTCCCGCCCTAGCCATCGGTCGTGCTGGCGGTAGGCGCCAAGCGCTCGGAGTTCTTGCAGCTGCATGGCGACTGCCACGTCTTACCGCAGCGGCAGTCTGTCACCTTCGCCGGGCCGGGAATATGATCCGGATCAAGGGCACAACGAGACTCGGCGTTGTCGCGCGCACACGACAGGACACCCGGGCCATATGGCAGGACGGCGCTCGCGAATCCAGCTACCGAATTGGCAACGCGATGCCCGGACCGGTGGCAGGCGCCCCCCGAACTCTGCAGAGCGAGCACTCGCATGACAGGAGCCAGGACAACGAAAGCCTGCTCGTGGGTCTCCTGCGAAATCTCCCGCACCGCGTCCCATATCGGGTGCATAAAGGGCGCTGTCACCCGTCTAACAGCTCTCAACGCGCATCCGCGCCGCCAAGCACGGCATTGATTCGAATCAAGACGACTGCCGGCTATGCCCGGCATACTCTGGCGCCCTGCCGTCGGCCTCTGCCGGCCGCCGTGCGGCACACGCAGCTGTCGCGCACGATCACCAATACCGCTCCCCGTTCTCCTCCACACCGTGCCCGCCTTCCCAGCTTCCGACTCCCAACCCACCCGGCGAGCGCGCCCCGTAGCTGCGGAGGGGATCTTCTTTCCAGCCGCAGCCGCCTACGGCGCGCTGGCAGTGCCGGCTTCGGTACACGGCATGCTCTCTGGTGCTGCGCTGCTCCCGGGCTGGGCCAGCGTCACGGGACACGCCCACGAGCTGCTTTTCGGCTTCGGGCTGGCTGTTGTTACCGGCTTTCTGGTAACGCGCAGCCCGCGGCCACGCGTACTGGCGCTGGCCGGGCTGTGGCTGCTCGGCCGTATCAGCTTCCTGATGATGCCAGGTGGAGCGCTGGCGTTGCTCAGCAACTTCGCCTTTGCGCTGCTGCTGGCCGCCACCGTGGCGCCGCCTTTCCTGCGCGGCGCGAAGAAGCTGCGCAACCGTGCCATCGCGCCGCTGCTGATCGCCATCTGCGCCGCGGTGCCGAGTGTGCAGCTGGCATTCGTCAGTGGGCCGGTATGGCTGCAGTTCCTGCTCCTGCAACAGTCGGTGCTGCTCTTTTCATTGCTCATGCTGTTCATGGGCGGGCGCATCATTGCCCCGGCCGCTGCCGGCGCCATCGAACGAAGTGGCGGCACGCTGCATCATCGTGTCCAACCGACCATCGAGGGCGCTATGCTGCTGACTGTTGCGGGGGCCATCATCGCGCTGGCGATTCCCGGAGCACCTCCCCTGGCCGGGCTGCTCAGTCTTGCCGCCGCCGCCCTCGCCCTGCTGCGCCTCGTGCGCTGGCGGCTCTGGGCCTGCCGCAGGAGACCGGATCTCTGGTGCCTGGGCGCCGGCTACGCCTGGCTCGTCGTCGGCCTCGGCTTGCTGGGCCTGAGTTGGACGCTGGATCTGCTGCCCCCCAGCCGGGCTGCGCACGCAATCACTGTCGGCGCGCTGGGCACCTTGAGCACCGCCGTCATGGCGCGCGTTCGCCTGACGCGCAATCGCCACCAACCGGCACAGCAGCCGCTGCTTCCGCTCGTGGCGGGACTGATGAGTCTCGCCGCATTGACGCGCCTGCTTGGTGCCAACAACCTCGCCGCCCTCGGTTCGGCAGCGGCGCTATGGAGCCTGGCGCTGGCGCTATTGTTCCTGCTGCTTCTGCGTGTGCCCGCGCGCTGAAGCGTCGATAGCAACATGTGGCAGGCCATCGTCGATTTCGACCGAGACGAGCTGGGTGACTGGCGCGCCTTGCTGGCCTGCGGACACCGTCAGCACGTGCGCCATCGCCCGCCGTGGATCAATCGCCCCTGGGTGACCACCCCAGAGGGCCGCGCAGCAATGCTGGGCCACAAACTGTGGTGCAGACGCTGCGAGCGCGGCGAGCCACCGGATGCCCCTTAAGCGCCATGAGCCGCTTTTCCGCAAGAAACTGATGTGCATCAATACCGGCGGGAGACTAGCCCGAAATAATCGGTGTTCACGCACTACCGCTTTCGCGGAGGAATTGATCATGGCGCAAGCCAAGGCTCCCTGCTGCACCGTTCTCCGGCAGGGCGACACGCTGACCACCTGCCTGCATCGCTACATTCCGGAGCACGATACGGCGTCAGTCTGGCGCATGCTCACTGCGCCCGAGGCACTCGGGCAATGGCTGGCGCCGGGCAATATTGCGCTTCGCGTCGGCGGCCGCATCTGCCTCGATTTCGGGCAGAGCGGCAACTGCATCGACAGCACGATTCGCGAGCTGGAGCCCGAGAGGCTTCTGAGCTACTCCTGGGACGATGGCAACGGTCCGGAACGTCCGCTGCGTTGGGAGCTTGCCGACGGCGCGCCCGGAACCCAGCTCTGCCTTAGCATCCAGGTACCGGCAAACGAGGACATGGCGCGCGCAGCTGCCGGCTGGGACGCGCATCTGGAAATGCTGCTCGCGGCACTGGAAGGCGTCGCGATTCGCTTTCCCGTCGACCATTTCATGGCGACACGGGCGGCCTATCGCGCCTGTTTGGCCGCCTGAGGCAGCGGCTACGGAAGGGCCGGGGGCAACGGCAGCAGCATTTCCTCGCACTGCGCCCGTGAGGTCGCTTCCAGCACGGTAAGCACGGCCTGCGCCGCCTGATGAGCGGCCTCGACGATGTCGAGGCCGGTCAGCCAGTGTCCCAGCAGCGTCGCGCTGAAGAGGTCACCGGTCCCCTTGGGCGCGATCGGCACACGGCGATGCACAAGCCGCTCGACGCGCTCCGGCGTAACAACCAGCAATTGCATCTCGTCGCCGGCCACAGCAACCGGTGCAGCGCTCGTCACGACGATCCACTGCACGCGCGTTCCCATTAAGGTACGCGCCGCGCGCACTGCGGCGTCGACGTCATCGACCGGCATGCCGCTCAGCAGGCCGAGCTCGAATCCGTTCGGCGTCAGGCCGTCGGCATAGGGCAACAGCGCCTGCCGGAAAATGTCCGGGAGCCGCTCGTCAACGTACAGGCCGCTGTCGCTATCGCCGAGCACCGGATCCACCAGGATCAATGGCGGCCTCACCCCTTGCTGCAAGGCTTGCAGACATTCGCCCAAACAGGAGGCCTGCTCGGGGCTGCCGATGTAGCCGCTGAGCACGGCGCGCGCGCTTTGCCACACGCCGCGGGCGCGCAGGTCATACAGATAGCCTGCAAGCCAGGACGCAGGCAGTGCTCCACCGTGCACGCTAGGGTAATGCGGCGTATTGCTCAAGACGACCGTGGGCACGGCGGCGACTCGCAGGCCGAAGCCCTGCAGGGCCGGAACAGCGACATTGTTGCCCACCTGGCCGTAGACCACCTGCGATTGCACCGAAACGACATCCACCGGCAAAGCGCGCACTACTCGCTCCTACTGCCGCTCCGGCAGCGTGGAAGGACAAGGCGGACCTTCGGAATATCCGGGGCGCGCCGTGCCGGAGGCTAGGCCGGCTGTGCCCGTGTCTGCCCCATCCGGAACAGGACGTTGTTCTCCAGATGGATGTGCTCCATCAGATCGTGCCGCAGCAGGGCCAGACCGGCGTATAGCGCCTGCCAGGTGTTGCAGGCTCGCTCCGGGGGCTGCATGTCATTGGTCAGCGTCGCGATGCGCTCCAGAACCTCACCATGGGCGTCGTGCTCATCGCGCATCACGCGCACCGGTTGAGAGGCGGCCCCATGCTGACGCCTGGCGAGCATCGGAAAGAGAACCTCCTCCTCCTTGCGCATGTGCATCTCGAGCTCCTCCTCCATTTGCGCCAGTACATCGGCGAGCCCGGCCGGGCAATCGGGATGCGCAGCGTGCACCTTCTCCACGCGTCGGGTCAGCCGCTGCAGTTCAGGGAGCTGCTCGCGCAACGGATCGTGATAGCGCACCAGGATGTGGTCGATCAGCTCTGCTTCGCTGGCCTGTTCCCAGTGCTCGGCGGAAGGTGGCGCGGCCAGCAGATCCTCCAGCCTGGCGACCACCTCATCCGGATCCACGCCCCGCATCTGCGCGGCTTCGCGGAGCATCTTGTCGCCCCCGCAACAGAAGTCGAGCCGGTAGTTGTGGAAGACAGCCGTTGCGCCGGGAATGGTGCGAGCGAGCTCGCCGAGACTTTGTTCTTGCAGCTGCGCCATCCTGTTCTCTCCTTGCGACATGAATAAAGTAGTATTCTTTTTACTTGTTTTAGGGCATGCGGTCAACCCCGCCGACAATCCGTCACACGCTGCCGGGGTCCGACATCGACAAGCCTTCGTTGAGTCGCGACTGGAAGTCGGTGCATCGACTCACCATCACCGGGCGCGCCTCGGTCAGATCGAGCTTGCGAAGCGTCTTGGCCATTGCGTGCTCGGAACTTCCGGTCTGCAGGCGCACGCTGCCACTCATCGAAGCCCGTGTCGTGCCGCGCGCGTTGACGCTAGTTCGCAACCATCTACCGTTCTTCCGCGAATACAGCAGAAGGCTCATGGTCGGCACGCGCAGGGCAGGCCCCATCCTTCCACTGAGACTCACGATGGACGAATCACAATCCGGATCACGCACTTCAGCGCGCAGTCTTGCCCCTTCCAGCGCGAACGGTATGGAGGTGATGAATTTCGGATATCCCCAGATCTCACGCCCGCCAGCATTGGCAATGGCGGTCGTCACCGGCAGATGCAGGATGTGAAAGCCCAGCTCGCGCCGCGGATTGTCGACATCCCAAAGCAGTTCGCGCCATCCTCGCGGCCGCGTTCCATATGGCACGACCGGTACGGCAATACCCGCCTCGTTGTAGACCCCGATACTGGTATCGCGGTACTCGAAGAATGCGACGGAAACCAGCGCGCGTCGCCCGATGACCAGCCCTGGGTCAAACGGGCGATCCAGCAGCGCCGCGCGCACGCGATCGAGATCGCAAAGGAAGAAGGCCTGAACGCAAGTACTGTCCCGGTAGAGGATGGGTAACTCGACGCTGCCCTGACTCGTCGTCACGGCGCTGCTTCGCACGTCGAAGAAGGGATCTTCGCGGACAAGTGTCATGCTGCTTCGAAGTTCGGTCGCCATCACAATCTCCGCTAAACGTTGAGGAAGAGGTCCTGCATATCCTCGATGAGCGCCAGTCGGTTGATCTGATTGGTGCCTTCGAAGATCTGGGTAAGGCGTGCATCCCGGAACACTTTCTCGGCGCGCATTCCGGGCAACACCGCGTGATTGCCAAGAAGATCCATGGCCTGGTACGCCACGCGTACCGCGGCGTCGGTGCAATGGAACTTGCAGGCGGCTCCGGTCATCTGCCGGGGCGCCCAGCTGCGGGCGCTTTGCCAGATGAAGGCCCGGATTGCGGCACATTCCGCAAGCATGTCCGCAATGGCGGTCTGGACCTCCTGGTAGTCGATAAGCCGGCGATCTCCCAGCCTCTGGCTGCGCGCGAAATCCACGGCGATGTCCGCTGCCGCCTGGGCAAAACCCACCGCCATGGCGCCTACCGGCAGGCGCGACATGTTCAGCGTGGCGCGATTCAACGCCCAGCCCTGACGTAATCCACCGACGACCCGGTCACTCGGCACGAAGACATCCTCGAGCTCAAGCTCCGCCGCACCGGAAGCGCGCATGCCCATCTTCAGCTCGGTGCGTGCCACGCGGAAGCCGGGGCTGTCGTTGTGGACCAGAAAGCAGGTCCAGGAGGCCATATCCTCGCCGTCGAGGGCGGCAAAGACTGCAATGCTCTTGGCGACGTCGCCGCCGCTGATAAAGCACTTGCGACCGCGCAAAAGCCAGCCCCCTTCGGTACGCCGAGCAACGACGCCCGGTCGATAACAGGCAGCACCGTGACCATCCTCGACGTCGGATCCAGCGGCCGGCTCAGTGATCGCGTAGGCGAAGAGATGCGGATCGCCGCGACGGCAGGCGCGAAACGCCGGCAGCACAAAGCGGCGCAGAAGGCGGGGATCTCCACTCTGCAGCAGGGGCGCCAGACCCAGCACGTGGGCGGACAGCAGCAGCATCAGGCCGCCGCATCCGCGCGCCAGCTCCTCGACCTTGATGCTCTGCTGCATGGCAAGGGAATGCCGATAACGCATTGGCGGCCCCGAGCCCAGGGGCCACGGCAGCGTATCCGTCAGCAGGCCCGCTCGCCCGGCGCGGCGTAGCAACTCATTCAGCTCCTCGGGCTGCTGACCTGCCGGCCAGTGCGGCATCGCGTCGATCTGCAGCGCGAGTGGCTCCAGTTCGCGCTGCACAAATGCGCGCGTGCGCCGGCGCAATCGCTGCAGGGTGGCTGGCAGGCGGCGCGTGTCCAGCTCCCAGGGGTCAACTGGACTGGCATCGACCAGCAGTCGGGTTGGAAAGCGCAGCGCGGCAAATGCCCGCCGCGGGGATAACGCGTGCGTAGGGGGCAAATGTCCTAGCAAATGCTCGGCGTCGCCGCTCGCAGCACCAGCGATGACCGGCTTGCCGCTGCTGGAGACGATGGGCTGAGGATGTCCCATGATCTCAGCCATTCCCGCGAGGCCGTACCGCTGACGATCCGGGCACCCAGTGATTCTGTGACGCTCTCATCGCAAGGCCCTCCCCTGCTGGGACGCAGATTCCGATTGAAGCCTGCGCGCCTGCGAGACAGCGGTTCATGACGTAGATCAAACCGCCGAGGCTTCGTTGACGGAGAACACCGAGGCGAACATGTGCAGCTCCACCGGCGTGCCGTGCAGCAAGCGCAAAACATTGCAGTCGCGCACGATCTTCTCGACCCCGCAGTCCCGCATGTAGCCGGTTCCGCCAAGCACCTGCATACAGGCATTGGCGGCGCCACAGATCCTTGGGTGCAGACTGGCGCGCGCCAGGAAGGCCTCGTTCAGGCTTGGCGGCGCCTCCGGCTCCAACGCAGCGAGTCGGGAGAGCCAGACTTCGGTATCAGCGAGTACCGAGCGAGCGTCGGTCAGCAAGGCCTGAACGGCCGGATGCTCGTCAATGCGGACGCCCCCCTGCCGACGCTGCCCGGCGTATTCGCTCGCGATTTCGAGGGCGCGACGCAGTGCGCCATGCGCCAAGGCAAGCTGTCCGGCGGCCTGCAGAACCAGCACGCCGCTCATCAGGCTGCGGGTGTCCTGTATCGGGGATGGCAGCTCGGCTTCGATGGCAGACTGAGGCATCAACGCGATACCGAGCAGCTCGTCCAGGCCATGCAGATGCTCGTGCCGACCGGATTCGACGGCCTCCCGCGCGAAGCACACCCACTGCATGCCAAGGCCCTTCCGCCATACCGGCATGAGCACGCGCCACCAGGGGTCGGCAGCCACCAGCAGCCGCGTGCCGGTTGCAGTGCCGAAGCAGTCATCGAGCATCGCCTCGTCCTCGGCGCGCAATGGCGTGCCGAACAGATAGCGGGCTAGCGCATGGCGCGCCAGGCCATAGCGGCCCTGCGTGACGACAACGAGGCCTGTGCCGTCGAGATCGAGACGTCGTGCCAGCCAAAGCGCCAGAGCCCGTTCCTGCAACTGCCAGGCAAAACCCGTACTGGCACGAGACAGGGGCTGAAGGATGCTCAGCCCAAGCCGCCTAGCGGTCGGCGATGCCGAGTCCTCCCAAAGGCCGGTACCGCCGCAATCCTCCAACGGCAAGAGACCCAGCTGCACCACCTCCTCGTTGAGCTGTGCCACGGTATCGGCTGTCATCGGCTGCTCATGACGCACAGCCATTGGCGCGACACGCTCCCGCGCAAAGCGCTCCACCGCCTCGAGAATCTCGTCCACCGGCAGGCTGACTTCGTGACTGATCATGGCCGTGCTCCACTCGATAGTCTCAAATGCTGTTCCTCTTCCTGGTACGCCCCGCGCGCCTCGCGCAGCGGCAGCGCCAGCCCGATATCGGCAGCGACGGCCTCGGCCGTTCGGTCGGCCAAGGCCATGATCGTGAGGTAGGGGTTCACCTCGACGGAGTCCGGAAACAGGCTCGAGTCGGCGACATAGACACCGGGTAGCCCATGCACGCGTCCCTATGCGTCGGTGACGGAAGCGGCGGCCTGGGTCCCCATGCGACATCCCCCCATCAGATGCGCCGCGCTGATCGTGACCCGACCGGCCTTGAGGCGGGCGGGTGCCACCAGGCTGCCCAGCCGATCGGCTTCCTCGTGCGTGCTCAGGAAAGCCTGGGTGCCAGGCAGATGCACGCAACGCGCTCCCGCGGCAAAAAGCAGACGTCCGCTGGCTCGAATAGCACTTGCGAGCGTGGCGCGCAGTGCGGCGTCGACTGCGTAGTGAATCCTGGGGCCACCGTCGGAACCCATCACGATGCGGTTGGTCGGCTGCGCGCGATCCAGCACCAGCGCCAGAACCTGCTGCTGGTGATCAATGCGCCCCATCATGCGATCCAGATCGTCACCCAGACCGACCAGATTCCGTGCGGTGGCGAAGGGCGGGTAGAAGCAGCTCTCCAGAAGAAAGCCTTCCTGCCGCGCGAAATCATCGCAGTAGAAACTCTTGGGATGGCCGATGGGCCCATCTACGGGCGTATCGTGCAGACCAACCAGCGTCAGCGCCGGATGACAGGTGAAGTAGCGGCCCAGTGCCGGCCAGCGACGCATCGCATCCGCAAAGCTGCGCATGAGTAGGGTCGGCGTGAACAGCGCGCCACCGGCGAGCACGATACGTCTCGCGCGCACCTGCAGCTTCCCCGGTGACAAGGGCCCCGGCCGGAGCCCATCCGGCGGGGCTTCGACTTCGCCGAGCAGCACCCCGTTGTCGATGCGATCGATGCGGCAATAGGGGAAGATTTTCACGCCCTGTCGCTCGGCACGCGGCAACTGGACTTGCGCCGTCCCCTGCTTGGCCTGGCGGGGGCAGCCCAGATTGCACGTCCCCAGACCGGCGCAGCCGCGCGTGTTGATCGGAAACGTGCGCGGCGTCCAACCCAGCGCGCGGCAGCCTTGCGCGAAGAGCTGGTTGTTGCGGTTGATCTCGGCCTCAACGTGATAATGCACACCGTTGTCGGCCGCGTGACGCGCCAAGCGCGGCGCAAGATCGTCAATGTTGAGGCCGGGCACCGCCCACTTGTCGAGCACATGGGGTGGCGGAAAGAAGCTGACCCCTGTGTAGACATTGGTCGCTCCGCCCACAGCGCGACAGGCCGCCAGCGTGATCTCTCCTGAAACCGTACGCAGGCCGCCGCCATCAACGTAGTAGCGCCGGACCATCTCCAGCTCACGGCGTGTGTTGTCGGCCGCGGCAAAGTGGCCGCCCCATTCGAAAACGGCAACGCGCAGGCCGCGCACACAGAGCGGGGCCAGCTGCGCAGCCACGGTGCCACCGCCGGCGCCGGAACCGACGATGGCCACGTCGACATCGATGACCTGCGCCTCAGCCATCGACGCCATCCGGAGGCCGGTAACCCAGCTGCGCGCGAAGCTCGGATTGGCCGTAGACGCTGGCCTTGACCAGCGTCGCGATGCCATCGACGCCGCGCCGCATCAACGCGATACGTGAATCGGCCAGCCGTGCCAGCAAAGCCTCAAGCTGCCGCGGGCGCAGGCGATGGATGCGGCGCCCGAAGCGCAGAAGGCTCAGGCCGTCGACAAGGATGAGAAAAGTGCCAATCTGTCGTCGTGTCGCTGCCGTTTGCCGATCGAGCAGCTGTTCGATGATGGCAAAGGAGCGCTCACGCGCCGTCCTGTCGAACGTTTTGCTGCGCGGAACGGCGGCCTGCTGCACCGCCCTGAAGCGTCTGGCGCGGCTACCGCTCAAGTATGTAGTGATCGTGCCTGCCACGCGTCGCTCCCGATGCACCAGGCTCGACTGTAGGTGCGAAGCGATCCGCTTCCCTTGACCTAGATCAGATCGCCGGCGGTACCGCCTTGCTATATCTATTCCGGACCGCCCCATGGCCGGGTTGGGCAAGCAGGCAGGAGCCTCCGTGACAGAACGTAGCTACCGCAGCGATGTTGTAATTGCCGGCGCCGGGCTGGCTGGTCTGGTGGCCGCGCTCGAGCTGCTGGACAGCGGCCGGCATGTTCTGCTGCTGGATCGGGACAGCCCCGAGCGCATCGGCGGCCTCGCCCGGGATGCCTTCGGCGGCATCACGATGGTGGATACCCCCTACCAGCGCCGCACCGGCATCCGCGACAGCCCCGAGCTCGCCTTCCAGGACTGGTGCCGTTACGGCGAGCTGGACGCATCCGATCCGTGGCCCTGGGCCTGGGCGCGCCTCTACTGTGAGCAGTCGGTCCCCTACATCTACGAATTCCTGCGCGGCAAGGGCGTGCGCTTCCTGCCCGTGGTCACCTGGCCCGAGCGCGGCTGGCACCGGGCCGGCAATTCCGTGCCGCGCTGGCATGTCACCTGGGGACTCGGCAACGAGATCGTCAGCCGCGTGCTGGCCGCGCTGGAGAGCCACCCCCACCGCCAGCGCCTGGAGCTCGCCTTCCACCACGAAGTGGTGGCTATCGAGACCTGCAACGGCCGGGCCGCCGCCTTCACCGGTAAGGACAACCATAGGGGCACATCCTTCCGCGCCAGCGGCGAGCACATCGTCATCGCCTCCGGTGGCCTCTGCGGCGGCGATCTCAGCCAGGTGCGCAAGCATTGGGACAGCAGCCTGCCGCCGCCACCCGCCATGCTGCTCAACGGCGCCCACCGCTACGGCGACGGCAGACTCCAGGATCTGGCGGAAGACATAGGCGCGCATGTGACCCACCGCGACCGGCACTGGCATTACGCCGCCGGCGTGCACCATCCGGCCCGGCAACGCGACAACGACGGACTCAGCCTCGTGCCGCCACGCTCGGCGCTTTGGCTGAACGCCCGCGGCGAGCGCATCGGCCCGGCGCCGCTGGTGGGCTATACCGACACCCGCCATCTGGTCGAAACGGTGCTCGGGCAACCGGGTCAGTACAGCTGGCAGATCATGAACCGCCGCATCGCCCGCACCGAACTGGCCGTGTCGGGCTACGACTACATGCAGGCCTTCCGTTACAAGCGACGTCTGCGGATGGTGCGCGATGTGCTCTTCGGCAATCGCGAGCTGGTCGATCGCCTGCTGCGGGAATGCCCCGACGACATGGTCGCTGCCGATTCGCTGGAAGCGCTTGCCGAGGCCATGAATGCGCGCAGCCTCTACGGGCTGCAGGTCGACCCCGAGCGCATGCGGCAGGACATCGCGGCCTACGACGCCGAGATCGCGCGCGGCAAGAGCTTCTTCAACGACGAGCAGCTGCGCCGCATCGACAACGCGCGCCATTACCGCGGCGACCGCGTGCGCACCTGCCGTTTCCAGCCGATCATCGACCCGAAGGCGGGCCCGCTGATCGCCATTCGCGAGCACATCCTGTCGCGCAAGAGCTTGGGTGGCATCCAGACCGATCTCGAAAGTCGCGCCCTGAGCGCTTCAGGCCAGCCGATGCCCGGGCTCTACGCCATCGGCGAAGCCGCCGGCTTCGGCGGCGGTGGCCTGCACGGCAAACGCTCACTGGAGGGCACCTTCATTGGAGGCTGCGTGCTGAGCGCGCGCCGCCTGACCCATCACATCGCAGGAGCCTGATCATGGCAACGCCTGAAGCACAGCTGCAGCCCACTGACTCCATCCCCATCGGCGGCAAGCGATCCGGCGCCTGGCTCGTGCGCTATGCGCTGGAGCAACTCCCGGTATCGCACACCTTCGGCATCCCCGGCGTGCACAACACCGAACTCTACGACGAACTCAACAGCTCCGAGCGGATTCACCCGGTGTTGGTTACGCATGAGTGCGGCGCGGCCTTCATGGCGGACGCCATCAGCCGCACCTCGCAGGGGGAGATCGGCGTACTCGCCATCGTGCCGGCTGCCGGTATCACACACGCCATGAGCGGCATCGGCGAGGCCTACCTCGACGGCATTCCCATGCTCATCATCTCCGGCGGCACGCGCACGGATGTCCCCTTCGGTTATCAGATTCACGAGCTGGACCAGCAGGCGCTGCTCGCCAATGTGTGCAAGCGCAGTTGGCGGCTCTCCGCGCACACCGACATCGTGCCGACCCTCTTCGAGGCCTATCGAACCGCCATGAGCGGTGTGCCCGGCCCCGTCTTCGTCGAAGTCCCCGTCAACCTGCAACTCTTCCGCGAGCACATCGCGAGCGTGCCGGTCTTCGTCCCGCCCACACTGCCGGAACTGGCTCCGGGCATCGAGCAGCAGCTCGATGCCGCTGCCG
The DNA here is from genome assembly GCF_000733765.1 of Algiphilus aromaticivorans DG1253. Classification (NCBI taxonomy): domain Bacteria; kingdom Pseudomonadati; phylum Pseudomonadota; class Gammaproteobacteria; order Nevskiales; family Algiphilaceae; genus Algiphilus; species Algiphilus aromaticivorans. The sequence goes on along the minus strand of NZ_JPOG01000001.1, from coordinate 1,075,235 downwards.
CCATGTTGGCCGTGGCCGACAAGCCCGGCCTCTTCGTGGGCTGGGGTGCGGTGGACGTGGCCGAGGACATCCGCGCCGTCGCCGAGCACCTCGGCGCACCAGTCAGCACGACACTGCAGGGCCTGAGCGCCTTCCCCGGCGATCACCCCCTGCATACCGGCATGGGCTTTGGGCCAGCCGCCGTGCCGGCGGCGCACAACGCCTTCAAGGACTGCGACTGCATGCTCGCCGTTGGCACGCGCTTCGCCGAGATCCCGACGGGTAGCTTCGGCTGCCGCGTGCCCGAAGCGTTGATCCATATCGACATCGACCCTGCCGTGCCGGGGCGCAACTATCCGGCGCAGGTCCCCCTTATCGGCGACGCGCGCGTGCTCGTGCCCATGCTGCGCCAGCGCATCCATCGCGCGACCGAGCCGCACGTCGAGCGCCGTAAGGCAGTATCCGGAAGCATCGCCGTCGACAAGCGCGATTATCGCGACGAGTGGCACAAGCACCGCTCGCCGCGCGTCAACCCACTACGCTTCTTCGAAGCCTTGCGCAAGCAGCTCGCGGTTGATGCCATCGTCACCACCGACGACGGCAACCACACCTTCCTGACGGCCGAGCTGATGCCGATCCTGCGGTCGCGCAGCTTCATTTCGCCGACCGATTTCAACTGCATGGGCTATTGCGTGCCAGCCACCATCGGCGCAAAGCTCGCCAACCGGGAACGGCAGGTTGTCGGGATAGCCGGCGACGGCGCTTTTCTGATGACCGGCATGGAACTGCTCCCTGCCACGGTCGAGCAGGCCGGCGTCGTGATCTTCGTGCTGCACGACGGTGAGCTGTCGCAGATCTCCCAGGGACAAGAGATCCCCTACAACCGCAAAACCTGCACCCAGCTCGGCGAAATCCGCTTGGCCGGTATCGCCCAGGCCACCGGCGCGCGCTATATCTCCATCGACAACAATGACGATCTCGACGAGGGGATCCGCTTGGCGCTGAAGGCTGCCGACGGCGGGCAATCCGCGGTGGTGGACGTCGCCATCGACTATTCCAAGCGCACGCGCTTCACGAAGGGCGTGGTCGGCACCGTCCTCAAGCGCTTTCCGCTGGGCGACAAGTTCCGCTTCATCGGGCGCGCTGTGACACGAAGAGTCACCGGCTAAGCGCAAGCACTTTCTAGATGACCTGCGAGAAGCGCTTCTGCGGCGATGTTGCCGCGTAGGCATCGAAGACCATTGCCACATTGCGCATAAGCAGACGACCTTTCTCGGTGATGCGCAGGCTGCCAGCGTCCATGACCAGCAATCCGTCCTCGGACATGGCTTCGAGGGGCGCGAGGGCGTCAGCGAAATAGCGCCAGAAATCCAGGCCGTGCTCGGCTGCCACGGCAGCCGTGTCGACGTGCCCGCGGCACATCAGATCCTGGATGACGTCCCGGCGCAAGCGATCGTCGGCATTGAGACGGAGCCCGCGCGCAATCGGCAACTCACCCGTCTGCAGCGTGGCCTGCCATCGCCGAATATCGGTTTCATTCTGTGCATAGACGTCGCCGATGCTGGAGATCGCACTGGCTCCCAGACCGATCAGGTCGCAACCGCCATGCGTGGAATAGCCCTGGAAATTTCGCTGCAACGTGCCGTTCTCGAAGGCGCGCATGAGCGGGTCGGAAGGCCTGACGAAATGATCCAGGCCGATGGCGCGGTAGCCCTCCGCGCCGAGATACTCGTGGCACAGCTGCAGCATGCGAAGGCGTGTGGCGGAATCAGGCAGCGCATCCGCCGGCATCAGCGATTGCAGGGGGAAGCGCTCCGGCATGTGGGCATAGGCATAGACCGAGACCCGATCCGGCTGCAACGCAGCCACAAGCTTCAGGGTGCGAGCGAAGCGCTGCGGCGTCTGGTGGGGAAGGCCGTAGATCAGATCGAAGCTAACCGATCCTGCGCCCGCTTTGCGGACGGCATCGACGATCCCGCGCACCTGCCCAATGCTCTGCCGGCGGTTGATCGCCCGCTGCACGCGGGGATCGAAATCCTGCACCCCCAGGGAAAAGCGATCGAAGCCCAGCCTGGCGAGATCCCGCGCCTCTTCAGGGCTAACGGATCGGGGATCGATCTCAATGCCCAGCTCGCAGTCGCGGGACGGTGCGAAGGAGAAAGCCCGCGCCAGAATGCGCAGAATATCGGCCAGTTCCTGCAGGCTGTAGAAGGTGGGGGTTCCGCCACCGAAATGCAGCTGGCGCACCAGCCGGTCGCGGTCGAAATGTGCGGCCTTGCGAACGATCTCCTCGTAGAGAGCGCTCAGGTAACTGCGCGCACGATCGTCGCGGTGCGTGATGCTTCGGTGGCAGGCGCAGTACCAGCAAGCGCTGTTGCAGAAGGGCAGATGCACGTAGAGCGACAGGTCGCGAGGGATCGGCTCGTCATTGGAGGCTTCGACGGCCTCCAGGTAGTGCGCAGTACCGAAGCCCGCGTGAAACTGCGCCGCCGTCGGATAGGAGGTGTAACGCGGCCCGTGCGTGTCGTAGCGTGCGACGAGTTCTGAATCGAAGGCCATGGCGGAATCACTGGAGTGTAGGCAGATCGAGCCTAGCCCCCGCACGCGGCGCGATTCTTGATCCAGATCAGCCTCTCGCCAGCAATTGAGCGCCCCTGGCGCCCTTTGCGTCATTCCGTCCCCATTCCGAAGAGAAGCTGACGGAGATCAATGCCGCATGGCGATGAATGGCGCACGATACTGGTCAGAGTCACTGGGAGCCTGCCGTGCGCAACAACGAACTTTCTGCCTTTCTGGAGCATGTCCGGCATCGCGACCCCGATCAGCCCGAGTTCCTGCAGGCTGTCGAAGAGGTCATGAGCAGCATCTGGCCCTTCATCGACGCCAACCCGCGGTATGCCGAGAACGGCCTGCTGGAGCGCATCGTGGAGCCCGAGCGCATCATCCAGTTCCGCATCGCCTGGTGCGACGACAGTGGCTGCACACAGGTCAACCGGGGCTGGCGCGTGCAGCACAGCTCGGCCATCGGCCCCTTCAAGGGCGGCATGCGCTTCCACCCGCAGGTGACGCTGTCGGTGCTCAAGTTCCTGGCCTTCGAGCAGACATTCAAAAACGCGCTGACAACCATCCCCATCGGCGGCGCCAAGGGCGGCGCCGATTTCGACCCCAAGGGCAAGAGCCCGGCCGAGATCATGCGTTTCTGCCAGACCCTGGCCATCGAACTGCACCGCCACCTTGGACCGCAAACCGATATCCCTGCCGGCGACATCGGGGTGGGCGCGCGCGAAGTGGGCTACATGGCCGGCATGATCAAGAAGCTGCGCAACGACGCTTCGGCCTTCTTCACCGGCAAGCACCCGTCCCACGGCGGCAGCCTGATGCGCCCGGAGGCCACAGGCTACGGCCTGGTCTATTTCGTGGAGGAAATGCTTGAGCAACACAACCGCTCGCTGGAAGGCCAGCGCGTACTGATCTCAGGCGCCGGCAATGTCGCGCTTCACGCTGCCGAGAAGGTCATGCAGCTGGGTGGCCGCGTCGTCACGCTGTCGGATTCCGGCGGCACGCTGGTCGTCGATGACGACACCGGCATCACGCCGACGATGCTGCTGGATATCCACGAACTCAAGACGCAGCGTTACGGCCGACTCGCCGACTTCGCCGAGCGGCACGGCCTGAGCTTTGAGGCGCTGCGACGGCCGTGGCATGTGCCCGGCGATGTTGCCCTGCCCTGCGCGACGCAGAACGAGCTTCAGGAGGATGACGCAGTAACGCTTGTCGACAACGGCGTCTGGCTGGTGGCCGAGGGCGCCAACATGCCAACCGACTCGGCGGCCGCGCGCCGGCTGCACGCCGCGAAGGTGCTCTACGCACCCGGCAAGGCAACCAATGCCGGCGGTGTGGCGACGTCGGGATTGGAGATGGCACAGAACGCGACCCTGCTGAAGTGGCCGCGCGCCGAGGTCGACGAACGGCTGCGCGTCATCATGCGCGGCATTCACGAGACCTGCGTTGCCTATGGCCGCGACGACAGTGGCCGCATCGACTATCAGCGCGGCGCCAATGTGGCGGGCTTTGCGCTGGTTGCGGACGCCATGCTCGCCCAGGGCGTGACTTAGTGCCGATGGCTCCTGCCCCACACTGCGCTTGCGGCAATAACATGTATTTTGTATACTTGTTTCAAGTCCACCGCGGAGAGCTGCCATGCCTGCCCCCATCTCCCCACCTGTGAAGGAGCGCCGTCAGGCGCTGCATGGGCTGCTGCGCATCCTAGGACGCCAGTGCGAAGCCATGGCTGAAGGCGCCGATCCGGATATCGAAGCCATGCTCGGCATCGTCGAATCGCTGCGAGAGCGTGCACACCGGCGGACCGTGCAGCACGATGCACTCTGGTCCCCATCGGCACATGCCGCCGACGCGCTCGCCGGGCATCTGGCCGCCGTGATCGACGGCTGCATCATGCGCCGGCAGGCGTTGGCCAAGGAATGCCGTGACTTCACACACGCTTTCGCGAAGGCGCTGGCCGCCGAATCGACGAAGTCTGTAGTCACACCACTGACCGACAGCTCTGATCAGGCCTTGCGCCTCTTCCGCAGCCTGCGCAGTCAGATGCGACCAACGCGCGATACCGACTCGGACAGCTGTAGCCTCTGCACCAGCTAGTCTCACGCATCGCCCCACTCTATTGATCAACGGCAGCGCCACGCGCTGCCGGGAGGCTTCTCATGACCTTCGTTGTCACCGATAACTGCGTCAAGTGCAAGTACACCGACTGCGTGGAAGTCTGCCCGGTGGATTGCTTCCACGAAGGCCCGAACTTCCTCGTCATCGACCCCGTGGAATGCATCGACTGCACGCTGTGCGAGCCCGAGTGCCCGGCCAGCGCCATCTATCCCGACGATGACGTACCCGAAGAGCAGGCGCATTTCATCGAGCTCAATGCCGAGCTCGCCAAGGAATGGCCGGTCATCGCCGAGCAGAAGGACCCGCCGCCCGACGCCGAGGAATGGGACGGCAAGCCCGACAAGCTCGATCTGCTGGAACGCGAATGGCCGGAGGACGCATGACGTGCTGTTGCCGGGCGGGCCAATTGGGCACGGAACGGGACAGCGCGAAGCTCTTGCCAGCTCGGGACGGTCCATCGCTGAGGGCTCGCATGGCCCCGGATGGCGCATCAGGACGAGCGGCCGACGTCTCAGCAGAAAGTCGCATAGCGCCCCGGTCTTTCGCGCTGCACCATCAGGATCCTGACGAGAAAGGAGACCCACCATGACTGGCATCAAGCGCGTTCTTTTCGCAACCGATTTTTCGGAAGCCTCCGCGCCCGCGCAGACGCGCGCGGTCCAGCTTGCACGCCAGCATGGGGCGGAACTGCATGTCCTGAACGTGCAGGTTGCCTCGCCGACGATGTTCATTCCCGAACACGCCACGGCCGCGGATGTCATCGAGCAGGCGCAGAAGGAGGATGCGCGCCGGCGCATGGACCAGCTCATCCAGAACATCGGCGTGCCGGTGGTTCAGGAGATCCGCTTCGCGCGTGGCGCAGCAGCCACGGTGGCGGCCTATGCCGAAGAAAACGGCATCGATCTGATTGTCGCCGGCAGCCACGGCCACAGCGGCATCCGCAATCTGATCGTCGGATCGGAGGCACGCGACCTGGCGCGCAGCGCACCTGTGTCCACGCTCATCGTGCGCTCGGATGGCAGCGGCGACGACCAGCCCTTCCAGCGGGTGCTGGCGCCGCTCGACTTCTCCGCAGCCTCGGCCGCAGCATTGAAGCAGGCGGCGGCCATCGCTTCCGAATCGAAAGCCGAGCTGATTGCGCTGCATGTCCTCAATGAGTGGCTGCTGCCTCCCTACTACCCGATCAGTCCCGAGCAGATCGGCCGCGAGCACGCCGAGGAGGCACTGGAAAGCTTTCTGGCCGAGCACCCCGTACAGCCGGACCCGATCCGGGCCGCCGTCATCGGATCACCGGCACGTGCCATCGTCGATACCGCCGGCGACCGCAAGGCAGACCTCATCGTCATGGGCAGCGCCGGACTCAGCGGCTGGGAGCGCTTTCTGCTCGGCAGTGTCACCGAGCGCGTCCTCAGTCACGCGCCTTGCTCTGTGTGGATTCATCGCGGCGACTGAAACTCGACCTCTGCAAGGCCTGCTAGGCTGACGTGGCACGCGCCGGCGCCCCTCGCGGCGCCGGCGCCTCTTCCGAACCGAGCCTCCGATGCGTCTGAGCAGTCCAGCCTTCAACGACGGCGAACAGATCCCGGAGCGCTACACCGCGCCGGACGCCAACGAATTGCCACCCCTGCGTATCGAGAGCGTGCCGGAGACCGCCGCCAGCCTTGCCCTGCTGCTGGAAGACATCGATTCCCCGCTCGGCACCGTGACCCACTGGCTGGTCTGGAATCTTCCACCGGAAACCGAACACATCGCCAACGACGCGCTTCCGGAGAGCTGTTGCGTGGGGCTGGATACTTTCGGCGAACACGGATACCTAGGGCCGGCACCGGCCGAAGGTCGCCACCACTACCGCTTTCGCCTGCTCGCCCTGGACCGCATGCTCGATCTCGCGGACGGCGCCAAGCGCCCCGACTTCGAAACGGCCGCAGCGGACCACCTGCTGCAGGAAGCCGAGCTGACCGGCTTCCGGGAGGCTAAGCAGGGCACCCCCGACGCATGAATGACATGCTGCTGTGCGACTTCGCCGGTCCGGTGGCGTCATGAAGGCGCGCCTCCAGAACTTCTTCTCCACCGTCAATCCGACCGTCTTCACGATATCGGGGAGCGTGGTGCTCGCCTTCCTGCTCTTCGGCGCGACGATGCCGGAGACCGCCAGCGCGGCCTTCTCCGCGCTGCATGCTTTCATCACCGAGTATCTCGGCTGGAGCTACCTGGTCGCGGTCACCGGCTTTCTGGCCTTTCTGATCTGGCTCGCGTTCAGCCGCTACGGCAGCGTTCGGCTCGGCATGCCGGACGACCGTCCGGAATTCGGCTTTCTGGCGTGGTTCGCCATGCTTTTCAGCGCCGGCATGGGCATCGGGCTGGTCTTCTGGAGCGTGGCCGAGCCCATCCTGCACTTCCAGTCCCCACCCTCCGGTGAGGGCGGTACGCCGGAAGCCGCGCGTCAGGCGATGGTCTATACCTTCTTCCACTGGGGATTGCACGCCTGGGCGGTCTACGTCGTGCTCGGCGTCTCGGTGGCCTATTTCAGCTTCCGGCACGGCCTGCCACTGACCATCCGTTCGATCTTCTATCCCATGCTGGGCGACCGCATCTACGGCCCGATCGGTCACGCCATCGACATCCTGGCTGTCTTCGGCACCCTATTCGGCCTGGCGACCTCGCTCGGATTCGGGGCCCTGCAGCTCAACACCGGCCTGAACCTGCTGATCGGCCTTCCGGTAGCCCCCGGCTACCAGGTTGGCATCATCGCCTGCATCACTGGCGTGGCCGTCATGTCGGTGATCTCAGGGCTCGGCCGCGGCCTGAAATGGTTGAGCGTCTTCAATCTCGTTCTGGCGCTGGTGGTGCTCGCCTTCGTGCTCATCGCCGGACCGACCCTCTTCATCCTGCGTTTCCTGCTGGATGCCACCGGCGAGTACTTCCAGCAGCTGATCGCCCTGAGCTTGCGCGCGGACGCCTTCAACAGCTCGGCCTGGCAGAAGGAATGGACCATGTTCTACTGGGCCTGGTGGATTGCCTGGTCCCCCTTCGTGGGCATCTTCATCGCGCGCATCTCACGCGGACGCACCATCCGCCAGTTCATCGGCGGCGTCCTGGCCATGCCCAGCCTCTTCGTCTTCTTCTGGATGGCGACCTTCGGGGGCACCGCACTCGACCTCCAGCTGTCCGGCGCCGCCGACATCGCCTCGGCGGTTGCGGCCGATACCACCGTGGCGCTCTACGTCACGCTGGAGCAGCTGCCACTGGCCACCATCAGCTCAGGGCTCGCCACCTTGCTGATCGCTACCTACTTCATCACCTCATCGGATTCAGGCACACACGTGGTCGATGCGCTGATTTCGCGCGGCAGCAAGCGCTCGCCGCGCCGTCAGCGCGTGATCTGGGGGCTGACCGAAGGCGCAGTTGCGGCGACCCTGCTGCTGGTGGGCGGGCAGCAGGCGCTGGACAGCCTGCAGACCGCTTCGATCACAGCCGGCCTGCCGGTCGCAGTGATTCTGCTCTTCTGCTGTATCAATCTGACGCGCGCCCTGCGACGCGAATACCGCGTGGAGGGCGTCGACCCCTCCTAGGGGCGCAAGAAGTCAGAACAGAAGCACGACGGTCACGCCGCTGACAGCCGAAATCACGAGTGGCAGCGCAACGCTTCGCCACAAGTGTGCGCCGCCCACCAGTGCGGCGATGACGCCCTTCGTAACCGTATTCACTGCGGCCGACAGCACGATGGCGCGCTGGGCCACTTCGGCATCGAGACCGCGGGAGGATTGACGCGCCATGCTCAGCGTGATGGCGTCGACATCGCCGACTGCGGCAATGATCGCCACGATATAGACGCCCAGATCACCGAAGATCTCGCGCCCGAAGTGGCTGAGCAGCATCACCGCGGTCAGCAACAGGCCGAACTGGAGCGCCGCGCGCATCTCGAAGGGATTGCTCAGCGCCTCGGCGGGGCGGCTCGTCTGGCTGGCAGGCCCGGATGTGACGAAGAACAGGCTCGCGGCCGGCAGTAAGGTCATCACCAGCAGCGGTGCCACGAGCCCGGGCGCCAGCTCCGGAGCCACCAGCACCGTCTCGATCCAGACACGCGGAAACATCATCGCGCAGGCGAGCAGGATTCCCACCGACAACGGCGCCACCAGCGCGGGCGAGCGGCGATGCAAGCGCGCAAAGCTCAAAGTCAGCGCGGTCGAGGAAGCCAGTCCGCCAAGTGCCCCGGTGAGCAGAAGACCGCGGCCGGTGCCGACCAGACGCATCGCGAAGTAGCCGACCGACGACAGCGCCGCGATCAACACCACCAGCCACCAGATCTCGAAGGGATTCAGCACCCCGCCCGGGCCAAAGCCACGATTCGGCAGCAGCGGCAGCGCCACCACGGATATCAGCAGGAGCTTGAAGATGGCAAGAAGCTCGCTCTCGGATAGGCGTGTCAGCCAGCCGTGCAAGCGCGTCTTGGCATCGAGGATGAAGACGCTGATGACGGCGACCGCTACCGCCACGAGCGCGAAGCCCGCCACGACCAATGCGCCCAGCGCGAAGGTCAGCAGCGCGGCAACCATCGTGGTGATGCCGGCATCGTTGTCCCTGCGCACCTCGTAGCGATGCGCAACCACCAGCAGAAGCGCCAGGCCGAGGAAGGCCGCCGGTAGCAGCAGGCTCGATTCGCGGGCGAGCATCATCACGCTGCCGCCAAGCAATCCGAGCAGCGCGAAGGTACGAATGCCGGCCACGCGCTCGCCTTCCCCTGCATTGCGCTCTCGCCAACCCCGCTCCAGACCGATCAGCAGGCCAAGCGCCAGCGCAATGGCCAGGTCGCGGAGATCCGTAGCGGCGAGCGCAGCATTCATGTCGCGATGATGCCCGATGGGCATGCCGTCGCGGGCCATCGCTTTAAGGCGACGCCGGCAGGGTCTATGCTGGAAGCTTGCTTCAATCGCCGTTCGGACGACAATCATTCCGCAGGAGACAGCATGAAGGGCATCCAGCGCATCCTCTTCGCCACCGACTTTTCGGAGGCTTCCGCCAGCGCGCAGGCGCGCGCCGTGCAGCTGGCGCGCGATCACGGCGCTGAGCTGCATGTACTGCACGTCCAGGTCGCCTCACCGACCATGTACATGCCCGAGTTCGGCACCGTCGAGGGCTACATCGACGAGCGGCAGAAGGAAGAGGCGCGCAGCCGCATGGACAGCCTCGTCCAGAACATCGGCGTCCCGGTCACACAGGCCATGCGCTTCGATCTTGGCGCTGCGCCGGCCGTCACCGCCTACGCCGAGGAGCACGATATCGATCTCATCGTCGCCGGCAGCCACGGCCGAAGCGGCGTCAAGAAGCTGTTCCTCGGCTCGGAGGCGCAGGACCTGGTGCGATCGGCGCCGGTGGCCACGCTGATCGTGCCGCTGGATGATCCGGCCACCCCGACGGAGCGCTTCCGTCGCGTGCTCGCACCTGTGGATCTGTCGCAGCCCTCACGCAGCGCCCTGGAAACCGCAGCCGCCATCGCCCACAAGCATGGCGCGGAGCTGGTCGCGCTGCACGCCGTCGATGACTGGTTCCTGCCGCCGCACTACCCTATGAGCCTGGAGAACATCCAGCACGAGCACGCCGCCACCGCGCTGGACAACTTCCTCGCCAGCGTCGAGCTGCCGGTTGCCCCCAAGCGCAGCGTGGTGGCCGGCTCGCCGGCGCGCACGATCGTGGACACGGCGCGCCAGCATGGCGTCGACCTCATCGTCATGGCCACGGCCGGCCTCGGTTCCTGGGAGCACTTCTTCGTCGGCAGCGTTACCGAGCGTGTGCTCGGCCACGCGCCCTGCGCGGTCTGGGTCTGCCGTGCCGAGCGCGAATCGGCACCCGAGAAGAAGTGACGGAAGGCCGCTCGCCTAGCGCCAGAGACCCGGTTCGCCGCTGCCGGTGCGCAAGTGATCGTGCGCCGAACGCCATTCCGGCATCGCGCCTGCCACCGTCTCCCAGAAGGCCGGGTTGTGGCCAGCCACGCGCAGATGCGCCAGCTCGTGCACGATGACGTAGTCGAGACAAGCTGAGGGCTGCGCCATCAGGCGCAGTGCGATATTGATTCGGCCACGTGTCGGATTGCAGCTGCCCCAGCGGGTCGCCATGTTGCGGATGTGCCACTCCGGAAGCGCCAGCCCCATATGCGCCGCCCAATGCGGCATACGTTGCTCCAGAACCTCGGCGAGCTGAGCCCGGTACCAGCCGAGCAGGCACTCGCGGCGCGCCGCGACATCATGCGCCGCCGGCACGCGCAGCTGTAGCGTGTCGGCCTCGCGCCAGCAAGCCGGCCGTCCTTCGGACACGCAGAGGGTCAGCGGCCCGCCGGCGAAGGGCAGGCACTCGCCGTCGGCGAGTGCAAAGCCGGCCGACCGCGGCGTGGCCGCCAGGCGCTGCTGCTGGCGCTGGATCCAGTCCGCGCGCTCGTCGAGGAAGGCCCGCACTTCGGCCTGCGATACACGCAGCGGCGCGCTTACGCGCGTCTGCCCATCGTGCCGTACGCGCAGACGCAAATAGCGCACCGCCTTGTGCTCCACCTGCACGGGCCTTCCTTGCAGGCTGAGCTCATAACGCCGGCCGCCTCTCAAGCCGGATCCGCTGGCAGACGATTTGTCAGCCCAGCGCCCTTGGCGACGCTGCGCAGGCGTTTGCGCGCACCTCCGGCCAGCGTCGGCCAGGCGCCGGCGAGCAGATCCCAGGCCTGCTCGGCCTCCAGCGCTTCGGGCAAGCCCTGCAGCGTGCGCTCCGGCGCCATGCCGAGCAGATTGACGGTCTGCGACTGCTGGCCGCCAGGCATAGCCGCAATCAGCTGCAAGAGTTGCGGCCACTGCTCGTGCTTCGAAGCGGCTTCGGCCACGCGCAGCATCTGCTCACCGTCCAGGGTTTCGGCAGCCTGCGCCACGCGGCCACGCCCCGATTCCTCCATGAAGGCGATCATGGGCAGCACCTGCGGCCAGAGCTGCTCACGATCCGCCGCCGCCATCGCGTCAGCCAGCACGTCGTGGTCCTGCAGGATGTCCAGAGCGGCGAAGCGGCGCTGGCTGGCCTCGCTCATACAGGCAAAGACCGATAGCGCCACCGACCAGAGCGCGTTGTCGCGCACGGCCGTGATCATGCTGGTCAGCACGCTCGGATCCAGCTCGGCAGCGAGGTCGCCGAGCCGACCGCGCCACCCTTCGCCGACGTGCTCCATGAGCGACAGCGCATCGGGCCAGAGCTCGGCATTGTCGGCAGCCGCTTCGATGATCCGCTTCAGGCGCGCCACCGGCAGCTGCGCCATGATCTCTTCCAGCCGCGCCCGGTTCTCGGCGAAGAAGGCGCTGTGCAGCAGGCCCGCATCGTCGATCTCCTCGATGACGGCCGCGATGACCTTTGCATCCAGGATGTCGACGAAGCGCGCCATGGTGACGTATTCGCCACGCGCGGCCAGCTCGCGCGCGACATCGCGAAGGCGCGCCTCCGGCATGGCGCGGACCAGATCGCGCGTGTGCTGTGGATCCAGGCTCAGGCAAAGGGTGGCCAGAAACTCCGTTGGCAGCCGCTCGGCGATGCCGACACCGCGGTCCACATCCATCTGACCGGCGACGCGGGCGCTGAGCATCGGGCCGAGCACCTTTTCGGCCACCACCGTCAGTATCGAGATCGGCAGCAGGCGCGAGGCTGACACCACGCGCCGGAAGAAAGCCTCGTCCGAGGCGAAGAACTGCTCGGTGGCCTGCTCGCGCAAACGACGGATGGCTTCTGCAGGCACCGGGTCGAGCATGGAAAGTTTCTCCGGTGCCACGTCCAGAAAACGCGCGAGCTTGAGGATCTCCGCCTGATGCGCCAGCCGGCTCACTTGCCGCCTCCCCGCTTTGGAAAGAGCACGCGCCGCACCGGCGCGCGCAGCAACCGTGGCAGGTAGCCGAGCGCGTCTTCCAGCGCCTTCTGCAACTGCTGTTGCTGTCGCTGCCGCGAATCGGCGATGAGCGCGGCCAGCGCGCGCTGCTCCGTAGCATCCAGCTCGGCCACCGGCGCCGGCGGCTCAGCCCCGATCGCGCCACGCAAGGCCGCATCCACCTTCCCGGATTCCGCCATGACGCACTCTCCTGTCCACGCGTGACGCACACATTAGCGAATGTATGTGCCTTCGGCCGCCCCCGTCTTCAACGAGCGCCAGAAATGGCGCTGTGCAGCGGCCGTGATCCGCGAGATAGGGCTGGACCAGAGAGCGTTATGTTCGCCCCCCAGGCTTGGAGGGGCTGAGCTCGTTTGTGGCGGATTCCCGGGCTGACATCTTCGATGCGATTCTTCTTCACGCATGCCCGGATCTCGCGGAAACGCGACCCTCCCCCGGAATCAGACCATTCCTCCCTCCCTAGCCTTTGCGAGCGCCCCAGTCCTGTTCTTCACTCCGAGCTTCTGGTAAGCGTTATATAGGTGCCACTTTATGGTTTTAGGAGACAGGAAAAGGCGCGACGCAACCTCTTCATTGGTAAGACCCGACTCCAGCAACTGCAGAATCTGTACCTCGCGCGAGGAAAGCTCCTCAGGTACACAAGAGCTACTACTCCGATTACCGTCCTTCCGTTTCGCGCTCGCGGAAAAGGCCCTCATCGCATTGATGAAGCTCTCACTGGCATCCGGCAACTGCGCAAACATGGGCATAACGGGGTCAAGCAAGGGACGCAACTCGGCGCCTTCGTCCAGAAAGACCTGTGTCATTCCGAGGGGGGCAGCTTCTGTCATCGCCTCCAGCAACGTACGTCGCGCTCTCTGATCATTGCCCTCCACGTACTCAGCGCGGCTTCGCAGGATGAGTAGCTCCACCTTGTAAGCTCGTCGATTCGTGCGAGATGCGGTTGCCAGTGCCGGAGACAGCACTCTGAGCGCCGACTCCGATTGATTCGACGCGATAAGCACACGTGCAGAGATCAGCGCTCGCACCAATCCGCACAACTCATCCTCCCCTTCGCGGGCCACGAAGTAGTCGCTTGCAAAGGAGTTGCCGTCAAAACCCGTTTCCTCTACCGCTTTGTCCACCCTTGCGTGTCGAAGCACCAGACATACGTACTCGTTCATGAGCATAAGCGCCAAGCGAGCCCCGTAGGCACGAGAATGCCGCTCACAATCGCGGTACGCCTCCAAAGCAGCCTCCAGCCCGTCGCTTTTCTCCCTCGTGCGGATCATTACGCGAAAGCCCGAGGCAGCGCTCTCTATAAGCCCGTGATCGTTGATATGCGGCAGCCCGAACTTGAGATACTTTTTTGCATGCTCCAGGTCGCCCAGTTCATAGCATGCCCCTGCAAGCAGGAGACTCACCGTAGATAGCGCGCTGGAGGAATAGCCCAGCGCCCGACTAGTGCACTCGAACTGATGCATCAGGACGGAACGCGCCACGCGGAAATCCCCCAAGGACATCGCGAGATGTCCCTCGATAACGCCGACCCAAGACTCCGCATAGGGGCTATGGGCGGCCTCCACCGCATAGCGAGCGGTCTGCAGCGCGCTCCGCCCCATCGCGAACTCGCCCGTAGTACACGACGCGGCTGCCAGTGCTGTAGCTATCGAGCAAGTATCGAATGCATCGTCATCCTGATAGATGGCGAGCCATTCCGTTGCAGCATTGATGCAGTCCACCCATCGATCCGTGAACACGTAAAGCAGAATGCGGATAATTTCAATACGCGCTCTCCGCATTCGGGTTTGGTTTCTTGGTGACTCCCTCGCGTAGGACTTCTCGATATCCTTTAGCGCGCGCTCCGCATCCCGAGTACGATGCGATATTGTCAGCGCCCACGCTTGCCAGTACCTCAGGTCGAAGGCGTATTTCTTCGGGTAGGACTTGAGCTGCTCCATCCAAGCCAGGAACAGGGAATGATCGCCAGTGGTATATACGAAGCGTTCCGCATATTCGGTCACCAGCTGCGCGGCCTGGGTGGAATCGGTCAATTCCAACGCGTAATTGATTGCATCAGCGGGTAAATCGTTCTGCTTACACCAACTCATCGCTGCCCGCAGGATTTTGTCCCGCGATATCTCGGGATGCTGCAGTAGCTGGCCCTCAAGAAACTCCCGGAAAAGGGGGTGGAAGCGGAACCAAGTATTGTTTCTGTCTACCGGAAACAAGAGGAGGTTGGAGCGCACCGCGCAATCGAGCAGCTTCGGCGCATGCGGAGACCCGATAACCGCGACGCAGAGTTCTGCGCTAACCCTCGACAGCGGTGAGATCCGCAACAGGAAATCCGTTATATCCGGCGACTGACGTGACAGGACCTCGGCGCTCAGGAAATCCGCCACGTCCACGTCGCTACCGGAGAGACCCTCAATGAACCCGGTCGCATCACTTCGGTGCGACAGCACCAGCCCAACCAATTGCACCGCCACGGGCCAGCCTTCCGTCCTCGCTTCAATGACCTCGAGATTGCGGGGAGTGACTTCGATCGAATACTGCCTGTTGAGGAACACCTCGATCTCGTCCTTGGTGAACGCGAGTTCGCGTCGTCCGATTTCGTACAACTGTTGCCGATGTCGCAGCGCCGACAACGATAAAGGAGGAACTCCTCGGCTCAGCACGATAGTGTGGACGTTCGGAATATAGCTCTTGATCAGGTTGTCCAGAAGCTCGTGGACCGCCGCGTCATTGACTACTTCGTAATCGTCGAATACGAGTATGACCGGCTCGTCATTACTGGCGAGCTGATCGAGCCATTCCAGTATGTAGGTGTAATTCTTATCGTGCTTCTGTCCTCGGACGCGTCGCGGTGCTGCTTCTAGGGATGCCTGCGCCTGGGGCCGGAAGGCATGATCAAGGGTCCGGATCATGCCGTCGTAGCCACTATCCTGTGCATCGAGATGGATCCAGACCGGTCGGGCTCCTTGCCTACTGAGCGTCTCGCAGGCAGTAGACACCAACAGCGATTTCCCGTAACCGGCAGGAGCTGACACGACGCTGAGCACACGCGTTCTGACCGCCTCGCACAGCTCATCTTCCAGTCGTGGCCGCCGCAATACCGCGCAGTTGTAGGATGGCGCCGCGAACCGCGGCGTGGGCGGCCAATCCGACCCTTCGCTCCCGAATTCGTGTACTTGTCGACTCATGCCATCGGTCGCGAAACCTCCCCGAGGAATCACCACAGTGCCACCTTATGCTTCTGAGAGCCCCGGGCGGTGTGACGAGAGGCGAGGCGTAGCGCCTTGCGTGCCGGCCCGTTCATCCAGGCCGCCACCGAACGCGGTTGGCCGGTAGAAGCTCCCGCCGAAGAACACCAGCGGGCCACCCGCGATGCTTCCGCAGGCTTCCACCCGAGCGACGAAAAGCGTGTGGTCGTGCACTTCAACCTGACGGATCAGACGACATTCGAACCAGGCCAGCGCATCGCGCAAGGTGGGGACCAAACGCCGCGTTACGAAATTGGACTGCGCCTCGCCCGCCCGCGCCCCGCAAAAATCTTTCGCAAGAGGCTCATGCGATTCATTCAGGATGCTTACACCGAATCTCCCTCGTGACGCTACTAGGTGATGCGTCCTGCCCGGCTTGAGCGAGACGAGAATCGAGGCAGGATCGAGACTGATCGACGTGAAGCTGTTGCAAGTCATCCCGTGCACCCCTTCACCGTCCTCACAGCTCACGACGGTTACGCCGGTGGGGAACTGCGACATCGCACTTCGAAAGTTTGCCGCGGGTGCAGTAGCTGCAACTTGGGTTCCTGATTCCGCATCATTCGCCATGCATTTTCTCCTGTAGATGAATCGGAATAGGCGCTCTGCTCAAGAGAGCGACGCATGGCGAATTTCTACCGCCACCCAATGGCCCTGTAACCAGACTTAAGGCCGGAGCTTGTCTCGTTTGACCAGGGGCGGCCCGCCAGAATGTTGAGCGACGCGATTCGCACCCGCGGCCCGGGCCATGGAAGCTTTGTGCATGACGGCGGTGTCCGGCGGACATGTTCAGCTCGGAGCGACGCGGAATCTACCGCGAGGGTGATGCCAACTTGCCCCGCAACAGCACGATAAGCGCCACTGTCAAAGTCGTCGCCCCAACGATGGCAGGGATGAAGGCCAGGGCACCGGCGAAGCTGGGCTCGCCCAGCGGCGAGTCATGCAGAGAGAGGCCATGGTTCGAGGCGAACATGCCGAAGAGGTAGAACATGCCGTTGCCCCACACGGCAATGATGACGCCCCAGCTGACGAGCGCCGCACCGGTAGCCGTGACGGTGACAGAGCGCAGCGCGAAGGCCAGGGCGATCGCCATCATCCCGTTCATCAACATACCGATGTGAAAGATGCGCCAACCCCGCTCGGTTCCGGGAATATCGACATCGAGAAAGATCGGAAGGGGCGACAGCGAAACGCCCTGCAGCATGGTGAAGGTGAGCGCGAAACCGCCTGCCAGAGCGACGAGCATCGCCGCAACACCGTGCTTGATTATGCGGTGAGACTGCTCGTGGTTCATATCCCATCCCCCTGACTTGTTATGGCCATAACGATTCATCCATAGAAATTGCTGCGCAGCGAGGGCTTATTCCACACCAGCCCAGGTCTCGCCCCGGTCCTGGATTAACCGCAGGCCATAGCCCGGGAACCAGCGCAGCGCCATATCTCCTGCCCAGCTGTGCGGGCCGAAAGCCAGCGACGTCACCCGGTTGCCGAACCGCCATTTCCCGCCCGCATGATTGAGATAGGCCTGCGGCTCCACCCCTGCAATCAGGGCTTCCGCTGTTACATAGGCGGCCAAGGCCGCGCGCGGCATTCCGTCGCCGGCAATGATCGGGGTTCCGAGATTCGCGAGCCTGCCCAGGTCGATATAGCCCGGAGTATGTTCCCGATTCGCCTCCCAGTCGGAGCACGGCACTACCGCAGTTCCCATGGTCTCCTCGGGGTCGACCGGTTCCAGGCCGAGTGCGTGACCGACACCCACCAGATGATCCTTCAAGACTTCTGTTTCCGCGGCTTTATGGAGCTTCGGAGTGTTCCGCACGATGCGGTAGAAGACCGCGTACATTCGCGCACTCGGCGACAGCGGATCGAGTAGCGGATACCACACGGACGCATCAAGACTCCCGCCGCGCCGGCGACCGCAAAAGAAGCTGGTATTGGTTTGCAGGATCCCCTTGGCTTCGCGATGCGGTGCCGAGAATGGCACCTGCGCTGCGACGACGAAGCGCTTCGGCTTGACCGGAATTCCGCCCAGCCCCGGTAAAGGTGCGGGGTTGCAGTTTATGACGAAAGGCTTCTTGCCCGGCGCCAAGTCCAAACAATCGGACAAGGACTGCGGCCTGGCATTCTTCCATTCGATGCCCTGCTGCACCATGAACTCATAAATCGTTCCGGCCATATGCGAATTGCGGACCCCATACGCAAGGATACGGCCTTGATGCTCCCAGCGGCTCATCCATTCCCCCCGGGGCCCGATCTCGTACTCGCCGTTGCGGTGTCGCGTAAAACGCGCTGCCACCTGACGGTGACACGCGACTTCGGCTGCACGTCCGTCGTACAGCCTATCGAGCAATACAGATCGAGAAATACCCAGGCAGGCAGCAAAGTAATCCAGCGCCCGCGCCCGCAATGTCAGGCCACCGATGAGTCTCCGACTCTGTGCCGGAGGCTGCCCGAGCAAGACCACCTTGCCATTGAAGGACTTGCTGCGGGCCAAGCGCGCCGCACAACATAAACCGCTGATACCGCTGCCGATCACTACGGCCGAATCGTATTTGGGCCGCTCTTCGGCATAGGCCTGCGAGAGCATCCACTCCGGCAGATTGGCATCGCGGCCCGCCAGCGAGGTTACGGAATCTCCTTCCTGTGGAGACGCAAGCGCTGGTGCGGACACACGCGACTTCTTTCTGGGGGTACGGGAAGTCTTCTTAGCGGTGGCCGGCATGCTCGGGCACCTCCTGCTCGACTGGCGGATTGCGCCGCTTCAAAAGTAGCGACTGCAAGAGTTCGTCCATCTGGTAGCGCAGAAAACACACCATCGGCCGCAGCGACCATTTCGGATCCTTGCCGCGTCCCATCCGGAACAACTGCATGTAGTACCAGGCCTGCTGGCCGAAGACCTGTAAGGGCCAGAGCCTGGAGAGCGGATTGGACTGGCTCCCGCGCATGATCGTGAGCGTTTGCTCGAATCGAGGCGTCTCGGAAACCTCGCCCCGCAGCAGCTTGCCGGCGATGTCCGGATCACCACACATGGGACGACCGATACCGACGACATCGGCATCCCCGGACTCAAGTGCGGAAAGCATGACCTCGCGGCTCCGGAAACCACCGGTGACCATAACCGGCATCTTCGCCAATGCCCGCACTTGCTTCGCATACTCCAGGAAGTAGGCCTCGCGCTTCGCCGTGCTCTTGCTTCCATGAGCTGACTGCGCGTCGCCCTGGTAACCCAGAAGACGCGGTTGCTCATACGAACCGCCGGATATCTCCATGAGGTCCAGCCCCTCGGCATTGAGCATTTCCACTAGTCGCAGACAATCATCGAACTCGAAGCCTCCTCGCTGGAAGTCCGCCGAGTTCAGCTTGATTGCAACCGGGAAATCCGGGCCCACGCGCTTGCGCACAGCACGGATCGTTTCGATCACGACGCGGGCGCGATTCTCGAGAGAACCGCCCCATTCATCGTCGCGTCGATTCGTCACCGGCGACAGGAAGGAACTCAACAGGTAACCGTGCGCAGCGTGGATCTGTACACCGGTGAAGCCGCAATCCTTGGCCACACCGGCGGCTGTCGCCCAGCGCCCGATCAAGTCCTGGATCTCTCCCCCGGTGAGGGCTCGCGGCTTGCGGTAGGTGCCCAGAATCTTGAGCTGCACTTCCGACGGCGCCAAGGGCTCCCATGTGGCGTACCACGGCGCCTGGCGCCCCGCATGCGAGATCTGCATCCACAGATGATTGCCCCCAGAAGTGCCGGCCCGTGCCCACATCTCGAGCTCTCGCCGCCCTCCATTTGCATCAATGGCGACATTGCCGGGCCGCTCCAGCACACGCTTGTCGATCTGCACGTTGCCCGTAATCAACAGCCCCCCCCCTCCCCGCGACCAGCGCTCATACAGCTTGCAGAGCTTGGGCGTGGCTCGTAGATAGCGGTCGGACAGCCCTTCGGTCATTCCGGCCTTGGAAATCCGGTTCCCGAGACTGGCCCCGCATGGCAGCTGCAGGGGCTCGGACAATGCGTCGTTCATGCTCATCCCTAGTATCTCTCAGACAACCTGATGAAAATCAATCATCCCTCTAGCGATGGACGCAGTAACCGGACTTTATGCTGGATGAGAGCGCAATGACGCCACCACGGGGCCCCACGCTGCCCCTGCTTAATGGCGATCATCGGCAGCACCTACGGCCAGATCTGCACGCAAGCCGCCGACGCCATCGCGTCGGCTCGCGCATCGCTGCTCTGCAGAGAATCCGGCACCCCGAAACAGCGCTATCGCTCTTCGCCCATATGGGCGAAGAGCGATAGCGCTGCCGGTCTTGCAGCGTAGTCGCCCACGGCGACGATCATGCTGGACAGCGCACTCGAATCCAGCTCGGCTACCAGCGCCAGCGGCGAAGCCCCGACCGCGCCGCCCAAGGCCGCGTCCGCCTTTGCCGGAACTCGCCATGGTCTGCTCTCTTCCTGATCGGCGTGGTGCGCGCGTTAGCGCGCATTTTCTGGTTCGACGCGAATGCGATCGACCGCGGCGCGGCAGGCATCGCCCGCGACCACGGAGCCGTGCCATGATCCGGCCCACAAGCAAGCACAACAATACGGAGACGACAGATGGCGAATGCCGACAGCGGCGCCACCGAGCGCGCGGGCTGGCGTTGGGGCCCCTTCACCTTCCGCCTGCCCTTCTGGCACACACGCCTGTGCTGGCCGGAGTTCCTGCAGGGCACCGCGCTGGCTTCGGCCACCGGCCTGGCACTGGTACCGATGATGACGGCGCATTTCGGCCTCAGCTTCGAGGAGGCCGTGACCATGTCGCTGATCAGCGGTTTCCTGCTCGGCACCGCGCCCATCCTGTTCGGCGAGCCCTACGCGCCGGGATGGGTAACGCCAGCCCTGCCCTTGGTACTGTCTTTCGTCCTCGGCGGCTACGACACGCCGGTGGAGCGCTTCCAGGCCATGGCCGCGCTCGCGATGACGCTATCGACAATGCTCTTCGTACTGGGTGCGACCGGGCTCGGCAAACGCTTCATGGCCTGGCTGCCTGATGCGCTCAAGGCGGGCCTAATTCTCGGCGCCGCCATCGCCGCCTTCAAGCGCGTCTTCATCGACGACGCCCCCGACTATCTGCTGGCACAGCCCATCGCCACCATCGCCGCCTGCGCGGTCTGCCTGATCTTCATCTTCTCGATTCCCTTCCGACTACTGAAGACGCGCTTCCGCGCGCTCAGGGTGCTGGGCAGCCTGGGGCTGCTGCCCGGCTTTCTGGTCGCCGCCATCGTCGGCCCCCTGGTCGGCGAGGTGCAGTACGACATCCAGTGGGGAATCCTGATCCCGCCCTTCGCCGAGACCTGGGCCAAGGTCTCGCCGCTGGCCATCGGCTGGCCGAGCTGGGAGATGTTCCTCGCGGCCGTGCCGTTGGCGCTGGTGACCTACATCATCCTCTTCGGCGATCTGGTTGCGGGCAACGAGATCATCCGCGACGCCAACACCGATCGACCGGACGAGCACATCGACATCGACACCACGCGCACCCACTGGTCACTGGGCATCCGCAATGCCGTCATGGCCATCGCTGCTCCCTTCTTCCCGACCCAGGGCAGCGTCTGGACCGGCGTGCACGTCGCCATCGTCCAGCGCTGGCGACAGGGACCGCGCACGATGGACTCGCTGCACAGCGGCATCGCCTCCTACTACTTCATGGGCCTTCCCTTCGTCTTCTTTCTGCTGCCGCTGCTCACCGGTCTGAAGCCGCTGATGGGCATCGCGCTGTCGCTGACGCTGGTGCTGACGGGCTTCGCCTGCGCCTATGTCGCCATGGCGATCGTGCGCCACCCAACCGAGCGCGGCGTGGCGCTGCTGACCGGCGCCGCACTGGCCTTCTTCGAGCCCTGGCAGGGCCTGCTCGTCGGACTGATCGCCACCTTCACGCTGATCGGTGGCCGCAGCGCCGACGAAGCCGAAGAGCGCGTCGGCGCGATCGAGCGGCGCATGTGGGAGGAACGCGGACGCGAGTGACGCTCAGCGCCCCAGCCAGTCGCTGAACACACGCAGATGCAGCATGCCGAGGCGCTCCTTGAGCGCACGCGTGCTGCGATCCAGCGCACGGGTGTCGGGTAGCACGTCGCGGATATCGTCGTATAGCAACAGCTCGCGATCCGTGGGCGCGGCGATGGGCCGCAGCCCGGCCGCAGCAAAACGCGCCATGGACCGCGACATGTGCAGCGCCGAGGTGACAAGCAGGAAGGGGGCTTCCGGGTCGTCGAGCAAGGGTCGCACGTGGGCGGGATGCTGCCGCGTGTTGCGCGCCAAGGGCTCCAGCATGACGGCATCGGCATCAACGCCGAGATCGATCAGCCAGGCGCGCATGGCGTGGGCCTCGCTCCAGTCGCGCCCCCCAACACCGCCGGTGGCGATGATGCGTGGGGCCTTGCCGGCCTTCCAGAGCGCCGCCGCGAAACGCATACGATCGGCAGCGGCCGTGGCGTCCGTCTGGCCCTCTCGATCCCCGGCGGTCACGCCACCGCCCAGTAATACGATGGCCTGGCTCTGCCCATAGTCGGCAATGGGTTGACCTGCGTAAGCCGCTTCCAGCGGCTCGGCCAGACGCTCGGCCACCCAGGGCGTGCTCATGGCCAGCGTCACCAGACAGGCGACGATAGCCAGCGCGCGCAATAGCCAGTGTGCATAAAGAGTCGCGGCCAACGCCAACAACAGCGCCACGCTCAGCGGCTGAGTCAGTAACAGGACGATTTTCAGCGGATCGATACTCATGTGCTCAGCGTGCCAGTAATCGCCCAGCAGCGATGCGCCGGCGGCTTACGGCGAAAATCCTCGTCGAGTGTGCTGGCAGTAATCTCGCGCACGCTCAGCCCCTCGAGCGAGGCCTCGTCGAGCTTGAAGCGCCGCCGATTGCAGGAAAAATAGAGCACGCCGTCGGGCGCCAGTAGTGCGGCGGCAGCCTGGATGAGCGCGACGTGGTCGCGCTGAACATCGAAGCTTTCCTCGTCGCGCTTGGAGTTCGAGAATGTGGGCGGGTCGCAGAAGATGCGCTCGAAGCGCAAGCGCGGGTCGTCGACGGCGTTCTCCAGCCAGCGCAGGCAGTCGCCGCGCAGCAGCGCGTGCGCCCCCGGCAGCCGTCGGCTGCGCGCGTCGGAGCGCTCGGCGCGAAAACCGTTGCCGGCGAAGTTCGTCTCGGCCCAGGCCTGATAGGTGTTGGAGCTATCCACCGACACTGTCTGCGCTGCCCCGCCCTTGGCCGCGTGCACGCTGGCCGCGGCGGTGTAGCTGAAGAGATTGAGCATGCGCAATCCCTTGCATTCCTCCTGCAGGCGCAACCGCATGGGGCGGTGATCGAGAAAGAGCCCGGGATCCAGATAGCGCTCCGGATCCACCCATAACCGCACACCGTGTTCGCGTACCCAGAAGCCCGATTCGGCCTCGCTCTGCCGCGCGTACTGCTGACCAACCTTCTGTGCGCGGCGTTGCTTGAAGTAGAGATGATCGGGCGCCACGCCGGTGGTCTCGACGATGGCTGCCAGCGCACCGCGCAGGCGCGCCTCGGCGCGCGCCGGCTCGACAGTCTTGGGCGCGGCGAACTCCTGAACGTGCAGATGCTGCGCGCCGTCCTCGGCCTCGAAGCGATCGATCTGCAGCGGGTGCTCGGGCAGATCGGCGTCGTAGAGGCGATAACAGCTGACGCCGCGGCGGCGTGCCCAGCGCCCGAGATGGCGCTGATTCTTGGCCAGACGATTGGCCAGATCCGGTGCCGCCACCGGCGCGCTTTCCTGGGTCACGTGCAGATCGAACTGCAGCAGCTGGCAGGCCAGTGCGCCGTTATGGAAGCTGCGCTTCGCGGAGGCACGCAAACCCAGGCGCTGACTTTCGGAGTCCTCGCCCACCAGCAGCGCAGCGTGCCAGCCGCCGAAACGGGCCTTAAGCTGCGTGCCGAGCAGACTGTAGAGGCGGATCAGCTCGTTGCTTGATGCGATGCGCTCGCCGTAGGGCAGATTCGCCACCAGCAGGCCGGCTTCCGCAGGCGCCTGTCGCGACAGCGCGTCGGCCTGCTCGAAGCGGGTGATGTCGGCCACAGCCGCGCGCTTGGCGTTAGCGCGGGCGGCGCGCAGGACGCCGGCATCGGTGTCGCTGCCCAGCAGCGGCGACCCCTGCCAGTCGACGCAAGCCTCGCGCGCCTGCTGCAGCGCGCGCTGCCAGGCCTTCTCGTCATGGCCCGTCCATACGCCGGGTAGCCGGCTATTGCGCAACAGGCCGGGTGCGGTATTCGTGGCCATCAGCGCGGCCTCGATGACCAGCGTGCCGCTGCCACAGAAGGGGTCGAGGAAAGCCTCGCCGGCCGCCGCCCGCGCCGGCCAGCCGGCGCGCAGCAGGATGGCCGCGGCGAGATTCTCGCGCAGCGGCGCCTCGCCGGTATCGATGCGATAACCGCGGCGATGCAGCGGTCCGTCGCCGATATCGACGCTGAGCCGGGCCTTGGCACCCTGCAGCTGCAGCAGCAGGCGGATATCGGGGGCGCGCGTGTCGACATCCGGCCGATGGCCGCGCGCCTCGCGCAGCTGATCGACCACGGCGTCCTTGACGCGCAGCGCCGCGAACTGGGTGTGCGACACGGAGCGGCTGTGGCCGGTCACCTCGACCATGAAGCTGCCCGCATAGCCGAAGACCGCGGGCCAATCGATGGCACACGCCGCCGTGTAGCAGGCGTCGGCGTCCGGCAGATCGAAGACGCTCAACGGATGCAGCATGCGCGAGGCGACCCGGCTGCCGATCAGGCAACGATAGGCCGTATCGATATCACCGCCGAAGGCGACTGCATCGCCCTGCTCGCGCGCGTCCTGCGCGCCCAGCCCGCGCAGCTCGTCCGCGAGAATCGGGCCGAGGCCGCGCGCGGCCGTCATCAGATAGGGCGTGTCGGTACTCATGGGCGGGCATGGTATGCGTTCGGCGCCGCGATCGGGCCACCGCGTTGCCGCTTGTCGGCTCTTCACGCGCGATCGAAAGGCGAAAGCCCGCTAGCCACCACGCGCCAGCGAAGCTTGCGCCCCCTCCAAGCAAGGCAGAGTCATGACCCCGGAACAGGTAGAGCGTGTGCAATCCAGCTTCAGCAAGGTCGAGCCCATCGCCGAGCAGGCAGCAGTTATGTTCTACGACCGTCTTTTCGAGCAGAACCCCGAGCTGCGTGCGCTATTCGGCGACAACATGCGCCGTCAGGGCCTCATGCTGATGCAGGCGCTGTCGCTGGCGGTGAAGAACCTCCACCAACCGGACGCGATCATGGAGCCCTTGCAGGCCATGGGTCGCCGCCACCTCGTCTACGGCGTCAAGCGCGAGCACTACCCGATGGTGGGCGCGGCGCTACTCTGGACACTGGAGCAGGGTCTGGGCGACGACTTCGACGCCGACACCCGCGAGGCCTGGGCGCAGGCTTACGACCTGCTCGCCACGGTGATGTGTGAGGCCGCCGAGCGCACGCCGCAGACCGCTTCAGCCGTCGGCTGAGGCTTCCGGCGTCAGCGCCACCAGCAGCTGGCGCGCGCCGACCTGCTGGCCGGCCTCGACTTCCACGGTATCGACGGTGCCGGCCACCGGCGTGCTGAGCTGGAACTCCATCTTCATGGCTTCCAGCACGACCAGCGTCTGGCCGGCCTTCACGTTCTCGCCCGGCTTGGTGTGCACAGCGACGATCTTGCCGTCGCTATGCGACAGGATGCGGCCGTCCGAGCCGGGGGCCGCACCCTCCACCGGCGCCAGCGTACGGTCCTCATAGCCGTAGGTGTGACCACCGGCCGAAACCCACACGCCCTCGACGCTGCGCGCGTAGTCGGCGGTACCGGAGCCCTCCTCGGCGTCGAAGCGGAAGCGCCCGCCTTCGGGCTGCTCGACGCGCAGTTCCAGCTCTTCGCCCTCAATGCTGGCGCGGAAGACGCTGCCGTGGGCCACAAAGAGCTTGAAACGATAGTCGGTCTCGCCCCAGCGCAGATGGAAGGCCGTGGGTGCCTCGTGCGAGCTGTGCCAGCCGCGGTACTCGGCGCCGAAGCCATGCTCGGCGGCCAGTTTGACGGCGTCGTCCATGTAGAGAGCCACCGCGGCCAGTAGCACGTGACGCGGGCTGGGCTGCGTGCCGGCAATGGCCTCAGCCGCGAAGTGCTGACCAATGAAGGCCGTGGTGGCGGAGCCGTCGGCGAAGGCCTCGTGGCCGACGATGGCGTGCAGAAAATCGCGGTTGCTGCGCACGCCGGCCAGAAAGCAGTCCTCCAGCGCGCGCAGCAGGCGGATGCGCGCCGTCTCGCGATCCTCGCCCCAGGCGATGATCTTGGCCTGCATGGAGTCGTAGTAGGGGCTGATCGTCGCCCCGGACTCCAGATAGGTATCGACGCGGATGCCGGGCCCTTCGGGCGCACGCCAGTCGATGACCGGACCGGACTGCGGCACGTAACCGGCCGCCGGATCCTCGGCACAGAGGCGCACCTCGATGGCGTGCCCGCGGCGGCGCGCGTCGACCTCGGTCTGCGTCATGGGCAGCGCTTCACCCTGCGCCACGCGCAGCTGCCACTCGACCAGATCGAGGTCATAGACCAGCTCGGTCACCGGATGCTCAACCTGCAGGCGGGTATTCATCTCCAGGAAGTAGAAAGCGCCGTCCGCGGCGAGCAGGAACTCGACGGTGCCGGCACCCACGTAAGCGACGGCCTTGGCAGCGGCGACAGCCGCATCGCCCATCTTCTGGCGCAGCGCCGGATCGACGGCCGGCGACGGCGCCTCCTCGACAACCTTCTGGTTGCGGCGCTGGATGGAGCAGTCGCGCTCGCCGATGTGCACGGCGTTGCCGTGCCGGTCGCCGAAAACCTGGATCTCGACGTGGCGCGCGTCGACGACAGCCTTCTCCAGCAGAATCTGACCGGAGCCGAAGGCACCCTCGGCTTCGGAGCGCGCTGAATCGATGGCGGCGGCCAGTTCACCGACCTCGGTGACCAGACGCATACCGCGCCCACCGCCACCGGCGGCGGCCTTGACCATGACCGGCACGCCGATGGCTTCGGCTTCCTGCACCAACCGCTCGGTGGACTGGTCGTCGCCCTGATAGCCCGGGACGCAGGGCACTTCCGCGGCGAGCATGCGCTCCTTGGAGGCCGACTTGTTGCCCATGGCCTCGATGGCCTCGGCCGGCGGGCCGATCCAGACCAGGCCGGCATCCATGACTGCGCGCGCGAAGTCAGCGTTCTCGGAAAGAAAGCCGTAGCCGGGATGGATGGCCTGTGCGCCGGTGCGCTGAGCCGCGGCGATCACTGCATCGCCGCGCAGATAGGAATCCTTGGCAGGCGCGGCGCCGATATGCACAGCCTCGTCGGCTTCGCGCACGTGCAGCGAATGCCGGTCGACATCGCTGAAGACCGCGACGGTGCGATAGCCCGCACGCCGGGCGCCCCGAATCACGCGCACGGCGATCTCGCCGCGGTTGGCTACGAGTACCTTGTCGAAGCGTTTCACGCCAGTCTCCATGTCATGTCCCGGCTGGTGTCACCGGTAAGCCGCATCGCATCCCCTCTTCCCCAGCCCATCTCCCCGTCGGGGAGAAGGGGGAAGGCCCCTCTCCCTCTGGGAGAGGGGTTGGGGAGAGGGCATTTCAATTTCTGCTCGCCCACTTCGCCGTCCGCTTCTTCAGGAAGGCGGAGATCCCCTCGCCCGCCTCCGGGCCACGCACGGCCTGGGCGAACTTCTCGGCGGCCATGTCGAGCACGGCATCCATGTTCATATGGCCCACGGACAGCACGATGTCCTTCGTCATGGCGTTGGCACCGGGCGCGCACTGGCGGATGTCCTCGATGAGGCGGTCGATCTTGTCGTCGAGCTGCTTGTCGTCGGCGAAGCTTTCGTGCACCAGGCCCAGCGCCTCGGCGGCGCGGCCGTCGAAGCGCGCGCCGGTCAGGCACAGGCGCCGCGCCTGGGTCAGGCCGATGCGCTGCACGACGAAGGGAGCGATCTGCGCCGGCGGCAGGCCGCGCGTCGTTTCGGGCAAGCCGAAGCGCGCGTCGGTATGCGCCAGCGCGATATCCGAGACGCAGACCAGGCCGAAGCCGCCGCCGAGGACCGAGCCCTCGGCCACGGCGATCACTACCTGCGGGGCCTGCTCGACCTTGCGCAGCAGCGTGCCGAAGGCGCGCGAGAAGTCCTTGATCGGATCGGGTTCGCCCGGCTTCGGCGCCTTGGTGCCGCCGGCCATGACTTCCTTGAGGTCGGCACCGGCGCAGAAGTGGCCTTCGGCGCCGCGCAGCACGATGGTGCGCACCGTCTCCTTCATGGAGACGGCATCGAGCACCTGCCCGATCTCGCTGACCATCTGCGCGTTCATCGCGTTGCGCGCCTCGGGACGGTTCAGCGTGATGCGCAGAACGCCGTCGTCGAAGGCAAGGGCCAGGGTCTCGCATTCCGGCAGGGTCAGCTCGCTCACATTCACTCCGCAGTATTCAGGGGAGGCGGACCTTAGCCGATCCGGCGCGCTAGAGCCTTGCAACGCCGAAGCTGTTGCCGTGCAGCTGGCGCAGCTTGGCTTCGCGGCAGACCGAGAGGCAGAGGCCGAGCACGCGCCGCGTGTCGCGCGGGTCGATGATGCCGTCGTCGAACATACGGGCACTGGCCGCGAAGGCGTCGGATTCGCGATCGAACTGGTCGACGATCTGCTGGCGCACCGCAGCCAGCCGCTTCTCCTCGGCCTCGTCGATGGCCTTGCCCTGCTTCTCGTACTTCTCGCGCGTGATGATCTCCATGACGCCGGCGGCCTGCTCACCGCCCATCACGGAAGTGCGCGAATTCGGCCAGGCGAAGATGAAGTCCGGGCCGAAGCCGCGGCCGCACATGCCGTAGTTTCCGGCGCCGAAGCTGCCGCCCATGACGATGGTGATCTGCGGCACATGCGCATTGGCCACGGCCTGGATCATCTTGGAGCCGTGCTTGACGATGCCGCCCTGCTCGGAGTCCGAGCCCACCATGTAGCCAGTGGTGTTCATCAGGTAGACGATGGGGATATTCGACTGGCAGCACTGCTGGATGAACTGCCCGGCCTTGGTCGCGCCCTTGGTCGTGATCGGGCCGTTGTTGGCGATGATGCCGACCTGATGCCCTTCGATGACGGCCCGGCCACAGATGGTCTGGGTGTCGTACTCGGTCTTGAAGTCGAGGAAATCCGAGTCGTCGGCGATTCTGGCGATAACCTCGCGTGGGTCGTAAGGGCGGCGGTAATCCGCCGGCACGACGCCGCAGATCTCCTCGACGTCGTAGCGCGGCGCGCGCACCTCGCGCAGCTGCAGCGGCGGGCGATCGGCGTTCCAGCCGATATTCGCCATCACCTCGCGCGCTAGACGGATGCCGTCGGCGTCGTTCTCGGCAATGAATTCGGAAGTGCCGGCGACCTGGCAGTGCATCTCGGCGCCGCCCAGATCCTCGTCGTCGGCGATCTCGCCGGTGGCGGCCTTGAGTAGCGGCGGCCCGGCCAGGAAGACCTTGGCCTGCTTGCGCACCATGATCACGTAATCAGACAGCCCCGGCATATAGGCGCCGCCGGCCGTGCTGGAGCCGTGCACCACCGTCACCTGCGGGATCCCAGCCGCCGACAGTCGGCACTGGTTGGCGAAGGTCTTGCCGCCGGGGATGAAAACCTCGGCCTGATAAAGAAGGTTGGCGCCGCCCGACTCGATCATGGAGACCACCGGCAAGCGCTGGTCGAGCGCGATCTCCTGCAGGCGCAGCGTCTTCTGCACGCCCCAGGGCGTCATCGTGCCGCCCTTGATCGCCGAGTTGCTCGCCACGATCAGGCAGCGCGTGCCGGAGACGTAGCCAATGCCGGCGATCTGGTTGCCGCCGGCCAGCGAGCCATCCTTGTCGTCGTGCTGGCCATAGCCGCAGAGCGTCGACAGCTCCAGCCAGGGGCTGCCGCGATCCAGCATGAGATGCACGCGCTCGCGTGGCAGGATCTGGCCGCGCTTCTCGAAGCGCTCCTGCTTGGCCGCCTCTTCGGCGCGGCCCTTGGCTTCGATCTCGCGCCAGGCCTTGATGCGCTCCAGCATGCCCTCGCGATTGTGGGCAAAGCCGTCGCCGTGGACATCGACCTTCGAGTCGATAACAGCCATTTCCGTCGTCCCCTTGTTCCCGCGCCAGGCCCGGCGCACGGGCCGAATCATATCGCAGGGGTTGCGGAAACGGCTCTTACCCGAACGGGTGGGTTTGCCTTCTCGGAAGACACGGCAGGCCGCATCGCTTCGGGCCCGGAATGACCCGCGGTTGGCGGCTGCACGCGCTCGCAGCGCGCATGAATCCAGCCTGTCAGCCCACGATCTGCCGCGGTAGCGGCACCGCCTCGAAGTGTCCTACGTCAGGGAATCAAGGACCACCGAGGGAGGGCCGGACTGCTGAATCTGCCGCCCGTCTTGCAGGCGAATGACCGTATCGGCAAGACGACGCACTTCGTCATCGCGATGACTCACGAAGACCATCGGGACATGCAAGGTGTCGCGCATCGACTCGATGAACGGCAGGAGCTCGGCCCTGCGCTCGTCATCGAGAGAGGTCAGCGGCTCGTCCAGCAGAAGCAATGAGGGTGCTGCAAGCAAGGCGCGCCCGATGGCCACGCGGCGCGCTTCGCCACCGGACAATCCGGCGGGCCGGCGAGACAGGAGATGGCCGATACCGAGAAGCGCGACCATCTCGTCGAAGGTCGCCAGCGCGCCGCGCTGTTCTCCACTCCGCATGCCGTAGCGCAGATTGCCTCGCACACTGAGATGCGGAAACAGGCGCGGCTCCTGAAAGACGTAGCCGATATGCCGAGCGTGACTGGGCACGAAGATGCCTCGGGCCGTGTCCGCTAGCGTGCGGCCGTTGGCGACGATGCTTCCGGAACGCAATCGCCGCAGCCCGGCGATCAGGTCCAGCGTGGTTGTCTTGCCAGCACCGGAAGCACCGAAGAGCGCCGTCACGCCGCGCTCGACGCTGAACCGGGCGCGCAAATGAAAGTCGCCCTGCTGGAAATCGATATCGAGCTGCAGCATCAACCCGGATCCAGTCGTCGCCGCATGGCACGCGCCAGCCACTCCGAGGCGAGAAGCGCAGCAAAAGCCAGGGCGACCGACAGCACGACCAGGCGTGTCGCAGCCTCCTCGCCGCCCGGAATCTGCAGATAGCTGTAGATCGCCAACGGCAGCGTCTGGGTCTCGCCCGGAATATTCGAAACAAAGGTGATCGTGGCGCCGAACTCACCGAGCGCTCGCGCAAATGCCAAGAGCGCACCGGCGATGATGCCGGGCATTGCCAACGGCAGGGTCACCGTAGCGAACACGCGCAGCGGAGACGCACCGAGCACGGCTGCGGCACCTTCCAGACGTCGGTCGACCGCTTCGAGGGACAAGCGAATAGCGCGCACCATGAGCGGGAATCCGACTATGGCGCCGGCCAGCACCGCGCCCGTCCAGCGAAAGGCAAGCGTGACGCCAAAGTACTCGTAGAGCCAGGCTCCCACTACCCCCTGGCGACCAAAGACGATCAGCAGCAGATAGCCCGTCACCACCGGCGGCAGAATCAGTGGTAGGTGCACCAGCGCGTCCAGCAGTCCCTTGCCGGCGAACTCACGACGCGCCAGCAGCCAGGCCACCGCCACCCCCGCCGGCAAGCTCACCACGACCGCCCATAGCGACACGCGCAAGCTCAAAAGCAGCGCCGCGATCTCGCCGGCTTCCAGGCTCACGCTCAGTGCTCCAGCGCCGTAAAGCCCCAGCGCTCGAACAGTGACTTCCGCTCGGGAGCCGCCAGAAACGCCAGAAATCGTTGTGCTTGCGGGTGATCGCTTCGGGCGAGCGCCGCCGCCGGATAGACAATCGGAGGATGGCTGGATTCCGGGAAAGTTGCCATGACGCGCACACTCTCACCGGCAGCAAGCGCATCGCTGCGATAAACGATGCCGAGCGCTGCCTCGCCCCGGGAAACGAGCGCGAGTGCTGCTCGCACGTTATCCGCCTGCGCGATGCGGTTGTGCAAGGAAGTCCATAGCTTCAGCGACTGCAGCGCGGCCTTGCCGTAGAGACCGGCTGGAACACCCTCCGTATTAGCCATGGCCAAATAACCATCCCCCAGTACCCTCAATAGCGCCGAAGGATCATCCAGCGCGAACTCGCCTTTCGCGCCGCGAGGAGCGATCAGCACCAGGCGATTGCTCAAGAGATCGCGCCTTGTCCCGAAGTGCAGCAGATCGCGCCCCGCAAGATGATCCATCCATCCCGCACTTGCCGAGAAGAAAACATCGGCGGGCGCTCCCAGCATGATCTGGCGCGCCAGTGTCGAGCTACCGGCGTAGGACACATCGGTCTCGACGCCCGTCCGCTCTTCGAAGTCCGCGGCAGCCTGGTCGAGCACACTGCGCAGGCTCGCAGCGGCAAAGACCGTCAATGCCGGCTCTTTCGCCGCGGTCTCGGGAGCCGCTACGAGCGCCAGCACGCCCAGTAGGCATGCCACGGTGGCAAAACTGTGCAAGCGTGCGACTCTCATGACCCCGTAAGCGGCGATGGCGCATCACCAAGATGACGTACAGTCGTTGATCGTACTGCGAGTCGCCTTCCTGACACGCCCGGGTAAGGGCGGAAAGACGAGCGAGAGCTGAGCCGATATGCAAGAAGCGGACCTTTCCGGCCACACCGTGGCCGTGCCTGAAACGCGCGAGCTGGATGTCTTCTGCGCCATGCTGGAGCGCCGCGGCGCGCGCGTCTGGCGTTGCCCGCTGGTGGCCATCAAGGACGCCCCCGACCCGGACCCGGTCATCGCCTGGATCCGCGCCTTCTGTAACGACAGCTTCGACGATCTGATCCTGCTCACCGGCGAGGGCCTGCGTCGCCTGCTTGGCTGCATCGACCACAACGCGCCGGAGATGCGCAGCCCCTTCATCGAGGCACTGGGACGAGTGCGCACCATCACGCGCGGCCCCAAGCCCGGCCGCGTGCTGCGCGACCTCGATCTGAAGCCTGGCCTGATCGCCGACAGCCCGACCACCGAAGGGGTCATTGCGACGCTGGCGCGCGAGGATCTGCGGGGCCGGCGCGTGGGCGTGCAGCTCTACGGCGCCGAACCCAACCAGCGGCTGATGGACTTCCTGCGCGAGGCCGGCGCGGACGCCTATGCCGTCGCCCCCTACGTCTACGCCGACGCTAGCGATGATGCGCAGGTGCGCGAGTTGATAGCGGCCATGGCCGACAGCCGCGTCGACACCATCGCCTTCACCAGCATGGCGCAGGTGGAGCGCCTGTTCCGGGTCGCCGAGGCGACCGAGGAAGCCGACATGCTGCGGGCGGCGCTGGAGCGCGCCATCGTCGCCGCCGTGGGCCCGGTCGTCGCGGACACGCTGCGCGCACGCGGCGTTCGCGTCGACGTCATGCCGGGCGAGGCCTTCTTCCTCAAGCCCATGACCAGCGCACTGGCGGCGCTGCTCGCCGAACAACGCGGCGGCGCCGGGGGCTCGGCCTGAGTCGGAAGCGCTTGCGCCCCACAGCCACTCCAGTACAGTAGCCTCGATATTTATAAAACAGGGAGTTACACGGTGATTCCAAGAAAGAACGGAGGTGCACTTCTGGCGCTGGCGCTCGTCGTTATGCCGACCACCGCGCTGGCCGGACTCGGGCTGCTGAGCGGCAACAAGCAGAGCGAGCCCGAAACAGCGCCAGCAAGCGATGAGCAACCGCTGCTGGATGGCCTCAGGCGCACCGGCGAGCGCCTCGGAGACGGCTTAACACGAACGAATGACGAGCTCTCTGAAGGGCTTGACCGCACTTTCTCCCAGCTCGGCGACGGTCTGCGCGAGACACTGGCCGGGAGCGGCGAAGGCCTCTCCGAAAGCCTGAATCGCTTGTCCGAAGGCAGCGCCGAGCTGGGGCAGCGTCTGCGCGGCCGCTTCGTCGAAACCGTCGAGGGCAGCGAAGCCATCGAGATCGCCGTTTCCCATCAGGGACTGGGCCGGCGCGTCGTGATCGTGCGCCCCGAGACACCGGCGCTCGAGCCGGCACCGGCCATACTGCTGCTGCACTACGCCTACGGAACGCCCGAGCGGATGGCGAATCTGGCGCGTGTCAGTCGACTTGCCGCCGAACGGGGGGCCTGGATCATCCTGCCCGAGGCCGTGAATCGCCAGTGGCGCGAGAACCCCAACGGTCTGAACCTGGTGGACGACATCGGTTTCCTGGAGAAGGTCGTGGCGGTGGTCACACGGGACTATCCCATCGACGCCGCACGCATCCACCTCGCCGGCATGTCGAAGGGAGGCTTCATGGCCACCCACATGGCCTGCCAGAGCGAGTTCCCTTTCGCCGGACTCGCGCTGATCGCCGCAGGCATGCGGCGCCAGCAGGACCTGCAGTGCCCACTCGAGCGACCACTGCCGGTAATCGCCACTCACGGCACGCGCGATTTCATCGTGCCCTATGACGGCCGCCTGGGACTGCTCTCCGCCAACGTGAACTTCGATCGCTGGGCAACGCACAACAACTGCGATCCGGCGAGCGAAGTCATCGCGGCACTGCCTCCCGCGGTCGACGACGGCACCTCGGTGACAGAGCGGACCAACCACGACTGCGCAGCCAACAGCGCCGTGCAACTGCTCACTATCGAGGGCGGCGGTCACACCTGGCCCGGAAGCATCCCGGTCTTCGGCATCTCGCTCGGGCCAACCAGTGGCAATCTCGATGCAACCTTCGCGATCTGGGATTTCCTGGAAGGTTCCGCTCCATAGCGAGCCACGCGAAGCAGGCTTGCACGGAGGGTTGCCAGCCATCGGCGGCCTGCTGTTCGACCGCGCAACCATCGCGCAGCGCCTCGATCCCGAGGCGCGCATTGTCGCTATAGTCCGCTGCCCGAACAACCCGAGCACCTCTTGTCGAATCCGTCTGCAGCCACTGGCTACGACGTCGTCATCCTCGGTGGCGGCGCCGCCGGATTGATGTGCGCGGCCGTCGCGGGCGCGCGCGGTCGCTCGGTGCTGGTCATCGAGCGTGCGAACCGCGTCGGCAAGAAGATTCTGATGTCCGGCGGCGGGCGCTGCAATTTCACGAATCTCGACGTGCGGCCGGAGCATTTCCTGTCGGCCAATCCGCATTTCTGCAAATCCGCGCTGGCGCGCTACCGACCGGCGGATTTCATCGCCCTGGTCGATGCGTACGGTATCCAGTGGCACGAGAAGGAGCGGGGCCAGCTCTTCTGCGATGAATCCGCCAAGCAGATCGTCGCCATGCTGCTCGCCGAGTGCCAGAACGCTGGTGTCACCATCCGCACGCAGTGCGAAGTCGAGACTGCGACAGCCACCGATGCCGGCTTTCGGCTCGCGACCAGTGCGGGTCCGGTGACCACCGGGCAACTGGTGGTGGCCACCGGCGGCCTGTCCATTCCCAGGATGGGCGCGACCGGCTTCGGCTACGACCTCGCACAGCAGTTTGGCCATGCCATACGCCCTACCCGCGCCGCGCTGGTGCCGCTGACGCTGAGCGGCCGGCCGCTGGAAGATTGGCAGCCGCTGAGCGGTGTGTCGCTACCCATTCGCGCCCACGCCGGCCGGCAGAGCTTCGACGGCGCGATGCTGCTCACGCACCGCGGCCTGAGCGGACCGGTCATTCTGCAGATCTCTTCTTACTGGGCGCCCGGCGATCGCCTGCAACTGGATCTGTTGCCGGATGGGGATGCCGAAGACTGGCTGGCGCAGGCGCGCGAGACGCGGCCACAGACGACACTGCTGAACCTGCTGGCCGAGCGCTTCCCGCGCCGCTTCGCGCAACAGCTCTGCGCAGTGCTATTCGATGACGGTCCGTTGCAGCATTTCAAGGCGCAGCGCCTGCGCGGCATCGCCCGGCAGCTGCACGACTGGCCCGTGCCGCCCAGCGGCACGGAGGGCTACCGCACCGCCGAGGTCAC
Organism: Algiphilus aromaticivorans DG1253; assembly: GCF_000733765.1. Classification (NCBI taxonomy): domain Bacteria; kingdom Pseudomonadati; phylum Pseudomonadota; class Gammaproteobacteria; order Nevskiales; family Algiphilaceae; genus Algiphilus; species Algiphilus aromaticivorans. The sequence continues at coordinate 1,039,501 of NZ_JPOG01000001.1, read as the reverse complement.
GCTCGGCGGCGTCGATACGCGCGGTGTCGACTCGACCACCATGGCATCGAAACAGCAGCCGGGCCTCTACTTCATCGGTGAGGTGCTGGATGTCACCGGTCATCTCGGCGGCTACAACTTCCAGTGGGCCTGGGCATCGGCGGTAGCTGCCGGCAACAGCCTTTGAGGGGGTAAAGCGGAGAGATTGGCCGCGAAGGCCGGCGCCTGGAGCAGCGACGCGCAGGCCCTCTCCCCACCACCCGCGCGTCCGCGGGCGGTCCCCCCCCTCTCCCGCAGAGCGGGAGAGGGGGTTCGGCGCCGCCTTCGGCGGCTTTCATGTCAGTCCATCAGCTCGGCGTTATCGCGCGCATTGCGCCCGATCTCGCGCGAAGTGATGACGCCCACCAGGTCCGCCGAGCGCGTCGAGCCCCGCGGATTGAAGACCAGCGCCGTGTCGCTGCCCTTGACGCGCAGCCCGCGCATGATCACGGGCAGCGAGGTGGCCGCCTCGGCGCCGAACCAGTCGGCATCGATCAGGGTCTCGGGCGATTCATCGGGCAGCAGATAGAGCAGTTCCGGCTGCGCGACGCCCAGCACCTCGCCCTCGCGGCAGACGACGGTGTGGCGGTGACCGGCACCGGGCGTGAAGCGCGTCTTCCAGTCTTCCAGCTCGGCGAGATCGAGCAGCTCGAAGTCGCGCGACATGACGCTGCGCGCCGTCTGCGCGCTCGATATTGCGGCCTGCAACGACTGCGGCACGCTGTGACCGCGGCGCGCGAGCTTGAGCGTATAGATGCTCTGCGGCACCAGCCGTACGCGCAGCATGTGCGCCAGCGCTACCGTGGTAATGACCGGCAGCATGGCGCCGTAGTCGCGCGTCTGCTCCAGGGTCATGGTGATGGCAGTGATCACCGCCCCGCTTGTGCCACCGATCATTCCGGCCATGCCGGCGACGGCGAAGACGACGGGGTCGACGCCCAGGCCCGGCAGCAGCAGATCGAGGAAACCGCCGAAGGCACCGCCCAGCGTCGCACCCAGGAAGAGCGAAGGAGCAAAGACGCCGCCGGAAGCACCCGATCCCAGCGTCAGCAGCGTGGCGAGCAGCTTGGCGGCGAAGAGCAGCATCAGAAAGAAGGGATCGGACAGTGCCGCGCGCAGCACGTCGAGAATCACCGGATAACCGACGCCCGCAACGTAGTAGTTGCCGGTGGCAAGCATGAAGCCGTAGAGCATGATGCCCACCAGCAGCATGCCGGCCATATGCCGCAGATAAGGGTTGGCGAAGTGCCGCTCGAAGCGCTCCTCGACGGCGTAAAGGCCGCGAATGAAGCCGGCCGCCGCCAGCCCCACCAGCAGACCGAAGGGCACGCTGAGCAACAGCATGGGCAGGCCGATGCCCTGATCCTCGAACTGCGCGATGCCCGGCACATTGAAGGCCGGGTCCAACCCGCCATGCATGCGCCCGATGGCCGTGGCCACCACCGCCGATATCGCCACCAGCGAAACCGTGCGCGCGCTCAGCGAGACGAGCAGCAATTCCAGCGCGAAGGCGATACCGCCGATGGGTGTATTGAAGGTCGCCGCCACGCCCGCGGCAGCGCAGGCAGCCATCAGCGTGATGCGCTGGCGCGCCGGAATGCGCGCGACGGCGCCCAGCAGCGAGCCCACCGTCGCGCCGATCTGCACCATCGGTCCTTCGCGACCGGCCGAACCGCCAGTGCCGATGGATACGGCCGTGGCAGCCGCCTTGGCCAGCGCCACCACCGGCCGGATGCGGCCGCGACCGTAATAGATGGCGTCCAGCACCTCGGGCACACCGCCGCCACGCGCCTCGGGCGCCACGTGCCGCGTGATCAGGGTTACCAGCAGCGCTCCGACCACCGGCACGAGAATCACGAAGGCGCCGAAGACGCTCGGCGCGATCGCCAGCCCCATGTCGAGTTCCAGCGCCAGCCGCCCCTGGAAGAAGGCGTTGTGCACCAATGCCAGCAACAGCTTGAAGGCAATCGCCCCCAGCCCGCCCGCCACGCCCAGCACGACAGCCAGCAGCAGCATGGCCACTGGCGGCAGCGGCACACCCTCGTCGTCGTCCGGCCCGGACTTCTCGGCGTCAGCGGGGATCATACCGCCGTCACCATCCTCAGCCCTCCGCACGCCTTCATCTCAGGCGCGCCGGACCTCAGGCCGCGGCGATGAAGAGGCCGACGACGCAGCCCAGCGCCACGAACCAGACCACGGAACGCAGCGTGGCGAGATCCGCGAGATAGACGATGCCGTGCGCGATGCGCGCCAACACCCAGATACCGGCCAGCAGATTGATCGTGGCCTGCTCGGCCCCGGCCACCTGCGCGATGATCACCGCCGCCGCGAAAGCCGGGAAGGCTTCGAAGGCGTTCTGCTGCGCCCAGTCCGCGCGCTTCTGCGAACCGTCCAGCTTGGCGAGGAACTCGCGCGGCGCGCGATTTTCATTCAGGCTCATCTTGCGCCTGCCGCCGGCCTTGGCGGTCATGGTCCAGGCGAAGGGCATCAGCGCGCCGATCAGCACACACCAGTAGGCAAAAGTCATCGCGGTCTCCCTGTCTTGATTGGGCCCGGGAATCCGGGCCCGGGGAGCATGCCGGAGTCCGGCACGCGCATCCAGCGCCGCTCAGCGCGAACTGCAGACACGGGCCGGCCGAAACATCAGCCGGCCCGCGTTATCGGGTATCCGCACCGCGAATCAGGCAGGTACCGGGCGCCCCTCGCCTCGCGCATCGCTGTCGGCGGCACGCGCAGCCAGCGCTTCGGCGAGAAGCCCTTCCTCTTCGGCCTGGACTTCGTCCGAGAAGCGCACGGCAAGTGCCGCGAAGGAGCAGACCAGCACCGCGCAACCCAGGAAGAACAAGCCCTGGCCGTAAGTCAGGCTTTCGGTCTTGAAGAGGAAGCCCGCCGCCACGGCACCGGCATTGCCACCGGCGCCAACGATACCGGCCACCGCGCCCAGGGCCTTCTTGTTCATGAAGGGAACCAGGCCGAAGGTCGCGCCTTCGGCCATCTGCACGAAGAGACTGAAGAAGATCATCGTGCCGATGGCCAGCGCTAGCACCGTCATCTGCGAGAAGACCATCAGCGCGAGGCCTTCGACGAAAAGCGCCAGGAAGAGGAACTGCACCCGGCCGCGCAGGCCGCGATGGCGGGCAAAGAGATCGGAGAAGAAGCCGCCCAGCGTGCGTGCGAAGAGATTCATCAACCCGAATAGGCCAGCGATGAGCCCGGCCGTCTTCAGATCCAGGGAGAACTCGTCGAAGAAGTAGATCGCGGCGACGTTGTTGATGGTCAGCTCGACGCCGAAACAAGCCGCGTAGACCACGAAGAGCGCCCACACGCGATAGTCCTTGGACGCGACCTTGAAGCTGCCCCAGCTGCTGCGCTCGTCTTTGGCCGGAGGAATCAGACCCTGCTCGCGCAGCTCGCGGTAGTCGCCGTCGGGGGCATCCTGCGTCAGCAGATAGTAGGCAATGCCCATGCCGAAGAGGATGATTCCCGGTACCACCATGGCCAGCCGCCAGCCGACGAACTCGGAGACGCCGAGGCTGACGATGGCGGCGAAGATCAGCGGCATGACGATCTGCGTCGTGCCGCCGCCGAGATTGCCCCAGCCCGCGGTGGTCGCGTTGGCCGTGCCCACGCAGTTCGGGCCGAACATCACCGAGGTGTGGTACTGCGTGATGACGAAGGAGGCACCAATGGCGCCGATGGCCAGGCGCCCGATGAGAAAGGTTTCGAAGCTATCGGCGAGACCGATACCCATCACCGGGATCGAGCCGAATACGAGCAGCGCGCTGTAGGTGCGCCGCGGACCGAAGCGGTCGCAGAGCGGGCCAATGATGAAGCGCACCAGCACCGTGATCGCCACCGAGGCGATGATCGTCCAGCCAACCATCGATTTGTCGAGCTGCAGATCCTCGCGCACCACGGCCATTAGTGGCGCGATGCCGAACCACCCGAAGAAGCAGAGGTGAAAGGCCAGCCAGGTGAGGTGGAAGGTGCGCATCTGGATCGACTTGAAGTCGAAGAGACGGATGCGCGTCGCCTTATTTGCCAGTTCCATGGTTGTGCTCCTAGCGTGCGCGAAGAGCAGGAGTGCAAGCCTTATCCCGCTCCCGCCTGCCCAATAAAAAAGGCGCCCGCTCCGGCCACCGTGGTGACCGGAGCGGGCGCCTTTGCCCAAGCGGCGTGTGCATTGCCTATATCAGCACCGCTGCTGTGGATCGCCCTTGATCCATCGACGCATGACGGCCTGTCAGGAGTACAGCAGGAAGCGTGCCAATCACGGCGAAGCCGCCCTGCACCATGGCGGGCGCGCCTGCACCCCAAGATTGAGCGCGTGCACCAGACAGGCGCACGCGCTGCACCGGGATCGGGCTCGGGACGGCGATCGCCCCGGAAGCGACGACGGTGAAGCGCCTAGGTGATGCCCGGCAGCCTTGCCAGAAAGTCGAGAATGACGTCGTTGAAGGCGTCGTTGCGGTCGCCGGCGACCATGTGCCCGGCGGCGGCGATGTCCTCGACGCGGGCGTGCGGGATCAGCTCGCGCAGCTTGCGGGCGCCTTCGGGGCTGACGACATCGCTGGCCGCGCCGCGCACGAGCAGCGTCGGCAGGCGGATATTGCGCGCGGCGGCGGTCATGCGCGTCTCGAAAGTCTCGAGGTAGGCGGCGTGCTCGTCGAAGCGCTCGCTGATGATCTTCGGATCCCAGTGCCAGTAGAGCCGCCCGTCGTCGCCCGTGCGGAGATTCTTCATGAGGCCGCTGGGAGCCTTCGGACGCGGCCGCGACGGGTTGTAAGCGGCCACCGCATCGGCGGCCTCGTCGAGATTGGCGAAGCCTTCGGGGTGACCGGTCATGAAGTCGCGGATGCGGGCGACGCCGGCAGGCTCGATGTGCGGCGCCACGTCCACCAGAACCAGCGCGCGCGCGACCGGCTGCTCGGCCTCGCCGATGGTAGCCAGCGAGGTGATGCCGCCCATGGAGGCCCCGACCAGCGCGGGCGGCGCATCCAGGGTGGCGATGATGGCGCGCAGGTCGCCAATCAGCGCGTCGGTGCCGTAGTCGCCGTCCGGGTGCCAGGCGCTGTCGCCGTGACCGCGCGCGTCGAAGGAAAGCACGCGGTAGCCAGCCTCGGCCAGGCGCCGGAAGGCACGTCCCCAGGCGTGGCGGGTCTGACCGCCACCGTGCAGCAGCACGACCGGCGCGCCGCTCTCGGGGCCTGCAATGTCCACCGCAAGCTTAAGGCCGCCCATGCCGGGCAGCCGGGTCGTCGTTATCTCGGCCATCGCGCCATGATACCGGCGCGGCCGACTCAGCCCCTGCGAGCGCTCAGAAATTCAGGTCGAGCTTGGCCGGCGCCGAGATGGTCACCTGTGTGGACCATTGCTGGCTGGCGCCGGGAGCGAGCTCGGTCCGCCACTCATGCACGCCCTTGCGGCCCTCGACGTCGCGTTCGCTGGGCGGGTCCCCGGCCAGCTCGACGCTGATGTCGCCGTCCCCGGAAACCGGCACGGCGTCGACCATGCGCAGCGCCACCGGCTGACGATGCGCGCTGTCCACCGTCACGGTCTGCGCCTGCACCCAGCGCTGCGTGCCGCCGAAGAAGCTCTCGTCGCGCTTGACGGGCTCGCGCACGACATCAACCTCCAGCGAGGGATCGATGCCAAAACCCTGCTCGTGCTCCTGGCCGGGCATGAGCAGTGGCAGCCGCGTCTGCCCGACCAGCACGCCATCACGCAGGATCTCGGCGCGGCCGGCCGCCATGGCAGCGTCTTCGGGCATGTGCCACTCCGCGACCAGGTAGGCCGCAGGCTCCTGCTGCGGCACGATGCGGGCGTGCAGCGTCGCCTCGCGCCGAACTTCGGGCAACGCGAAGGGACGCGGGCGATTGTCGGCGGGGATGCTGACGGGCTCGGGCAGCTCGAAGGCGATGTCATAGGCGCGCGGCTGCACCCCCGCGGTGACCCGCTGCGCCATCTCCATCTGCGGCGCGGCGGCGGCCGCGCCGCGAAACTGATCGGCCTTGGCTTCCGGGCGCGGTCGCAGCACACGCGGCTGAGGGTCCGGAACGGAAAGCCGGTAGCTACGTCGCGTCGTGGAAGCGGTGATCCGGACGTTGTCCCAATCCTCGCCGGTGCTCTGCCGGATCAGCAGGCGCGGCTGCAGCGCAATCATCCCGGCGGCCGTATCCAGCGTCATGCGATAGGCGACCTCAAAGCGCGCGGCATCCACCGGATAGCGCAAGCGCAGTGTCCCACGGCCCTCGCCCGCGTCGATGTGAAGCTGCTGCGAGCTGCGCGCGCGGCTGCCCAGTTCATTGAGACGTGCCTGCAACTGATCGCGTTCGGCTTCGAGCTCGCGCCGTGTCGCGCGGGCCTCGATCTCCTGTCCCGTCAAGCGATGCAGGGCATCAACGGCTTCAGTCATGGTCTGACGCAGGCTTCGCTGCTCTTCGTCACCGCTGCCAATGCGCTGCAGCAGGCCCCGTGCGATCTCTCGATCGGAGGCTTCGCGGTCAAGTCGGGCGATACGATCCTGCACGTCGTTCAGTTCGCCCTGCAGGCGCTCGCGCAGGGACGCACCCTCGGCCGCTTCGGGGTCGATACGCAGATCGACCGAGCGGATGCGAACGCCTTCGTCGGGTTCGATACGGAGCCGGGCGATATCCAGACCGGCGGGCAGGCCCTCGACGGTCAGCAGCTCACCGGCGAGCTGAAGCTCGCGCGTGATCTCGGCGCCATCGGGCATCAGATGCACCGCTGTGACGCGCGCAGCGGTCGGGGTGCTCAGGGACAGACAAAGGAGGAGAAGGATGGAGCGCAACATGCGGAAGCGTCCTCTGCGGGAATCACCATCAGCTTAGTCGCCCCGGCACCTTCCCCGCTACAGCGGAAGGCCGACGCGCGCTTGCGCGCCGCCCTCCGATTCCGACTAGAAGCGGTATTGCAGGTTGACCGATGCCATATCCGCGTCGGCATCGTCGAGCGCGAAGCGGTCGTACTCGATACGCATCTGCAGCCCCGGCCCCTCGCCGAAGCGGACGCCGACGCCGTAGAAGGTGTCGTTGCCATCCTCGCTGCTGCGCGCGACCGTGGTGTCACCGCCGATCAGTCCACCGTCGCTGGTGGTCACGGTGCGCTCGACATCCCACCACAGCTGACCGATCTTGCCGTAGGGCGCAAAACCGCCACCCAGCGGAAGATGCACGAGCGCAGAGACGAAGGTGCCGTCGGCGTCGAGTTCCAGGTTGCCGTCGTCGAGATCACCGAAGTCGGTATAGCCGCCTTCCAGACTAACGACCGGATTGAACTGAACGCCGACCTGACCGCGCCAGGACCAGCGGTTGTCATCGAGTTCATCCTCGCTATCCGGGAAATCCTCGTCGTTCAGCCGGTAGTAGCCGAGACCGCCACCGATGTAGCCGCCCATCTCCGGGTCCTGCGCGAAAGCTGTGGAGGGCAGCGTTGCCATGCCACCAGCGAGAGCGAATCCGGAAAAACAGAGCGTGAGCTTCTTCATGATCAGTTCCTCTTGGAAATGAATGGGTAACGCCGAAGCGCAATCGCATGCTATGACGCCGCCATTAGTCGAGACTGAACACTCCGTCGCGCGACGCAGCGGCAGCAACGGCGTTGCGCGCCGAGGCACCGCCTGTCACGGTAGCGGCCGAACCATCTCCAGGAGCCCCCCATGAACGCCTCGCGTATCTTTCTTGTCGCCGCCGGCTTTCTCGTCGCCTTCGGCGTCTCGGCCAGCGGCAAGCTGACCACCGACACCATCGACCGCTGGCTCGATGCCATGCCGGCGGTGGAAAGCTGGGCCGAGAAGAACGGCATCGACGAGCAGGAGATCGCCGCCGGAGAAGACGGCATCCCCGACTTCGTCGGCGCCATTAAGGAGCTCGAAAGCGGCCGCGACGGACTCGAAGACATCGCCAGCGAGCACGGCTTCGACGGCGCCATCGACTGGGCCGAGACCTCCAACCGCATCACGCGCGCCTTCCTCGCCCTGGAAATGAGCCAGCAGGACACCGATATGGCAGCGGTCGAGCGTCAGATGGAGCAGCGCATGGCGCAGATCGAGAACAACGATCAGATGAGCGACGCCCAGAAGCAGCAGATGCGCCAGCAGATGGACGCCCTACAGCAGAGCCTGCGCGTGGCCAAGAAGATGACCGAGGACGTGCCGGAGGCCGATCAGCAAGCCGTTGCCGAGCGCCGCGACGCTCTGAAGGAATTCTACGAAGGCCAGCAGTAACGCTCAGGCCGCGACGTCAGCGAGCAGCGCGCGGATCTCCGGCAGACAGGATCCGCAGTTGCCGCCGGCACGCAGGCGCTTGGTAACAGCGGCCTCGTTGTCCAGGTCCTGGTCACGGATGGCATCGACGATGGTCTGGCGACCGACACCGAAGCAAGCGCAGACCGTCGGGCCTTCATTGGCCCGCGTGCTGGGCGCGCCCGCGAGCAGCGCGGCGCGCTCGTTGCCGGCGAGCCGCTCGCTGGCAAAGCACTCCGACAGCCACTCGGTCCCCGGCAGGTCCGGCCGCGCCGAGAGGTAGAAGCAGGCTTCGAGTCGATCGTCGACCAGCCAGACCGCGCGGTAATCGCCGGCGGTCTGGTCGCTGTACTCCAGCCAGTCGGCATCGCCGCCCGCTCCGAGCAGTGCCCGCACCCGCGACGCGACTTCCTGCGGCTTCTCGAAGCCGGCCAGCCGGAACTGCAGATGCTGCTCGCCGCGGATGAGACACCAGTACGCCGGCAAGATCTCTCCCCAGCGCGCCAGCCAGTTATGTGCGCTGTCGGCATCGTCGTTGCGCAGTAGCGCGTAGCCGTGCCAGCGCACCGGCAGCGGCGATACCGCGACCGGCGTGTGCTTGAACTCGGGTTCGCCGGAGATCGGGTCCACGACCGGCGCGATGAGCTTGCCGACCTCGGCACGCGCCGCGGTCTGGCCGTTCCAGTGGATGGGCAGAAAGGCGTGACCGCGCTGCATCTCGCCGCTGCAGCTCACGCGCGCGAAGACTTCGCCGCGCGGGCTTTTCACCCGCGCCAGCCCGCCCGGCTGCACACCGGAGGCCAGCGCGTCGGTGGCGTGCAGATCCACTGTCACTTCCTGCCGGTGTGCCGCCAGCTTCGGCGACAGACCGGTGCGCGTCATGGTGTGCCACTGATCGCGGACGCGCCCGGTATTCAGCACCAGCCGGAACTCGACATCGGGACGGACCGCGGGCGGTCGCGGCGTGCAGGCCACGAAGTGCGCGCGACCGTCGCTGGTGGCGAAGCACCCGTCGCCGAAGCAGCGCGCGCTGTCGAACTCCGCATCGGCGCCCGCTGGCAGCGGCCACTGGCGGGGCTCCAGCGCGTCGTAGTCGGCACGCGACAAGCCTGCAAGACCGGAAATATCGAAGACCCGCGGAACCGCCGCCTGACCGTAGCCGCTGAGCCGGGCGTGCTCGTCGAAGATGGCTTCCGGCCCGGCATAGTCGAAGGCCGCCCCGAAGCCCATGCGCGCAGCCACCTGCGAGATGATCCACCAGTCCGGCCGGGCCTCGCCGTGGGACGGCAGGAAGGGACGCTGCCGCGAGATGCAGCGCTCGGAGTTGGTCACGGTGCCGTCGCGCTCGCCCCAGCCGGCAGCCGGAAGGCGCACATGTGCCAGTCTGGCGGTTTCGGTCTCGGCCATGATGTCCGACACGACGACCAGCTCACAGCCGGCCAGCGCCGCACGCACGCGCTCGGCTTCCGGCAGGCTGACCACCGGGTTGGTGGCCATGATCCAGATGGCGCGCACCCGACCTTCGTGTACCGCCTCGAAGAGATCCACCGCCTTCAGGCCGGGTTGCTCGGGCATCTGGGAGCAGCCCCAGAATGCCTGCAGCAGTTCGCGATGCGCAGTCTCCTCGATATCGAGATGCGCGGCGAGCTGATTGGCCAGTCCGCCGACCTCGCGGCCTCCCATGGCATTCGGCTGGCCAGTGATCGAGAAGGGGCCGGCACCCGGCTTGCCGACGGCGCCCACGGCCAGATGGCTGTTGATGATGGCGTTGACCTTGTCCGTGCCAGCGCTCGACTGGTTGACGCCCTGCGAGAAGGCCGTGACCACGCGCGGGCTGGCCGCGAAAGCCTCGAAGAAAGCGGCAACATCCTCGGCACGCAGCCCGCAATCCTGGGCAACCCGGGCGATGTCGCCGGCAGCGCGGGCGGTAGTGAGCGCCGCTTCCAGACCGGCCGTATGGGCATCGATATAGTCGCGGTCCAGCTTGTCCTGTTCCGCCAGCCAGCCCAGCAGCCCATTGAAGAGCGTGACATCGCTGCCCGGCTTGATCGGCAGATGCAGGTCGGCGATTTCGCAGGTGGCGTGCCGGCGCGGATCGACCACGATGACGCGCATATCGGATCGCTCCTGCTTGGCCGCTACCAGACGCTGGTAGAGCACCGGATGGCACCAGGCCAGATTCGAGCCGACCAGGATGACGGTATCGGCCTGCTCGAAATCCGCATAGCAGCCGGGGACGACATCCTCGCCGAAGGCGCGCTTGTGCCCTGCCACTGCCGAGGACATGCACAGCCGGGAGTTGGTATCTATATTGGCGCTGCCGATGTAGCCCTTCATGAGCTTGTTGGCTACAAAATAGTCCTCCGTCAGCAGCTGCCCGGAAACGTAGAAGGCCACGGCTTCCGGGCCGTGCTCGGCGATGATCCGGGAGAAACCATCGGCCACGGTCGTCAGCGCGCTGTCCCAGTCCGTGTCGGCGAAGCCGCCGTCGGGCTGTCGCAGCTGCGGTGCACCCAGCCGGCCTGCCGGGCCCAGCGTCTCGCCCAGCGCACTGCCCTTGACGCAGAGCCGCCCGGCGTTGGCGGGGTGGCCAGCGTCGCCGGAAAGCGTGCCATCCGCCGCGGCACGCAGGCCGCAGCCTACACCGCAGTAAGGGCAGGTCGTTGCCGACCCGTGGTCCGCTTGATCAAGCGGCGGCACAGTACTCGGGACCGAAGAGGAGCTGGCTGCGCATGGCGCTGATATCGACACCGTCGCGCATCTGCTCGAAATACCAGTTGCCGTCGCGCGCGTCGCCGAAGAGCACGACACCGGCAATGCGGTTGTCGCGCAGCACCACGCGCTTGTAGATGCCGGCGCGCGCGTCCTGCATGACCAGATCCTCGTCGCCCGGCTGCGGGCTCACGACTCCGGCCGAGTAGAGCTCGACACCGCTGATCTTGAGCTGCGTGCCCAGCGTCGAGGGTGCGTAGCCCGAGCCCGAAACCCCGGCGAGCTGGCGCGCGCAGACGCTGGCCTGCTCATAGAGCGGCGCAACCAGCCCGTAGGTGGCCCCGCGATGCTGCACGCATTCACCCACCGCATAGATGCGCGGATCCGAGCTGCACAGGGTGTCGTTGACCAGCACGCCGCGCTCGCAGCGCAGCCCGGCCGCCTCGGCCAGCGCCGTGTTCGGCTTGATGCCGGCAGCGACGACGACCAGATCGGCCGCGATCTCGCGCCCGTCGGCCAGACGTACGCCTTCGACCCGATCGCCGCCCAGCACGGCTTCGGTCTGTGCCTCCAGATGCGTGGTGATGCCGCGCGCAGCCAGCGTATCGCGCAGCATGGCGGCCGCCGGATGGTCGAGCTGGCGTTCCATCAGGCGGTCCATGAGATGCACGACCTCGACCTGCATGCCACGCGCAGCCAGGCCGCTGGCGGCTTCCAGCCCGAGCAGGCCGCCGCCGATCACAACGGCGCGCCCGTGATCCGCGCTGGCGGTGATCATGCGATCGACGTCGTCGAGATCGCGGAAGCGCGTCACGCCGCGCTTGGCCAGCCCGTCGATCGGGGGCATGAAGGGAGTCGACCCGGTCGCCAGCAGCAGGCGATCGTAGGGCACCTCCAGCCCGGAGGCGGCGCAGACGCGGCGGCGCACGCGGTCGATCCGGAGCACCGCATCGCCGGCGTGCAGCGTGATGCCCTTGTCGGCGTACCACTCGCGGCTGTGCAGCTCGATATCCGCAGCCTGCTTGTCGCCGGCCAGCACTGGCGACAGCTGAATACGGTTGTAGTTGCCGCGCGGCTCGGCGCCGAAGACCGTGATGCGGTACTGATCCGGCGCCATCTCCAGGAGCTCCTCGACCACGCGCATGCCGGCCATGCCGTTGCCGATCACCACCAGATCCTCCGGCTCGCGCTTGCTGACGGGCTGCGGCAGGAAGCAGCGCTTGGGCTCGGGCCGCAGCCAGACCGCACCGTCCATGGCACGCACCGGCCAGGCACAGACCGAGTGCTCGGGGGCTTCCAGGCAACGGCCGGTGGTCAGACTGAAGTGCTGCTTGTAGATGGGCGAGGCGACGACCCGCTCGCCATCGACATCGCCGACGATGCCGCGCGCCAGCACATTGACGCCCGAACAGGGATCGTACTGATCGATGGCGTGCAGGCTGTCATCGGCGCGCAGGCGAAAGATCGCTATCTGCCGTCCCTCGACCAGCGCGCAGACGCCGGTATCGGGAAGGATGTCGTCGACCGCACAGATGCGCTGCCAGTCGGTATTGCGGCTCATTCGGCTTCCTCCGTAACCGGGGTCTCCTGCACCACCGGAATGCCACGCAGCGTAGCGCGCTCGGCGTCGGTGGCCGGGCGGCGCTGGCCGCGCTCTTCGACAGTGACGATCTGCTCATCGCCACCGTCGGCATTGACGAAAGTGCGGAAGCGCTTGCGCGCCTCGGGGTTGTTGACAGCCTCCTGCCACTCGCAGGCGTAGGTCGCGATGACCTGCGCCATCTCGGCTTCCAGCTCGGCGCCGATGCCCAGCGAATCTTCGATGACCACAGCCTTGAGGTAGTCGAGGCCACCTTCCAGGTTGTCGCGCCAGCCGGCGGTACGCTGCAGGCGCTCGGCTGTGCGGATGTAGAACATCAGGAAGCGGTCGATATAGCGGAGCAGCGTCTCGCGATCCAGATCCGAGGCCAGCAGCTCGGCGTGGCGCGGCTTCATGCCACCGTTGCCGCAGACGTAGAGATTCCAGCCACGCTCGGTGGCGATGACGCCGACATCCTTGCTCTGCGCCTCGGCGCATTCGCGCGTGCAGCCGGAGACGCCCAGCTTGATCTTGTGCGGCGCACGCAGTCCCTTATAGCGATGCTCCAGCTCGATGGCCATGCCCACCGAGTCCTGCACCCCGTAGCGGCACCAGGTCGAGCCGACACAGGACTTGACGGTGCGCATGGCCTTGCCGTAGGCATGGCCGGACTCGAAGCCGGCAGCGATCAGCTCATCCCAGATGTGGGGCAGCTGATGGACCTGCGCGCCGAAAAGATCGATGCGCTGACCACCGGTGATCTTGGTGTAGAGCCCGTAGCGCTGCGCGACTTGACCGAGCACGACCAGCTTGTCCGGCGTGATCTCGCCGCCCGGCACGCGCGGCACGATGGAATAGGTGCCGTCGCGCTGGATGTTGCCCAGGAAGTAGTCGTTGGAATCCTGCATCCCGGCATGTTCGGGCGCCAGCACGAAATCGTTCCAGCAGGAAGCCAGGATGCTGGCCACCGCCGGCTTGCAGATATCGCAGCCATGGCCGCGGCCGTGCGCATCCAGCAACTGCTGGAAGCTGCGATAGCCGTTGACGCGCACCAAGTGATACAGCTCCTGCCGCGAGTAGGGGAAGTGCACGCAGAGGTGGTTATTCACCGTGACGCCCTGGGCTTCCAGCTCGGCGTTCATGATCTTGGTGACCAGCGGCACACAACCGCCACAGGAGGTACCGGCCTTAGTCTCGCTCTTCAGTGCGGCGATGGTCGTGCAACCCTCGCGCACGGCCCCGCAGAGCGCGCCCTTGCTGACATCGTTGCAGGAGCAGATCTGAGCGCTATCCGGCATGGCGTCCGAGGCGGCCGACGCGCCGTCGCTGGAGGCCAGCAACAGCGTCTGCGGATCCTCGGGCAGCGCCATGGCGCCCTGCGCCATCTGCAGCCAGGTGGCGTAGTCCTCGCTGTCGCCCACCATGACCGCACCTACCAACGCCTTGTCCGCCTCTCCAAGCAACAGCTTCTTGTAGACGCCGGTGCGCTCGTCCTGGAAGGCGAGGCTGTAAACGCCCTCGCCTTCGGCGTGCGGATTACCAATCGAGGCGACCTCCACCCCGAGCAGCTTGAGCTTGGTGCTCATGTCGGCGCCCTGAAAAAGCGGTGCCGCCACAGGCGAGGCCGCATCCCCTGCCCCGTTCTCGGGCGAGAGGGCGGCCACGATCTGCCCCGCCGCTACCTTAGCCATCTCATAGCCGGGCGCAACCAGACCGAAGATGCGGCCGTTCCAGGCCGCGCATTCTCCGATCGCGTAGATGTCCGGCTCCGAGCTGCGGCAGGCGTCGTCCACGGCCACACCCCCGCGCTCGCCGAGTGCCAGACCGGCCTCGCGCGCCAGCGCGTCACAGGGGCGGATACCTGCGGAGAAGACGATCATGTCGGTTTCCAGCGTTTCGCCGTCGGCGAAGCACATGCGGTGCCGGCACTCCACGCCATCCTCGATCAGCTTGGTGTTGCAGCCGGTGTGGACATGCACACCCAGCGCCTCGATCTTTCGGCGCAACAGCGCACCACCGGCATCATCGAGCTGCACGGCCATCAGGCGGGGGGCGAACTCCACGACGTGGGTTTCCAGCCCCATGTCGGCCAGCGCCTTGGCCGCTTCGAGCCCGAGCAGGCCGCCGCCGACGACGACACCGACGCGCGCCTCGGCCCCGGCAGCCTGCATGGCCTCCAGGTCCTCGATGGTGCGGTAAACGAAGCAATTGTCGCGATCGCTACCCTCGACCGGCGGCACGAAGGGATAGGAGCCGGTGGCGAGCACGAGCTTGTCGTAGGCCACGACCTCGCCCTGCTCGGTATGCACCTCCTTGCTGGAGGCGTCGATGCTTGCTACGCGCGCATTCATGCGCAGCACGCATTGCTGCTCGTCGTAGAAGCCCGGTGCCACCATCGACAATTCGTCAGCGCTCGTACCGGAGAAGAAGGCCGACAGCCGCACGCGATCGTAGGCCGGGCGCGGCTCGGCGCCGAGCACGGTGATACGGGCTGCGGGGTCGGCCTCGCGCAGGGTTTCCACGAAGCGCTGGCCGACCATCCCATTGCCAATAACAACAATGTGCTTGCTCATGCGGAACCTCCTGAATGCTTGGCCGCGGTCACACCCTCCCGCTTCCAAACCTCGGCAAATGACCCGGTCCGGGACATCCATGCCCCGGGCGTGCATCGCGCTGCGAAATGCCAGTGGCACTTCGGTCGCGATGCATCCACTCCCTTTCCGATATGCACGATGTGTTCAGCCACGGCTGTGGTCCCCGCGTCCGAATGGAGAGAACCGAATGCCACCGCTCCGGCACATCTTCCTGTTGCGTTCATACATCTCCTGATGTTGCTCAAACGGACAAAGCCGCCCATTTGCGTGGGCTTTTTGGGCCCACGCCCATGGACGGCTTTGTCCGGATCCCGAACTCACGGCGGGAAAGATGTTCAGTTAAGGGGCACACTGCCCCGCATCTACGCACCATAACTTGATGCACATCCCGTGCCAGGTAGTCAGGCCGTGAAACGGGCGGATGCAGGGCAGCGATGCCGTCGTCGCACCAAAGTCGCGCACACACCCCTGCCCCAGGTCACCGTTCTGGTGCATCACAGCGCGAGCGGCGCCGCGATAAGGCGACGTCCTCTAGAACAGCGACATGGCGCAACACATCCCGACACTGGCATGCCGGTTGCATTGCTCCCTTTCGTACGACAACCGGAGTACATCAGATGCAACTGCCTGCGCTGAGTTTCCGGACAACGAGTGAATCGGACAACGGCGTCCAGCACTTCGAGGCAGGCGCCGTTATTCGTTTCAGGGATGGATTCGCCGGAGAAGCATCAGGAAAGCTCTGTACAAGGTGTCACCCAAGTCATGACCCGACCGAAAACCAACACGATCGACACCGATGATGCATCCGTCGCGGAAGCCCGCACGGCCCGAAGCCCTACAGATTCTCGAAAGGTAGTTCGAAACCTTATGCGCGTAATGCTTGTGGATGATGATCCCGAGAGATGTGCCTCGATCGAGGCCTCGCTGCGCGAACTCGGGCACGAGATCGTGGCCATGACTCCCACCGACGCCGATCTTCTGGCCACCGTCCAGCGACACCAACCCGACGTCATCCTGATTGATGTCGACGCGCCCAGCCGCGACACGCTGGAATCGCTGCGCCAGGTTCACAGAAGTCTCCCCCGCCCCATCGTCCTCTTCGCCGAGAACTGCGAGCCCGCGACCATTCGGCAGGCCGTTCACGCCGGCGTCACCTCCTATGTCGTCGATGGCCTCAGCTCGCAGCGCCTCAAGCCGATTCTCGACGTGGCGATCGCGCGCTTCGAGGAGTTCGAAGCGCTCAAGCAGGAGCTTGAGGAGACGAAGCTCAAGCTCGCGGATCGCCGCGATGTCGAAAAGGCCAAGGGCCTGCTGATGAAGCGCCGCGATATGGACGAAGAAACCGCTTACTCGCAGCTCAGAAGGTTGGCAATGACGCGCAACCTCAAGATGGGCGACGCCGCCCGGGCAATCATCTCAGCCGCGGACCTTTTGTGAGATTGTCAGATGACACCAAGCATTGAAAAACAGGCGCTACGCGTCGGCATCCTGCCGCTGACCGATGCGGCACCCATCATCGTGGCGCGCGATCTCGGCTTCTTCTCCCGGCAGGGCCTGGATGTGGAGATCTGCCTGGAGACGGCCTGGGCGACGATCCGCGACAAGCTCGCCGCCGGCCTGCTCGACGCAGCGCATATGCTCGCGCCGATGCCGCTCGCCGCCGCCCTGGGATTGGATGGCATCGGAGTGCCCATGATCACGGCCCTGTCGCTCAATCTCAACGGCAACGCCATTACCGTCTCGCGTTCGCTCTACGAGCGCATGGGAGCGATCAACGGCGATCCGGCGGCAGCTGGTGTCGCGCTCAAGCGCGTGCTCGATTCGGATCGTGCGGCCGGCGTGCCACCGCATGTATTCGCCCACGTCTACCCCTTCTCCACGCATCACTACGAATTGCGCTACTGGCTTTCCGGTTGCGGCATCGACCCCGACCGCGATCTCGAGCTGCTTGTTATCCCGCCGGCCCAGATGGTTGAGCATCTGAGGCTTGGGCGCATCGATGGCTGTTGCGTCGGCGCGCCCTGGAACACGCTTGCCGAGGCCTCCGGCGCGGGACGCATCCTGCTAAGCAAGCACCAGATCTGGAACAACAGCCCGGAGAAGGTGCTCGGCGTCACCGAGGAATGGGCTGAGGCCAACCCGGAGACGCATACCGCACTCGTCGCGGCGCTTATCGAAGCCGCGCGCTGGCTGGATCATCCCGACAACCGCGATAAAGCAGCGCATCTGCTTTCAGCGAGCCACTATGTCGACGCCCCCTCGCACATTATCAGCCAGTCGCTGACCTCCGGCGCTGCACTTGCGAACCAGGACCCTGGGCTCGTCTTCCACGCCGGAGCTGCGACCTTCCCTTGGCGCTCCCATGCGCAGTGGTTCCTGCGTCAGATGCAGCGCTGGCGACACGCTCCCGCAGACATTGATGTGCCTGCCATTGCCAATGCCGTGTATCGGCCGGATCTCTATCGCGTCGCGGCAGCGCGCGTTGGGGAGCCGACACCACGACGCGACATCAAGCCGGAGGGTATGCACGCAGCGCTGTGGCAGACGGAGACGGAAGACGGCGTCATGACGCTGGGTGCCGACCGCTTCTTCGACGGCCAAAGGTTCGAGGCCCAGTAAGGCCTACCGGCGCAATCGCGCGGAGCAGCAGCCTGAGGGGTCACCCGTTTCGGATCGCGATGCTCCCCCGCCTCGCGATCCGGTGGACCGATGCCATCATCGCTCTCGGCCGGATGCCCTGCGCCAGCACGGGGCCAGCCCACGGACGATACAGAAGCGAGTCAGCGTCGCTTCGGCTGCGCGCGATGGAAGCGGTGCAACGCCTCGTACTGCAATGCATGGGCGCGTGCGTCGCGCAGAGCATCCGCGTCGGCGCCGAGATTGCGCACACGCGGCGGCCGATCGATATCGCTCACGGCTTCCTCCCGCCACGGTTGCAGCACCATACCGAAGGCCGCATCGTAGTCCCCGATCACGGCGCTGCCGTCGGCCGACGCCTGCTTCTCGGCGGGCTGACCGGCCGCATCGGGGGCGAGCAGCAGGAAGGCCAAGGCCCCCAGCCAACACCCGGCGAAGCGCTTCATGGCTGCCGCCCTCGCTGACCGTCGGAAACTGCAATCACCGCTGTCCCGGGAGGGACGCCTTCCAGCGCATTCAGCCAGACGCGAACGATCAGGCTGTCCTGTTCGCGATCGAGATCGAGGTAGCGCCGGTAATGCTGCCTGGCCTTGCCGGGATTGCCGAGATGGACATCGTAGAGAATGCCGATGTTGCGATGCGCCTTGGCGTAATCAGGCCGCGCTTCCAGGGCACGCAGATAGGCGCGCTCGGCGGCGTCATGCGCGCCGCGCTGACGCAACAGCACGCCGATCCAGTTGTGCGCAACCGCATTGCCCGGGTTGGCTGCCACGGCCGAGCGAAAGTGCTGAAGCGCCCGAGCCGGTTCGTTGTCGGCGCGCATGGCGATAATGCCGAGATTGGTCGGAGGACCGGACAGTTCGGGGTGGGCTTCCGCCAGCGCCTGCAGGATCGGACGCGCCTCGTCGTAGCGGGCTTCGCGCATCGCCGCGAGGGCTTGCTGGAAGCGCTCACGCACTTCCGGCGAAGAAGCCTGTCGCGCCGAAGTGCGCTCGGAGGCCGATACTGCCCCGCTCCTGACCGAGCTATCGCCCCCCGAGCGCGGCGACGACGCGCAGCCGGCGACGACAGCCACAAGCCCGACCATCATCGCCCCTCGAAGAAGGCGCCCGACGCGCCTGTGCCCATCCGGCAAGCCGGCCACTGCTGATGATTGCTCAATCGATCTCGGCATACATTTCCTCCTGGCGCTCGCGGCGCGCATAGCGGCCCGGCGCCATCTCCGCCAGCGCGCGACCGCTGGACATGACCCATTCGTCCCAGACCCCTTCTCGCAAGTACTCGAGATTGCGCTCGTGCTCGGCGATGGCGCGCTCCTCGAAGGGGAAGGCCTCATCCTCAAGCATCAGCTCGTAGGCATCGCGCTCGAAGTCGTCGAGACCCGGCGGGTGCTGGGCGTTGCGTAGATCACGCGCCAGCGTTGCGTGCACCGCGCCGAGGCGATAGGCGGCTTCGGTCACGAGCTCGTCAAAGCCCGAAGCGCGCGCGGCGCGCAAATGCTCGAGGGCCTCTCGTGTCAGGGGCTGACGTCGCTGCAGGCTGGCGCGCAGAGGATAGGAAAGGCGCACCGATCCGGCGCGATCGGCCAGCGCAGTGCCCAACATGAGTGCTGCGCGCGCCGCCGCAAGCTCCGAATAGGCGCTTGCCGCAGCACCGGCTTCGCGATGCGCGCGGCGCACCGCGCGCAGCCACTCGACGCCATCCTCCCCACCGGCAAGCGCCGCCAGGCGCAGTCGCGCGCGTTGCGCGCGGTCCAGCGGCACACCGAAATCCTGCAGATAGGCGCGATAGCCCTCGGCGGCGCTGCGCCGTGCCTCCGCTTCGTCGAATAGCGTGGCGGCCTGCCACACGGCCTCGCGCCGCACCTCGGCCGACTCCGTACGGCGCTGGCCGATACGCAGATAGACCTCCGCGGCCTTGCGCGGCGTACCCAGCTCGCCATAGGCAGTAGCCAGCCACTTGTCCGCGTCCGGCACCAGTTCGTGATCGGGATGGCGCCCGACGAAAGCCTCGAACAAATCCGCAGCCTGCGCCCAGTCATCGGCCTTCACGATCGCTGCGGCAGCATCGTAGTCCGCCTCGGGCCGCTGCGGCGCATTCGGCACCACCGTGCCGATGCGCAGAAAATGCGCGGCGGCCTGCCGGAACTCACCCGCCTCGCGGGCCTGCTCACCCTGACGGTAGATGACGGCTCCCAGCTGATGCGTCACCGCCGGGCGCTGCGGATCGCGGGAGGGCATCTGTTCCAGCAGTTCGCGATACGCGACCTCGGCGAGTTCGAAGGCATCACGCGCGAAGTGGCTGTCGGCACGCACATGCATCGCCACCCGCCACAGCTCCGTGGCAGGCGCCGCCTCGGCGAGCACGGCATCAGTCATATCGATGGCCGGCTGATATTCGGTTAGCGCAAGGGACGCCTCTGCAGCGCGGACCAACACGCGCGCCCGTTCCGGGTGCCCGGAGAAGCGCTCTGCCAGCTGACGGGCGGCGGCGATGGCCTTTCGTTGCTCCGCGTCCCGCACAGACTCGGGCGCCTCGCGCGCAAGCCGGAAGCGCGTTTGTACGACAGCCAGCGCCGCCGCCGGTGCCTCTGCGGCCTCCGGCGAGTCGTAGGCGACGCGCGAGAACTGGCGGATCGCTTCTTCAGGAGCGCCAGCGTCGAGCAGGGCGTCGGCATGACGCATGCGCACCGCGGTGCGCTCCGGGCCCTCGGCTAGCAACACCAACCATTTGTCGTACCAGTGTGCAGCGAGGCGATGCGCACCCTCGCGTTCGGCTACCTCCGATTCGGCAAGCGACTGGGCGTGGGCGTGCTGATCGGTCGCGAGCAGATCGAGTTGCTCGCGCAGGGTCGGATCAATCCACTCCGGTGGCTCGCGGCCCTCCCAGTAGCCGGTTTCGGGATGGTAGGTCGTCACGAAGGTGGCACGCGCCTCGCCCGCGAGCGTCCCGAAGTCGCCGTCCTCGTAGGCTTCCACGACCCGTACCTGGAATCTCGGCGCCAATTCGTGCCCGGGAAAGCGCTGGGCGAAGGCAGCGAAGGCGTTCGCTGCATCGCTGTAGCGCTGCCTTTCGAGCAGGGCCTCCGCCGTTGCCCAGTAGTACAGCGGCGCCCCCTCGGGCGAGAGGTCCCGCCCGCGCAAGGTCTCGGCTCCACCCAGCGCGATGAGGGCGCGACTGAATCCGCGTAATGCATCTTCCGCGATCTCGCGATGTGGCCCTTCGAAACCTTCGTCGTCGAGCACCGCTTCGGGGCAGCCGTTGGCGCAGCCGGATTCGGGTAGCAGACGCTCCAGAATGGCCAGAAATACCTCCGCAGCTTCACCATGACGACCCGCGCGCAGCTGCGTCCAGCCCAGCTTGTAGGCAGCGAGTTCGTAGAGCGATTCAACCTCGGGGCGGACCGCAAGCAGACGCTCGTATGCCTCGGCGGCCTCGGCGAGCAGGTCTTCGCTGTAGAACATCTCGCCGGCGCGAAAGGCGGCGTCCGCATACAAGGCGGATTCCGAATGCCGCTCCGTCAATGCGACGAGGGCGCGCGCAGCATCTGCGCGCCGGCCCAGCAGATCCAGCGCACGGGCCTTTTGATAGCGCGCCAGATCATTGCCCGGCGCGTCGGGCATCTCCTCGAGCAACCCGTCGTAGAGCCGCAAGGCCGCGTGCAGGTCGGCCTCGTCGTTGTTACCGGAATCAACGAAACGCCGGATGCGCAGATAAGCGGCGCGCCGCATAGCCTCGGCGCGAAGCTCGGGGGCGGCCTGCAGCTTAAGCACGCTGTCGTAGTGCGCGATGGCAGCATCGACGTCCGCTGCCGTCTCGCCGCCGCGACGCGGTGTCAGGATGTCGGTCTTGTCGACCGTGAACCACCCTCCACCTTCGGAGAGGCCCGCGCCCGCCCTGGTGGTAGCGCCCACCTTGGGTGCCGACGGCTCAGCACCCGGCGTCACGTGCTGGCACCCCGCAAGCACCGCCAGTGCCGCGCCACAGATCATGCCGCGCCAGTATCCGGTCATGGCGCAGCCTCCTTCCCGCTTCCCGACGCGACAGCAACATCGGTGGCGCCGGGTTCGCTCATACGTGCCAGCGCGAAATGGGCTTCGGCCATGTAGCGCTCGGTGAGCGCCAGCCGAGATGCCATCAGCTCCGTCGCGCGCTCCTGCAGCGCACGCTCCTGGCTACGCAACTCCGGGCGCAGGCTGGCAGCCACCGTACGCGCCTCGGATACCACGTTGCCCTCCTGCAGCTGAGTTGCCGTCTCCATGCGGTCCACGACGATCGTGAGCAGCTGCGTTCGCTGGGCGATCTCACGGAAGCGCAAGTCGGCCATCAGGTAGTGCGCGTAGAACAGACCCGGGACCTCCCGCCCGCCATTGCGCCACCACTGGGCAGCCCGCCGCTCCACGGCCCACCAGGGCCATCCGCCCGGCGGGTCCATGGCGTTCTCCCGCAGCGCGTCAAGCAACGCGCCAGAATCGACATGGGCCAAGGCATCATCGAGCAGATCCCTGCCCCGACGCAGCGAATCCAGTGCACGCTTGTAGCGCTCGAAGGCCTGCTCCCGCGCACCGAGGTGCTGGTAGGCGTAGGCAATCGCGAGCAGACCTTCCTGTACGGGAGGATCGAGCGGATCGCGGCCGATCAGTTCCTGCCAGACACCCAGAGCCGCTTCCAGATCCCCGGCTCGCTCGCTCCCGGCCACCCCGGAGGCACTCCGAAACGGCGTGCTACGGCGGAACGCAGCGAGTGCATCCGCGGAGGTCGCGCGCAGCGGCGTAGCGATCGGCGCCCAGACTGAAGACGAGTCACCGGTCCCGGCGCTCGCTGGATCGCCTCCGACGGGGAGTAGATAGCTCCACCCCAGGGCCAGCAATGCCTCGGTGGCATAGGGGCCGGGGCTGTGCACCGAGCTGAAATGCTCGCGTGACTCGTGGGCCGCGCCGCGCGCCAGCGCGCGACGACCGAGCAGCAGATGCACCTGGTCGCGCACACCGCGCGCTATCGGGTCGCTGCCTGCCGTAGCGTCGAGTAGCGCCTTGAGCACGGCATCGTCTGTGCCGTCCTGCGCGAGCTTTCGGAGGGCTTCGTCCAGCGACGGTTCTCCGCCCGATCGTACCGCAACGCCGGAATGGGTCAGTGCTGCGACAAGGTCCCCGACAACCGCTTCTTGCAAGGCCACCTTGCGGGCCGCGATCGCGGGCGACAGGGCATCACTCGGGATGCTTGCCAATTCTGCGGCTGCGCGATAAGGGTGCCCGCTATCGAGCAGCCACTGCGCATGAGCAAGGCGGGGGTCGACCGCAAGCTCCGCGACGGCAGCGGAGGTGACGAGCAACGCGGCGGACAAGCCGCTCATCCAGCGCCAACCGGCTGCGGGCCTCATGGCTGAGCACTCCATTCGCGACGTTGCAACGCGTGGCGCCGGAACATCCCGTCGCGCGTAATGGCCAAGCGCAAGCCGAGCGGCTCGGACTCCGGAACATAGTCCGTTTGCAGAGCAAGACGCACCATATGTGCGCTCATGCCGGCACCAGTCTGGCGCGCCAGGATCTCGACGTGCAGCGGAACAGTACCGGCACCTTCCCAATCATCGCGCAACCGCAGCATGCCGCCACCCAGCAGCGCCGCTGCGCCGCGATGCCCCAACTCGATGCGCACGGCTTCGCGACCCGCCACGGTCAGCGTTGCTTCCTGCAGCATCAGATCCTCGGTCTCCACGCCGATATAGACCTGAACTTCCCCGTTTCCGACCGCCGAGGCCTTGTTCTGCGCGTACAAGCGCTCGACGGCGAGAGCCTCATGGACTGCAGCGACGACCGGGCTGTGCATTGAATCCGTCGGCGGCGATGCAAGCACCGGTGCCGGTAGCAGGGCGCAGATCAGCAGCCCTTGTCCGAGCAGGAGTCTTCGACCACTTGATAGGAGCCAATCCAGCATTCACGCCTCCGGCGGGAGCACCGCCCAACCTCTGCCTCGTGAAATAGCGGGAGCTTCTTTGCCCGCGGCCGCCGTCAGCCGATCGCGCTTTCTAGCTGATAGCGCAAGCAAGGCATGTGCCATACCGCGTCACGAATAGCTGGCATGCCTTTTGCTTGATTAAACCCGGCCCGAAAAATGGGCGACAGATTGCCGCGGTCAACGGGGACCGCCCCTCGGATAGCGAAGTCCATCCAGCCCTTCAAGGGCGGGGTGGGCTTTTTTGTTGGGGCACCAATAAGCCCGAAGGCCGTCGACCGGCACGAAGATGG
Organism: Algiphilus aromaticivorans DG1253; assembly: GCF_000733765.1. Classification (NCBI taxonomy): domain Bacteria; kingdom Pseudomonadati; phylum Pseudomonadota; class Gammaproteobacteria; order Nevskiales; family Algiphilaceae; genus Algiphilus; species Algiphilus aromaticivorans. The sequence goes on along the minus strand of NZ_JPOG01000001.1, from coordinate 1,015,453 downwards.
ACAACTAGGGAGAAGCGCAATGACGAACGTAGATAGCCTCGCGGCACATGCCAGGCAGGCGTGGTCGCGTACCGCAACAATCGGCTTGGCCTGGCTCGCACTACTCCTGCCGGCATCGGGAGCTGCCGCCGACTACGACAGTCGCTACTACGTAATGCCCATGGCCTCCTATGTCTTCGCGGACGACGAGCGTCATACCGACGACGGCTATGGCGCAGCCCTGGCCGTGGGCCGCCGGCTGACGGAATATATGGCCGTCGAACTCAGTGCCAGCTATCTCGACTACGGCGACGTCGATCCGGAGGAGAGCGGCCTGCTCTGCGGCGGTCTGGGCGTAGCCTGCCCCGACGGCGGCGACTTCGATCTCTACGGCGGCGGCCTGGGCCTGAATCTCTACCCCTTCGCTGGCAATCTCTACCTGCATCTGCAGGCACTGGCCGGCAACCATGGCCACTACAGTGGCGGGCTCGGCTATGAGATGGGCGGCTTCGGCAACATGTCCTTCGTCGTCGAGGCGCTCTACCAGAGCGCGGCCGATGTCGAGGAACCGCGCATCAATCTGGGACTGAAGCTCCCCTTCGGCGCCGCGACGGCCGTAGCAGCCGCGGCGCCACCAGCTCCGGAACCGATGCCCGAGCCCGAGCCGGAGCCCGTGCGGGTCGTGGAAGCGCCCTGCGCGATAACGGGTCCGGACGGCCCTGTCGACCTGTCCGGCTGCGAGCAGGACGACACCATCGTGCTCGAAGGCGTCAACTTCGCGGTCGACAGCACCGAGCTCGACGAGAGCGCGAGGCGAACATTGGAGCGCGTCGCGGAAGCTCTGGTGGTCGAACGCCCGGACCTCAAGGTCGAGATTCGCGGACACACCGACGACTCGGCCTCCGAAGCCTACAACGATGATCTCTCCTCGCGGCGCGCGAAAGCCGTCAAGCAGCGCTTGGTCTCGCTGGGTGTTGCCGAGGGTCGCATGAGCGTGCGCGGATTCGGCGAACTGCAGCCCATCGACGACAACGACACCGCCGAGGGACGTGCTGCCAATCGCCGCGCGGAACTGCACGTTGTGGAAGAAGGCGGCCCTGAGAAGGCTCCGCCCGAAGCCGATACGAGCGCCGGGACACCCGAAGAAGACGCCTCTTCGGACACTTCCGCCGATGCTGTGACGTCGGATTCGACAGTGACCATCGAGAACTTCGAGTTCTCGCCAGAGGCACTCACCGTGCCCGTCGGCACGACCGTCACCTGGGTCAACGCCGACAGGCGCGCTCACATCGTCGCATTCGAAGACACGGAAAGCCCGGAGCTCTCAACCGGCGACAGCTACGAGCGCACTTTCGAAGCGAGCGGCAGCTACGAGTACAGCTGCGGCATCCACCCCTCGATGACCGGAAGAGTCGTCGTATCCCCCAGTGACTAAGGAGTTCCATGAGTCCCATGACCCTACGACACCTGCTACAGCCGCCAACCATGCTGGCGGCGGCCCTGCTCTTCGCCGTTGCTCCTATTGCATCCGGGGCAGAAGACGCATCACCCCCACCCGAAGGGTCGGCGAAGGTAGACATCGTCGATTTCATGCGCTTCGACCCCGAAGTGCTCGAAGTAACGCCGGGTACGACCGTCGTCTGGACCAACTACGACGGTTCGAACCACAAAGTCACGCTCGCGGACGGCACCAAGAGCGGGCGTCTGCATATGGAGTCGACCTGGTCCCACACCTTCGACGAGCCCGGTACTTACGAGTACCACTGCTCCATGCATCCGCGAATGAAGGGGACCATCGAGGTCAAGGCCCCGTGAGCAAAGGCCGCTGCCGCGTTTCGAAGGATCGAAACCGGTAGCGGGCATGAGGTCTCTCCCGGTCTGTAGAGACCATTTGCCCCGCATATGCGGGGCATTTTTTATGGCCACGCTACCACCCTGCGCCACCCTACCGACCTACTGCACTTGGGCACGCACCGAAAGCCACCGCTCGCGCAGCACCAAGAGGCTCGGCAGCAACACGACGCTGGCCAGCAAGGCCAGCAGGATGGACATGCCCGTAACGAGGCCGAAGCGCTGCAAAGGCGGCGATGTTGCCAGTGCCAGAACGCCGAAACCGCAGGCCGTCGTCACCGCGCTGCCAAGCAATGCGCCGCCGGTACCGGTCAAGACCTCCTGCATGGCGTCATGCAGCGACACCCCGCCCACCCTGGCACGCGCGCTCAGGAAGCGCTCGCCGATGTGCACGCTGTAGTCGACCCCGATGCCTATAGCGAGGCTCGTGATCACCACCGTCTCCGAGTTGAAGGGGATCCCGAGCAAGCGCATCAGACCAAGCAGACACGCCAAGGCCACTACCACCGGCAGCAAGAGCAGCGGTCCCACACCAGGCGCATGCCACCGCATGCCGTAAAGCACGGCGAGCAGGGCTGCGATAACGATCAGAGTGATGGCGAAGCCTTCGACCAGGGTCGCGAACAAAGCGGATTGCACCTTGGCACTGAGCACCGGCCGACCCGTCGCGACTGCGCGCACCGGCGCACGTTCTTCGATGATGCTGGCCAGCGCGCTAATGTCCGTAGCGATGTCCTGCACGGAGGCATTCAGTAGCAGACCTATCGGCAGCCGCGCTGATTGATAGACACCCTCCCCGCGATACAGAACCTCGGCAGCGCGATCAGGTGAGAGCGTAAACAGTTGATCGTAGAGGGTCGCTACGTCGCGGTCGGGCAAGCCGTCCCCATCATCGTCACGCTCGGCGAGTGCGGCGGCAAAGTCGGCATCGGAGCGCGCGGCCATGCGGATCAAGCCAGCCGGGCTGGCGGTCACAAAGGTGCCGTTACGTGTCGCGCGCAAGGATACGGCCTCGATAGCCTGCAGCATCTCCGGCGAGGTCACGTCACCACGCAGGAGAATCTCGGCCTCCATCGGCCGTGCGATCAGGCCGAAATGGTCGAGCAGATAGGCGAAGTTGTCCTTGACGGAATAATCCGCCGGTGCCAGAGGCGCGGGCAGGCTCCGCAACCAACTGGGGGCCTTGGAAGGTTGGAAATCCGTTCGCTTGAAGCTGGTGTCGATACCGAGCGCCGCAACGAAACCTGCCACCGCCAACACCAGCGCAAGAAAGCTCACGCGCCAAGGCCAACGCACCCCGGCGTAAGCGGCCGCAAGAAGAAGGCGGTTAAGCAGCCCTGGCGCCCGGCCCAGAGCGTGTCTGCGACGCGTCCGCCCGCGCTTCTGCAGAAAGGTTTCGAGCAGCACCTTGAGCGCAGGCACGAAACTGGTGAAGACAAGCAGCGTCGCCAGAATGCCCAAGCCGCTGATCAAGGCGAAGTCGCGGATGGATTCCAGCGGGCTGAAGATGTTGGCGAGAAAGCCGATGGCCGTGGATACAGCCGCAATGCCGAGCGCGGGCAGCACAGGGAGCAAACCCCGTGTCATCGCGTCGCGAGGCGCCGGTCCCTGTATCCCATCGGCAAGGCCCTCCGCCGGCGTCTCGCCCGCTTCGCGATAGCGCATGAGCACATGCAGCGCGTAGTCGACGCCCAGACCCACAAGCAGGAAAGGCACTGCGATGAGGATCGACGTCGAGGGGATCGCCAGCCACCCCTGCAAGCCCTGAAGCCAAAGCACGACGACAACGACACCAAGCAGCGTCAATGCGATGTCCCACGGGTCGCGCAATGTCAGCGTGAGCACCACTGCAAGCAAGACCAGAGCTATCGGCGTGATCAACCTAAAGCTGTCCGCCACAGCACGGGTCGATTCAGCTTTCGCCACGCCCTCGCCGTGAATGAAGGCGCCGTCAAACCAATCGGACAGCATGGCGTCGATACGAAGCTGCGCACGCCGCACCTCCTCCATCGAAACTGGCGCACTATTAGGGTTGCGCTGCGAGAGCAGCATCGCCCGCGGGCCACGCGGGACATCCTCGCCCTCAGCACCTACCGGCAGGAAGCGCCGCGGATTGCTGCCGGCCGGCGCGGTAGCAGGATCGACCACGGCGGCAATCAACGCGCGAAACTCCGCCTCCGCGAGGCGCTCGACGGCGCTGATCTGAGCGTGCAGGTCGCAGTCCGCCTGCGCCACGCGCGTTCCTTCCTGCCGGGGCAGAGATGCCCCGGACTCGTCAGCAACTTTCTCAGCCTCCATCGCGCAGGCCGCACGCCCGACGAAATTCTCCAACCCCTTCACCGCATCGGTCGCAACAAGCGTGGGCGCAATTTCGGGATGCGACGTGATCGCGGCCTGGAAACGCAGCCCCCTGAGCACCGCAGCCATGCCGGGCAGCCGCTCGGCGCCATCGCGCACGATGATGTAGGAGTCGATGTGCTGCGTGGACGCGTAAGTGGCTTCTATGACATCCCGCGCCTCGTGCGCGGGCGAGCGCATGCTGACCTCGCCGATATCGCCCGCGACTCGGTCACCGAGCACCGCGCCTGCGGCGACAACGCCGGTCAGCACGGCCACTGCGAGCACGGCCCATCCGCTGCGCCGCGCAACGAAAGTGGCGTACCGAGGGCTCAGATTGGAGCGCATGAAGGGCTCCAGCGGTTATCACTGCATCGCGTATGCGACGCAAGAGTTGCGGAAAATTGATAGGTCATCGAACGGCGCTTCCTGAATAGCTGCGCCCCTCGCCGCGCGCGAAAAGTGCGCTGCAACGCAGGTGACGCTGTGGTCCAGATCGGTGACCGCCTTCGGTCCAAGCGCGCCGCTGCGGTACGAGCGCATGCAAGCTTGAATAGCAAGCCATGTGCCAGCGTGTAGACGTCACCCCCTGACTTCACGGCACGTCGCCGGCCTTGGCAGCGCCTACTGTCGACACGTTCCGTTGACTCACCGTCGAGATGGAAGCAGCCGACCTCCGTCCAGGCGATGCCTCGGAATGGTGCGCTGCAGCATCTAAGGGCAGCGGCGGTGCACCGTTGGTGCGCAAAGCCGCCCGCTTTGCGGCCGCAGCCTCACCTGAACGCGACTCCGGGTCCAGCAGGGCGAGCCCCAAGAACGCGCACACAGCACGCCATTGCCAGCTTTCCGAAGATTGGCACGGCATTTGCTGATATTCACCCAGCGCCGATGACGGCGTCACTACAAAGCAGTCTGATTGGCAGCGCCGCCAATCACACCGGCGAAGGAGTCCGCTTTCTCAGCTACTGCTGAGGGTGGACTTTTTTTTTGTCATCGCGAAGTGCCGACCAGAAACCCCTACGGCACACACTCGATACCAGGGAGCAAGACCCAATGAAAAAGATACGTGAAATGCAGACTACGAAACTCGCTTGTGCAACCGTCCTCGGCGCTTGTCTCAGCGTGTTCTCCACAAGCAGCTGGGCGCAGTACAACGACGGCAAGGTATTCCTGACTGGCGGCGTTGGCATGATCGACGGTGCAGGTGGTGGCGGCATCACCCCCTGGGCCACAATCACCGGTTACGGAAGCCGTGACGGCATCAACGGCGGTATCCGCTACACCTACGCCAATCTTCCGGGTTACAGCCTGAATGCGCTGGGCGTGGCATTCGGTTTCTATGACCGCTTCGAGCTGTCGTACTCGCGCAACGTTCTTCCGACTGGCACCACCTTCGATACGGTCGGCCTTGCCCTCGATCTGTTGAATGGCGCTGGGGCGGGCATCGACCCCTTCAACACCACCATCAAGATGGATGTCTACGGCGCCAAGCTCAGGCTCTTCGGCGACGCAGTCTACAACTCGCAGAGCCTGATCCCGCAGGTCGCCATCGGCGGCTTCTACAAGGTTAACGAGAACGAGGCACTGCTGAGTACCCTGCAGGCGAACAAGGCAGAAGACTGGGAAGGCTACATCGCCGCCACCAAGATCTTCTTCCCGATCAGCACGCTGTTCAACATCACCGCCCGCTATACCTCGGCCAACCAGACCGGTTTGACAGGCTTCGGCGGCGGTGACGAGAACGAGAAGGAGATCCGCTTCGAGGGCTCTATCGCCCATCTGCTCAACAAGCAGACGGCTATCGGCGTCGAGTACGCACAACACGGTGACAACCTGGACGGCCGCAGCGTCGCGCTGGGCTCCCTGGATCTGACTCCCGTCACCGATCTGCTCGGCGGTCTGGGGCTCGACATCGGCGACACGCTGACGCAGCTCGACGAAAGCGACTGGGTGGATGTCTTCTTCGCCTATGCCCCGACGAAGAACCTCTCGTTCACGGTCGCCTACGCGATGCTCGGAAACATCACGCTGACACCCGAGCAGCACGGCTTCTACATGTCGATGCACGCGACTTTCTAGACCCACCTGCAGCAAGCGCATCTGCCCGTTCGCGGGCAAGGCGCATCGTTACCAACAAGCAATCATCGGAGTACAACCATGAAACTCTCAACCTCAGCCATCAAAAAGCTCTTCGCATGCACCGCCGTCGCGGTGGCGGCCTGTGCCACGACACCTGTCCTCGCTCAGGACGGCTCGGCCTACGGCGAATCGGGCAAGGCCAAAGCCTTCCCTGGGATACCCAGTGGAACGGTGGAATCGCTCGGCGGCGAGCAAGGCGTCCGCATGTGGGTGGAAGCTCTATTCCACTACATCCTGCTCGACACCCGGATCGCGCCCATCTTCATAGAGTTCGGCAACATCGACCGCCAGATCGCTCTGAACACGCAGCTCGTGCAGCGTGTTCTGGGTGGCAATGTGGAATACATGGGCGCGAGCATGTCGGCTGCACATTCCGATCTCGGGATCACCATGAGCGAGTTCAACGCCGTGGTTGAAGCGGCTTACAACGCCTGCGAACGCGTGAACTATCACTACTACGAGTGCAACCAGATCATCGCTGGTCTGGCCCCCTTCACCTTCGACATCGTGACGCAGTAGCTCACGCATCCGTCGCGACATGCCGCCCAGTGCGGCGGCATGTCGCAATGCGGCGGAATACCCAGCTGACCGCGGCCGCACGGAACGCGACCGCCTTCGCCACAAATCTTCATCCAAACCAGAATCACATAAGCTCATGCGCAATAAAAAGACTCGCCCCGTAGGGGCCCTGATTCGAGCAGTAACAGGGCATCGATCGGTCGACGACCCACGATGCCGTACCGCGCAACCTACCTCTTCCATCGAGCTGCTGGGCATCGCAGCGATGTGTGTAGGCGCAGCGCTCTTCCTTTTCGATTACGTGCTTAGCGTCGCGCACGCCGAGGAGAAATTCGAGTTCTACATCTACTTTCAGGAACCCGAGGACTTCCTGAAGGAAGCATTCGACGGAGAACCGCCGTCGCCGCAAGTCCTGCAGCTGGGTGACAGCGAGCAGCAACGCATCCGCGAGGTCTATGGCCGCCCCTTTCCGAAGCCGCGACTGCACTACTGGAGCGCCGATGGCAAGACCGCCTGGATCTTCGACGACATCGGCAAGGAAGGCTATCAACCCACGACCAGTGGCTTTGTCGTGAAGGACGGCACAGTAGTGGCCGCGCGCGTACTGACCTACCGGGAATCCCGTGGCGAGGAAGTGGGAGAAGATTTCTTTCTCGAGCAGCTCGAAGGCGCGCGGGCGGATGGCAACGGCCTCGACCAGACAGTGGACAGCATTACCGGCGCCACCGAGTCCGTGGACATGATGAAGCGCAAGGCGCGCACCGCAATCACACTTGACAGCCTGGTGAACTGACCATGGCGGATTCTTCGCTCGAAATCTCGAATAGCAGCGACAGTGCGCTGGCAACCTCGGACACACGCTTCAACGGGGTTCTTCCGCAGCTGATCCGCGAGTGGCGGCAACGCCGCGCAGCGAAGACCCAGACCAGCGCGCAACGAAATTCTCTGGCCGCCTTCCTACGCAAGTGGCACAAGCGCGCTGGCGTCTTCGCCTTTGCCTTCATGATCTGGCTGGGGGCGAGCGGCTTTCTCATCAATCAGAGCGCGGAGTGGGGCTACGACACCGCCCGTATCGATTGGCCGGCGCTGATGTCACTCTACGGGCTCAAAGCATCCCCGCCCCGCGAAGGCTTCGTCGCAGGTAACCACTGGCTTGCCGAAGGGGGCGACACTCTGTTCCTAGACAGCAAGCCGGTCGACTTTTCCATCAGCAAACCGCGCGGCATGGTCGCGAGCAGCGCGTCGGGCCAACAGCTTCTTTACGTGGCCGGACGGGAGTCGCTACTGCTGCTGACAACCGATGGCTCGGTCTACGACCGCTTGACCCCACCGATTCTGCCTTTGCGCACCATCCAGGAAATGGGAACGGTCAATGGCGACGTGGTGGCGATACGCGGCGAAACGGAGTCGTACCAGAGCCCCGATGGCGGTATGAGTTGGGAGCCTATCGCCCCAGCCGAGGTGCGCTGGTCCGGCCCGTCGGAACTGTCCGAAGCGCAGCGCGACGCGCTGGCGCCCTATTCACGTCCCAGCCTGCCGGCCGAGCGCGCACTGCTGGACCTTCACAGCGGGCAGATCTTCGGTGAAGCCGGCGTCTGGATCGTGAATATCGTTGGCATCCTTTCCATCTGGCTGGGCATCAGCGGCATCTGGATGACCCTGCGCATGCAGCGTCAAATGAAGCGCCGCGCCAAGGCTTAGAGCGGTCTCAGGCGACCGCGGCGGCGGTCGGTCAGGAAGCGCCGTCGCGGCAGCTCGCAGGCAAATAGATCGACGGAATAGCATCGCCGCCTGCAGGGGTTGTGCATCGCCAGCGTAGGTGGGTGCCGTTACTTACCTCGGCCCGCAGCACCAGCAATTTTCCCTTAATGGGGAAAAAGCCATATCGGATGCGGATCTCACGCTCGCTGTTGTTCCACCAGATGCGCTCGACATACTCTCCGGAGCCAGCACCGGTCGCCGTACTGGCGGGAAGACCAAGTTCCTTGAGCAGCGCCAGCCAGTTGCTGCTCTGCGGCATTCGGCCATGTTGAGCGTGGTACTCCGAGACGGCCATTTTGACTGGGCCGAGCAGCACAAGGCCCTCGCTCAGCTTGGCCTTGGTCAGGAAGTGCACATAGGTGCCCGCCGCGATCGCCGACAGGATGCTGACGATGGCGATAACGATCAGGATCTCGATCAGCGTGAAACCGCGCTGCCTGCCACGAAGACGCATCCCTGCCCTCCCCCGAAGCCGGAGAACATACCGGCACAGATCGGAGCCTAGCGCGCCGATAGCGCGCGGCGCAAAGCCGGCCTTAATGCCGCTGCGACGACTTCAGCGATCAACGTCCAGCGCTTTCGGCCGCCGCGCGCGGTGAAAGCCTTCGTATCGGGGTGCGCGATCGTGTGCCTCAAGCTCGAAGGCCTTGATGCCCAGAGAGCTGCCTCCGTCCACCTTGATGCAACTGCCGGTGACGAAGGCCGCGCCCTCGGAAAGCAGCCAGCAGATGGCGCTGGAAACCTCGGCTTCCTCGCCCATGCGCTGCATCGGCGCCAGACGGCTCAGCTTCGGAATCACCTTGCGGGCGAAATCGGGATCGTAATGATCCATACCGCTGGAGGCGATGTAGCCCGGCGCCACAGCATTGACGCGCACACCGGCACTGGCCCACTCGGTAGCCGCAGTCTCGGTAAAGTTGAGCATGCCAGCGCGCGCCGCACCGGAATGTCCCATGCCCGGCATGCCGTTCCACATGTCAGCGATGATGTTGACGATGGCGCCGCCCTGCGCCTGCATGATCTGCTTGAAGCACTCGCGCGCCACCAGAAAGCCACCGGTGAGATTACTCGCAACCACGGCCTCCCAGCCCTTCTTGCTGATCGCTTCCAGCGGCGTCGGGTACTGACCGCCAGCGTTGTTGACCAGGCCATGAATGCGACCACGAGCGGCGACAATGCGCTCGATCGCGGCGGCAACGTCCTCTTCCTGGCGGATATCGAAGGCCTCGAAGTCGGCGTTGCCACCGTCCTCGCGGATCTCGGCGACAGTCGCCTCCAGTTTCTCCGCCTTGCGCCCGGTAATCACGACGTGTGCGCCCAGGCTGGCAAGTTCATGCGCGCAGCAGCGGCCGATACCGCTACCGCCACCGGTCACGATGATGGTTTGGTCCTGGAACAGTTCCGGCGCGAGTATCGATCGATAAGCCATCTAACTCTCTCCTGCAAGCAAAAACGCCCCGGCGGAACCGGGGCGTAGAAGAACAACCGACGGCGGGACGGTTGTCTACAGCTTCTCAGTCAGCTGCGGCACGGCCTCAAAGAGGTCGGCTACCAACCCATAGTCAGCCACCTCGAAGATTGGCGCTTCTTCGTCTTTGTTGATGGCAACGATGGTGCGCGCATCCTTGATACCGGCCAGATGCTGAATCGCGCCGGAGATACCAGCGCAGATATAGAGTTCCGGCGAGATGATCTTGCCAGTCTGACCCACCTGCATATCGTTGGCCACATATCCGGAATCCACTGCCGCGCGCGAGGCCCCGACCGCCGCGCCGAGCTTGTCGGCGAGCTTGTAGATGATGTCGAAGTTCTCGGAAGAGCCCAGCGCGCGGCCACCGGAGACGACCTTCGTGGCCGACTGCAAGTCCGGGCGATCGGACTTGTGCACTTCCAGCCCCTCGAAACGGGTGTGGTCGGGCAGCTCGGCATCGACGCTGGCCGCTTCCACGGCCGCGCTGTTGTCGGCAGCCACCGGCTGGAAGGAAGCCAGACGCACCGTGGCGCAAATCATCGGCTCGGCCGGCGCCTCGACGGTGATAATGGCGTTGCCGGCGTAGATCGGCCGATCGAAGCTGTTCGGGCCGTGCACGGCCATGATGTCGGTCACCTGCGGCACGCCCAGCAGCGCGGCGACGCGTGGCATCAGATCCTTGCCAGTGGTCGTGTTCGGCGCCAGCACGTGGCTGTAGCCACCCTGCTGCGCCAGCGCGACGATCTGCGGCGCCAGTATGGCGGCCATGGGATGGGCGTTGGCCGCATTGTCGACGACCAGCACCTTGGACACACCAGCCAGCTTGGCAGCCTGCTCGGCGACGGCCTGACCGGAGTCGGCGAAGACCGCGACATCGACATCACCGCCAATCTGCTGCGCACAGTCCATGGCCTTGGCCACACCGCTGTTCAGCTGACCTTCGATGTGCTCGGCGATAAGAAGAATCTTGCTCATGATGATTTCCTTGATTTTCCGTTTGACCGCGTCTTAGACGAGGCCCTTGGACTTGAGCTTCTCGACCAGCTCGTCGACGTCCTTGACCATCTCGCCCTTGCTGCGCTCCGGCGGCGGTGCGGTCTTGGTGACCTTGATTGGCGGCGCGGCTTCGACACCCAGCTCGTCCAGGCTGGTGGCGTCGATCTGCTTCTTCTTCGCCTTCATGATGTCGGGCAGCTTCAGGTAGCGCGGCTCGTTGAGGCGCAGGTCGGTCGTGATGACGGCCGGCAGATCCACTTCCAGCGTCTCGAGACCGGCGTCGATCTCGCGAGTGACCTTGGCCTTGCCATCACTCACCTCGACTTCCGAGGCAAAGGTTGCCTGCGGGCGGCCGAGCAGTGCGGCGGTCATCTGGCCGGTCTGGTTGGCATCGTCGTCGATGGCCTGCTTGCCCATGAAGAAGAGATCCGGGGATTCCTTCTCGAAGACCGCCTTCAACGCGCGGGCTGCGGTCAGCGGCTCCACCACTTCCTCGCTCTTGACGTGGATGGCGCGATCGGCGCCGAAAGCCAGCGCCGTGCGCAGGGTTTCCTCGCACTTGGCACCGCCGATGGTCACGGCCACGATCTCCGTAACGGTGCCCTTCTCCTTGAGACGCATGGCTGCTTCCATGGCGATCTCATCGAAGGGGTTCATCGAGTGCTTGACGCCGTCGGTGACCACACCGGAGCCGTCGTTCTTGACCTGGATACGCACGTTGTAGTCGACAACGCGCTTGACGCTGACCAGAGCTTTCATGAATGACCTCTATTCCTTGCTGATGTCGAAAAGCGGCGAGCCAAAGATTCTTTCGATACCTGAGGATTCAAAAGTAACCCCATGAATCAGAGAAAAATTTGGCTCTTGTTGGTTGAGCAGCCGGCTCGCTACATCGTCCCGTAGTTCGGACCGCCACCACCTTCCGGGGCGATCCAGGTGATGTTCTGCGCCGGATCCTTGATGTCGCAGGTCTTGCAGTGCACGCAGTTCTGCGCATTGATCTGGAAGCGCTTGCCGCCCGACTCGTCGTCGACAACCTCGTAGACGCCGGCCGGGCAATAGCGCTGCGCGGGCTCGGCGAACTTCGGCAGGTTGTGCTCGATCGGGATGCTGGCATCGGCCAGTGTCAGATGCACCGGCTGGTCTTCCTCGTGATTGGTGCTCGACAGAAAAACTGAGGACAGCTTGTCGAAGGAGAGCTTGCCGTCCGGCTTGGGATACTCGATCTTCTGCACCTGATCAGCCGGCTTCAGCGTGGCGTGGTCCGGCACGAGATCGTGCAGCGTCCACGGCACGTGGCCGCCGAGCAGGCTCTGCTCGATGAAGTTGAAGGCACCGCCGAAGAAGGCGCCAAACTTGTGAATCGCTGGCCCGAAGTTGCGACTGGCCTTGAGTTCGTCGTAGAGCCAGCTCTTCTCGAAGGCCTCGGCGTAGCCGGTGAGCTCGTCGCCGCCTTCGGTGCCGGCGAGCAGCTTCTCGGCGCAGGCCTCGGCAGCGAGCATGCCGGACTTCATGGCCGTATGACTGCCCTTGATTTTGGCGAAGTTCAGCGTGCCGGCGTCGCAGCCGATCAGCACGCCGCCGGGGAAGGTCATCTTGGGCAGCGCGTTGAGGCCGCCCTTGGTGATGGCGCGCGCGCCGTAGGAGACGCGCTTGGCGCCCTCGAGATGCTTGGCCAGCACCGGGTGATGCTTCAAGCGCTGAAACTCGTCGAAGGGCGACAGATAGGGGTTCTCGTAGGACAGATCGACGATCAGGCCCACCGATACCAGGTTGTCCTCCAGGTGATAGAGGAACCAGCCGCCGGGATTGTCGTCATCCAACGGCCAGCCGGCGCCGTGAACGACCAGACCGGGTTCGTGCTTGGCCGGGTCGATCTCCCACAGCTCCTTCAGGCCGATGCCGTAGTGCTGCGGGTCGCGATCCTCGTCGAGGCCGTACTGGCTGATCAGCCGCTTGCCGATATGGCCGCGGCAGCCCTCGGCGAAAAGGGTGTACTTGGCGCGCAGCGCCATGCCCGGGTAGAAGTCTTCCTTGTGACCGCCGTCGCGCGCCACGCCGAGGTCATTGGTGACAATGCCGCGCACCACGCCGTCCTCGATGATGGCGTCCTGCGCCGCGAAGCCGGGATAGATCTCGACGCCCATCGCCTCCGCCTGCTCGCCCAGCCAGCGCACCAGCTTGCCCAGGGAAATGATGTAGTTGCCCTGGTTGTGCATGGTCCGCGGCACGATGGCGTTGGGCAGCTTGGAGGCTTTCTCCGGCGACTTGAGCAGATGCATCTCGTCGCGGGTGACGGCCGTGTTGAGCGGCGCACCCTTGTCCTTCCAGTCGGGCATCAACTCGTCGAGGGCACGCGGCTCGAAGACCGCGCCGGAGAGTATGTGGGCGCCAACCTCGGAGCCCTTCTCGACGACGCAGACATTGATCTCGCTGCCGGCCGCCTCGGCCTGCTGCTTCAGACGAATCGCCGCGGACAGCCCGGCCGGGCCGGCGCCGACGACGACCACGTCGTATTCCATTACATCGCGTTCTTCTGACATGGCGTATCCCAGTCATGGCGGTGCCGGCCAGCGACACCGCATCCCTGTTGGTATTTGTTCGGCATATTGTAACGCGGCCGCAGCAGCGGCCCTTCGCCCCTACTGCCGACGATCGGCCGCCGCATGCCTCAAAGCCCCTCCAGCAGCTCCGCCGGCACCTGCACGGGATGATCGAGTAGCATCTGCGCGAAGGCCTTGCCCTGCGGATCCGTGCGCAGACTGGCCGCACCGCCACCGCCGAGGGCGTGGCGCAGCAGGAAATTCAAGCTGTGCGAGCCGGGCAGATACCAGCGCGCCACAGTGCCGCGATCCGGATCCAGCAGATGCGCGAAATAGGCAGTCACAGCCTCCCCGCTGAGCGCGTCGGCGATCCACGGCAACAGCTCGGGCTTGCGCGCGATAACGCCGACGTTGCCGTGATCGCCCTTGTCGCCGGAGCGCGCCATGGCTACGCGCAACAGCGGCACTTCCTGCAGATCCGTGGCCTCCCCCGGTGCCGGTGGCTCAACGGCCGCACGCGGCTCACCGGGGGCATCTATCAGCGGGATATCCACCGTCACGCGGCGATCCTCGACAGCGACCTCTACGGGCACAGCCGCCTTGTCGACCAGCGTCGAGAACAGCTTCGGCACCATGTGCGGCTGCGGACGCCCGCTACCGAAGTAGCCGGTGTAGCCGGGCGCCATGCCGGTGGCCGCCTGCGCGATCTCGCGTGAAAACAGCTGCAGAGCCTTGGCGTCCGGATGCTGGACGGCGATCTTCATCGCCACCTCGCGCGTAGCCCGCGCGCCGGCACGGGCATGCGGCCCATAGCTTTCTTCCGCGCCCACGGCGTGGATGTCCACGCCGGTGAAATCCCCCATCCCGCGCTCGGCGAACTGCTTACGTACCTTGGTGATGATGGCCTCGGCCACGGCGTGGCCCTTGGCCACCGCATCGGGGCCAGCCATCATGAAAAGCGCGGCGCAGCGCATGCCGGCCGGGTGCGTGGCGCTGACCTTGTACTGCCCCGTCGGGGCGCGACCGCGCGCACCGCGCATGGCCACCCGATCACCGCCCAGATCCTCGACGGTGACCTCGCTGAAGTCGCAGATGACGTCGGGCAGGTAGTAGCTTCGAGGATCACCGATCTCGTAGAGCATCTGCTCCAGCACCGTGCCGGGCAACACGGCGCCGCCGGTACCCTCCGGCTTGCTGATCACCATGCTGCCGTCGGCCGCGACCTCGGCGATGGGGAAGCCCATCTCGGCGTAGCCGTCGGCCACGCAGCGCCAGTCGGTGAAATTGCCGCCCGTGCACTGCGCGCCGCACTCGATGATGTGGCCGGCCAGCGAGCCGGCAGCCAACAGATCGAAATCCTGCGCCCCCCAGCCGTGCTCGTGCATGAGCGGCCCCAACACCACCGCCGAATCCACGCAGCGGCCGGTGACGACGATATCCGCCCCCTCGGCCAGCGCGGCGGCCACTGGCAGCGCACCCAGATAGGCGTTCATCGAGACAATGTTGTCGGGCAGCGGCTCGCCGCTCTCCCACTCCTTTGCGCCGGCGAATTCCTTCTTGCGTGGCATGAGATCGTCGCCCAGCACCACGGCCACCTTCATCGACACGCCGGCGGCCGCCAGCACCTCCTCCAGCGCCTTCTTGCAGGCCAGCGGATTGACGCCGCCGGCATTGGCGATGACCTTGATGCCCTTGGCGGCCAACTGCGGAGCCAGCCCGCCCATGACGTGTTGCACGAAGTCGTTGGCATAGCCCTCGTCGGGGTCGCGCATGCGCTTGGCGGCGAGTATGGACATCGTGATCTCGGCCAGATAGTCGAAGACCAGATAGTCGATGTTGCCCCTGGAAACCAGCTGCTCCGCAGCGGTATTGGTATCCCCCCAGAAACCCGAAGCGCAGCCGATGCGTACCGTTTTATCCGTCATTCCCCGTTCCTTCCCGCCAGTCGATGGAGGTGAGCAGCGGGCGAGATTGCCACACTTCCCGGCCCGGCAACCTACCCGCGGGTGGGTGGGATTCGCCGTATCACCAGAAGAAGAAATCCAGGCCGATAAGCACCACCCAGCTGGCCGCAGCCGCCATGACGCCCGCCGCCAGATCGTCGAGCATGATGCCCAGCCCGCCTTCCAGGCGCGCATCCAGCCAATCGATGGGCGGTGGCTTGAACGCATCGAAGAAGCGGAAGGCGACGAAGACCACCAGCAGCCCGGCCCACAGCGGCACATCCAGCCAACCCAGCGCCGGCAGCAGCGGCAGCGCGGCGACGCAATAGCCCACCATCTCGTCGAAGACGATACCCGGATGGTCGTGCACGCCGAGCCGCCGGCTGCTCGTGCCGCAGATGATCACGCCCGCGACACTCAGGACTAGCAACGCGACCACGTAGGCCGGCGCGTGCAGCCAGCTCAGCGCCAGGAAGAGCAGCACGCCCGGCAGTGTGCCGAAAGTGCCCGGCGCAACCGGCGCCAGCCCCGTCCCGAAACCGAAGGCGAGCTGATGCAGAGGCGAGCCCAGAATCAGTCGCGCCGGGAAGCGCACGGTCGCGCGACGGCCGGCCTCATCCATGCGGGCGCCCGGACAATCTCAAGAATTCACCCTCAAAAATGGCTGTATCCATTTGTAATGCCGTTATATTCCTTGCCTTCTGCGTCGAAGAGACGCGCGCGCTCACCAACCACGAAGCGCCCGATGACGCTCAGCGGCACCCCAATGTCCAGGCAGGCGGCCTGCGCAGCATCAAGCGCCTGCGGCGAGATTGCCACGGCCAGCTCATAGTCGTCGCCGGCGCCGCATTGCCAAGCCAGGCGGTGTTCCTCCGGCACAGCCAGCGCTGCCAGTGCCTCGGAGGCCGGCAGGCGATCGGCGCGGACCGCAGCCCCCACCCGGCTGGCGCGGCAGATATGACCGACGTCCGCGAGGAGCCCGTCCGAAACATCGATGGCGGCCCGCGCCAGGCCGCGCAGAACGCGCCCGGCCTCCAGCCGCGCGCGCGGTCGATGCAGGCGTAGCTGCAGCTCGGCATCGGCGTGGCCAGCCAGCGCCGCTCCGGCATCACCCAGCGTTCCGGTAACGGCCAGCAGATCGCCGTCGCGGGCGCCGTCGCGGCGCAGCGCCGAGTTGCGCGGCAGGTGGCCGATGGCGGTGATCGTGATCGTCAGCGGCCCGCGCGTGGTGTCGCCACCGGCCAGGCAGACGCCACCAGCATCCGCGGCTTCGCGCAGCCCGCCGGCGAAGGCCGCCAGCCAGTCCTCATCGGCTTCGGGCAACGTCAGCGCCAACAGGAAGGCATCGGCCTCGGCTCCCATCGCCGCCAGGTCGGAGAGATTGACGTTGAGGGCTTTCCAGCCGATGTCGGCGGGATCGGCGTCGCCGGCGAAATGACGGCCGGCAACCAGCGTGTCGCAGGCGACGACGGTCTCGCAGTCTTCCGGGGGCTGCAGCAGCGCCGCGTCATCGCCGATGCCCAGCGTCACGATGCCGCTAGCGGGGCGCGCGAAATGCCGCCGGATGAGCGCGAACTCGTCCAAGGCGGAAGCGCCGGCTACAGCCCGGCCTGCACCTGCGCGCCGCGCACGGTGTGGGCGACGCGGTCGAGCACGCCGTTGACGAACTTGTAGGACTCGTCGACGCCGCCGAACATCTTGGTGAGATTCACCGACTCGTTAACCACCACCCGCCAGGGCACATCCTGCTTGGCCATCAACTCGAAAGTCCCCAGCATGAGAATGGCGCGCTCGGCCGGGTCGAGCTCGACCAGCGGCCGGTCGAGGTGCGGCGCGAAGGTCTGGGTGATCTGCACCGCGTCGTCGGTGATGCCACGCAGCAACTCGTCGAAGTAGGCGCCGTCGGCGCGGCCGAGGCCCGGCTCCTCACGGAACTCGCGCAGCAGCTGCTCGGCAGGGGCCTCGTTGACCAACCAGCGATAGAGCGCCTGCACCGTCAGCCGTCGCGCCAGCCCGCGGCGACTCGACCCTTGCGCCTTGGGCTTGGCGGCGTCGGCACTCACGGTGCGTCGACCTCCCATTCGAAGCGAATCATCTCCAGCACCGCCTGTGCGGCCTCGCGGCCCTTGTTGTCCGGCCCCTCGCCGGCGCGCTCCTCGGCCTGCTCGGGGGTGTTGACCGTCAAGACCCCGAAGCCGACGGCGATGGCGTGGCGCAACATGACCTGCTGCAATCCGCGCGCGCACTCGCCGGCGACGAAGTCGAAATGCGGCGTGTCCCCCCGAATCACGGCGCCCAGCGCGACGACGCCGTCGAAGTGCTGGCCACGCGCCAGATGCTCGCAGGCCAGCGGCAGCTCATAGGCGCCCGGCACGCGGTAGACGCGGATATTGTTCTCGGCCACGCCCCAGTCGTGCAGCGCGCCCAGCGCGCCGTCCACGAGGGCGTCGACGACACCGGCATTCCAGCGCGTGGCGATCACGGCCACCCGCGTATTGGCGAACTCGCCATCCGAGGGCGCCGGCGGCGCGTGGTATCCGCTTTTGATATCTGACATGCGCTTGTTCTTCCTCTAGGGGAGAGGGTGTTTAGAAAACGTGGCGAGCGAACGCAGGTTGGTCGCCGCCGGCGCACAGAACGCGCAGTGTATAAGCCGATACATGAGCATTTCGAGCACCGCCAGCGACCAAGATGCGGAGCGCAGTAGTTTTATGAACATCCTCTCAGTCGCAGGGCACGTATTCGGTGACTTCAAGATCGAAGCCCGAAATGCCCTGCATGCGCTTGGGTGCCGACAGCACCCGCATCTTGCGGACGCCGAGATCGGAAAGAATCTGCGCGCCGATGCCGTAAGTGCGCAGCACTTCCTCGTGGTCGTCGCCAGTCGTCACCGGCCCCTCCGCGTGGGCGTGCATGGACAGCTCCTGGATCTGCTGCGCCACCTCGCGCGGCGACTCCGGCTTGCGAAGCACCACCAGCACGCCGTGATCCTCCTCGGCGATACGCTGCAGAGCCCGGCGCAGTGGCCATCCGAAATCCGGATGGCGCACGCCCAGGGTGTCAGCCAGCGTATTGCGCAAATGCACACGCACCAGCGCCGGCTCATCGGGCCGGATCGTGCCGCGCACCATGGCCAGATGCACAGTGTTGTCGGCGGAATCCTCGTAGCTGATCAGGCGGAAGGGCCCGAACTCGGTGTCGACGCGCGACTCGGCGACGCGCTCGACGCTGTGTTCCTCTTGCAGGCGGTAGCGGATGAGGTCAGCGATGGTGCCGATCTTCAGGCCGTGCTCGCGCGCGAAGACCTCCAGATCCGGCCGGCGCGCCATAGTGCCGTCCTCGTTCATGATCTCGACGATGACCGCCGCCGGCTCGACGCCGGCCAGTCGCGCCAGATCGCAGCCCGCCTCGGTGTGGCCGGCGCGCGTCAGCACGCCACCGGGCTGCGCCATCAGCGGGAATACGTGCCCCGGCTGCACCAGATCCTGCGGCGAAGCGTCCGGCTTCACCGCGGTGCGAATCGTGTGCGCGCGGTCGAAAGCGGAGATGCCGGTCGTCACGCCCTCGGCGGCCTCGATGGAAACGGTGAAAGCGGTGCGATGCGCGTCATCGCCGTGCGCGACCATCGGCGGCAGACGCAGCTGGCGGCAGCGCTCGGGCGACAGCGTCAGGCAGATCAGGCCGCGCGCGTGACGAGCCATGAAATTGATGTCCTCGGCACGTACATGCTCGGCGGCCATGATGATGTCGCCCTCGTTCTCGCGGTTCTCGTCGTCCATGATGACGACCATCTTTCCCGCGCGAATGTCGGCAACAACATCGGCGATATTGTCGAGCGCGCCGTCGGTAGTGCCCTCGCCCGCGGCCTGTGTTGCCATCTTGTCCGGCTTGTTCATGATCCGTTGCCCGCGGCCAGCAGCCGCTCGGTATAGCGTGCGATGAGATCGACCTCAATGTTGACGGCCGCCCCCACTTCGGTGGTGCCCAATGTCGTGTGGGCCCATGTGTGGGGCACGATGTTAACGCCAAAGCAGCTGCCCTCGACGTCGTTGACGGTCAGGCTGATGCCGTCGACGGCCACCGAGCCCTTGCGCGCGATGTAGCGCGACAGCGCCTCCGGCACCTCCAGCTCCAGCCGCCAGCTGCGCGCATCCTCTTGGCGGTCAACCAACCGGCCGACGCCGTCGACGTGGCCGGAGACCAGATGACCGCCGAGCGGCTTGGCCAGCGTCAGCGAATGCTCCAGATTCAGCGGCCGGCCGGCCTCCCATTCGCGCGCGGTGGTGGCGTCCAGCGTCTCGACCGAGACATCGGCCTCGAAGACGTCGCCGTCCAGCGCCACGGCCGTGAGACAGACCCCGGAGGTGGCAATGCTGGCCCCCACTTCTACGCCCTCCAGAAAGCCCGATGGCGTAACGATGCGCAGCCGACGGTCGCCGTCGCGCTCGCTGACCTGCTCGAGTCGGCCCATGGCCTCGATCAGCCCGGTAAACATGCTCAGCCCTCCTGTTGACCCGCCACGGGCGTGGCGGTGATGCGCAGATCCGTGCCCAGCTGCCGTACATCCGTCCAGCGCAGCTGCACGCGATCGGCCAAGCGTTCCAACCCAGGCAGCGCCGCCAACGGCCGCGCCGCGTCGCCAAGCAGAGACGGCGCCACGTAAAGCAGCAGCTCGTCCACCGCGCCGGCGGCCAACCAGGCTCCCGCGAGTCGCGGCCCGCATTCGATCAGAACGTCGTTGAAGCCTGCCGCAGCGAGCTGCTGCACCACCGCACACGGATCCGGCGGCGTGGCGCCCGGCAGGCACAGCATCTCGACGCCGGCCGGCGGCGTGACGGAGGCGCCCTCGCCGACCAGCCACCAGCGCGGCACGCCATCGTCGGTGAAGACACGCGCCGTCGCTGGCACGCGGCCGCGCGCATCCAGCACGATGCGCTCCGGCTGACGCGTCGGCGCGCCGCTCGCAGGACGCGCGGTCAGCTGCGGATCGTCGTCGAGCACGGTCTGCGCGCTGGTGAGAATGCCGTGATGGCGGGCGCGCTGCCGGTGCACATCGGCGCGTGCCGCCGCTCCGGTGATCCACTGCGACTCGCCCGAGGCCATGGCCGTGCGCCCGTCCAGGCTGGCCGCCAGCTTCAGCGTCAGGAAGGGCCGACCGCGCTCCAGGCGCGCGATGAAGCCGCGATTGAGCGCGCGCGCGGCCTCGCGCATCAGCCCCTCGGCGACGTCAATGCCGGCAGCGCGCAGGCGCTCGAGCCCCTGCCCGGCCGTGCGCGGGTCCGGATCGCGGTGGGCCGCAACCACCCGCGCCACGCCGGCCGCGATCAGCGCGTCGGCGCAGGGCGGTGTACGGCCGTGGTGCGCGCAGGGTTCGAGCGTGACGAAGGCCTCGGCCCCGCGCGCTGCCTCGCCGGCCGCCGCCAGCGCGGCCGCTTCCGCATGCGGCTGCCCGGCGCGGGCGTGGAAGCCCTCGCCGATCACTTGCCCGTCGCGCACCAGCACGCAGCCCACTGCGGGGTTCGGATGCGTTGCCCCAACACCTCGCCGCGCCAGGCGCAGGGCGCGCGCCATGTGGGTGGCGTCGGCAGCTGAGAAGGAAGCGCTCACGCGGCCCCCTCTCCCCAACCCCTCTCCCCGGCGGGGAGAGGGGCTTTATTCCCGAGCATCGCAGCAGACTCCCCTCTCCCCGCCGGGGAGAGGGGCCGGGGGAGAGAGGGTGCGCGGTGCCGCGGCGCCCCATCAGCGCGAGGCATCGCTGTCGTCATCCTCACCGATCAGCGGCAGCTGATTACGGCGCAGCTCGGCGCTCGGCGAGCTCTCGAGGCGCTCAATCTCCTCGCGGAAGGCCTGGGCGTCATTGAACTGGCGATACACCGATGCGAAGCGAACATAGGCGACATGATCCATCTCGCGCAGCTCCTCCATGACCCACTCGCCCAAGGTGCGGGCCGGCACACTGCGCTCCCCGAAGGTGCGCAGCTTGTCGACGATGCGGTCGATACTTTCCTGCAAGCGCTCGTCGGATACCGGGCGCTTGTAGAGCGCCCGCGCCATGCCGCGACGCAGCTTCTCCTCGTCGAAGGCCTCGGTGCTGCCGTCGGATTTCTCCAGCGGCGGCACCGGCAGATGCGCGCGTTCGAAGGTGTTGAAGCGCGCGCCGCATTCGGGGCACTCGCGACGACGGCGAATCGAGGACCCGTCATCCGCAGTGCGCGAATCGACGACGCGCGTATCGGCGTGCCGGCAGTAGGGACACTGCACGGCGTCACCCGCCGATGCGCGCGCCGTCGGCCATCAGGCCGCCACGCGAGGCGTATCACCGTAGACCGGGAAGCGGGCGCAGAGCTGCTCGACCTGGCCGCGCACGCGGGTAATGGTCGACTCCGCGTCGCCACTGGCCAGCGCGTCGACGATGTCGGCGATCCAGCCGGCGACCTGCCCCATCTCGTCGGCACCGAAACCGCGCGTCGTCGAGGCCGGCGTGCCGATACGCAGGCCCGAAGTCACGAAGGCCGAACGCGGGTCGCCGGGCACGGCGTTCTTGTTGACGGTGATGTGCGCCTGGCCCAGCGCTTCCTCGGCGTCCTTGCCGGTGACGTCCTTGGCGACCAGATCCAGCAGGAAGAGGTGGTCGTCGGTGCCGTCGGAAACCACCTTGTAGCCGCGCTCGGCGAAGACCTTGGCCATGGACTGCGCGTTGGCGATCACCTGCTGCTGATAGCCGCGGAACTCGTCGGATAGTGCCTCGCGGAAGGCCACCGCCTTGCCGGCGATGACGTGCATCAGCGGGCCGCCCTGGATGCCCGGGAAAACGGCCGAGTTGAACTTCTTCTGCAGCTTCTCGTCCGCGCCCTTGGCGAGGATGATGCCGCCCCGGGGGCCGCGCAGGGTCTTGTGCGTGGTGGAGGTGACGACGTGAGCGTGCGGCAGCGGCGAGGGATAGACGCCGGCGGCGATCAGGCCCGCGACGTGGGCCATGTCCACCCAGAACCAGGCGCCGACCTTGTCGGCGATCTGCCGCATGCGCGCCCAGTCCTTGACGCGCGAATAGGCCGAGAAGCCGCCGATGAGGATCTTCGGCTTGTGCTCCATGGCCTGCTTCTCCATGGCGTCGTAGTCGATGAGACCGGTTTCCTCGTCGAGTCCGTAGGCGACCACGTTGTAGTGCTTGCCGGAGAAATTGGCCGGGTGGCCGTGCGTGAGATGGCCGCCGTGCGCCAGGCTCATGCCCATGATGGTGTCACCCGGATCGGCCAGCGCCATGAAGACGGCGGCATTGGCCTGGGCGCCGGAATGCGGCTGGACATTGGCGTAGTCGCAGTCGAAGAGTTCCTTGACGCGCGCGATGGCGAGCTGCTCGGCGACGTCGACGTGCTCACAGCCACCGTAGTAGCGCTTGCCGGGATAGCCCTCGGCGTACTTGTTGGTCAGCACCGAGCCCTGCGCGGCCATGACCGCCGGGCTGGCGTAGTTCTCGGAGGCGATGAGCTCGATGTGCGCTTCCTGTCGACCCGCTTCCGCGACGACGACGCGCGCGATTTCTGGATCGAATTCGGCAAGACTGGGCGCGTTCTTCCACATGGTGGTTCTACTCCTTTTTGCTTTCTTGGGGCGGATCGCAACGAAGGCCGCGGGTCAACGCGGCGGCGTTCCGCTAGGCGATGGCGAGCATCCGATCGAGCGCCACGCGCGCCGGCTCGGCGACGTCCTGCGGCACCTGGATGCGATTCACCGTGTTGCCGACCACGAGATTCTCGAGGGTCCATGCCAGATGCTGCGGATCAACGCGAAACATCGTCGAGCACATGCACACCATCGGTGACATGAACTGCACGGACACGCCCTTGGGTTTCATCTCGGCGGCCAGGCGATTGACCAGATTGAGCTCGGTTCCGACCAGCCAGTGCGTGCCGGGCTCGGAAGCATGCACGGTCTTGAGGATGGTTTCGGTGGAACCGACGTAGTCGGAGGCCCGGCAGACCTCCAGCGCGTTCTCCGGATGGCTGATGACCTTGCCCTCCGGATGCTGCTCGCGGAACTGCTTGATGTGGTCGGGCTGAAACATCTGGTGCACCGAGCAGAAGCCATCCCAGAGAATGACCCTGGCGTTGCGGATCTGCTCGGGCGTCAGCCCGCCCATCTTCTTGGTGAAATCCCAGACGACCATGTCGTCGAGCGGGATATCCATGTTCCAGGCCGTCCAGCGACCCAGGTGCTGATCCGGGAAGAAGAGCACCTTCTCGCGGCGCTCAAAGGCCCACTTCAGCACACCCGGGGCATTCGTCGAAGTGCAGACGATGCCGCCGTGGCTGCCGCAGAAGGCCTTGAGGTCGGCCGCGGAATTGATATAGGTCACCGGTGTGACCTGCTCGTCCGGGTCCAGTACCTCGGCCAGCTCGCGCCAGCAGGTCTTCACCTTGGCCAGGTTGGCCATGTCGGCCATCGCGCAGCCGGCCGCGAGGTCGGGCAACACCACCGTGCGCTGGCCGTGCGTGACGATGTCGGCGACCTCGGCCATGAAATGCACGCCGCAGAAGACGATGAACTCGGCCTCGGTCTCGGCCGCCAGATGCGCGAGCTTGAGGGAATCGCCCGTCAGATCAGCGTGGCGATACACCTCCTCGCGCTGGTAGTGGTGACCGAGCAGCACGGCCCGTTCTCCGAGCTGCTTCTTGGCAGCGCGGATGCGGGCCTCGCACTCGTCTTCATCGAGCAGTGCGAAGTCGTCGAGTTGCAGGGCTGCAGCCAATTCAGTAGCCCCTGATCGGCAGGCGATCGAGCGAATTCATTGCACTATTCTAAAACACCGGGGTCGTCGAAGGGAGCGCAGTCCTGCCTTTCGACAACCCGCACGAGGATCTCGTCCTCGATGCGCCGCTCTTCGCCCTCCGCCGGCTCGTCGAATCCGGGGATCGTGCCGCTCTGCACCAGTACGGCGCGCAGGCGCTCCTCTTCGCCGACCTCGCCTACCGCGGTGATGGTGCCAGCGCGCAGCTGGGAAGAAAGTGTGCCGCTGCGCACGACGTTGATAACGGGCTCGGATTCCTCTTCCTCATCCTGCGCGGTATCCGCCTCGTCCTCCTCCTCGTCGAGACTTTCATCGCCGACAAGGTAGTTCACGCTGCGCGTGACGTCGCGGGTCACCGTCACGTAGTCGTCCGAACCGCGGAAGATCTGAATATCGGCCTCGACGCCCGGCTGCGTCTCGCAGCCCTGGGGCAGCTCGAGAACGCGCTCGCCCTCGTCGTTGGCTTCGACACGCCAGTGCAGCGCCGCGGCCCGACCGGGACGGACCGGTATCTCCAACGGCGTCGCCTCGACTTCGGGAAGATCCGTCACGCCGTCAGGCAGCTCCGTGGTGGGAAGGCTGCTGCTGGCGTCCTGGTCGAAGCTGGCGTTGAGGGTGCCGACGCCGCCCGTACCGCTGATCTCACCCTCGTCGGGATCGTCGCCTTCGCTGCCGGACAGCGGCAGCAACAGACTGTTGCCGCGCGTCTGCGTATTAAGCAGCAGGAGCAGATTATCCTCCTCCTCCGGGCGCGAGAAGCTGACCTGCTCGCTCAGACGCTGCTCGCTGCCGTCGGCGAAGACCGCGGTGGCCTCCAGCAGCTCCGAGAAGCCGATGACTGCAGGCTCGCCGTCGTCTTCGGCGCGCGCCAGCTGCAGCTCGGAAATCTCGGCGACGTCGAACTCCTGCGTGAACTGGCGATCACAGAGCGCGAAGTCCAGCTCGGCCTGTTGATCGACGGCGGGCAGCAGGCCCCGTACGAAGACGCGCCCGTCCGCAGTGCGGTCGCTGCGTACTGCTTCGCTCGGATCACCGCTGTTGACGTCCGTCAGCTTCAGCGCCGCGGCATTGCTGACCGATAGCGTCTGGCCGTTGACCTCGGCATTGGCGACGACCTCGGCGAAGGCATTGGGGGCGAGCGCCCGGGGGAAATCAACAAAAGGCTCGATCTCCCCGAGCGGCTGGACCTCGACCTCCATGCTGGTCTCGAAGTTCGAGAAATTCACAGTCACTGTGGCCGTGCCGGGTGAACGCGGAATCAGCGTTCCGCGCGGAAAGGGCTGATCCGGGTTGACCGTCAAGGGAATGTCGAAATTAGAGACCTCCAGCACGCTCTCGTCGCTGCTGGAGTAGCGAATGTTCTCGCTGCGCTGGGTGGCGTTCTCGCGCGCGCCGTTGTCGAACTCCAGCACCGTCCGAGCCTGCGCTGGAATGCACTCGGTGATTCGGAAGGGCTCGCCATTCTCGAAGGCTTCCTGTGCTTCCTCGGCTTCGCGAGCGGTCAGCCCGGTGGCCTGAAAGTTCGGCTCGAACGTCAGGCCGGTGGGCGCGACCCCATCGCCGACGGCGTCGCAGCCGGCCAACAGGGTGAGCGCGCAAACGCCGGACATCAGGAAATATGGGGAATACCGCGTCATGAAGCCTCCGTCGGGGCCGTGTTCGGTGCCGGCGCCGCCGGCGCCAGGCTTTTAATCGAGAGCTCGCGCAGCGCAGTCGGTTCAACCCGACCAGGCGCATCGGTCAGCGGACAGTGTGCCGTCTGTGTCTTCGGGAAGGCGATGACGTCGCGGATCGAGCCTGCCCCGACCATCAGCATGATCAGGCGATCGATGCCGAACGCGATACCGCCATGCGGCGGTGCGCCATATCGAAGGGCTTCCAGCAAGAAGCCGAACTTCTCTTCCGCCGCCTGCGCATCGATTCCTATGATGTCCAGCACCGCCTCCTGCATGGCGCGGTCATGAATGCGGATCGATCCGCCCCCGATCTCGACGCCGTTGAGCACCATGTCGTAGCCCTGAGACAGGCAGCCGGCGGGATCGTTCTTGACCGCCGCCGGGTCGCCACCCTGCGGCGCGGTGAAGGGATGGTTGCTGGCAAACCAGCACTTGTCCTTGTAGTCCCACTCGAACATGGGCCAGTCGATAACCCAGAGCGCGCGCCAACCGCTGGCGATCATATCGAGATCGGCAGCCACCTTCTGGCGCAGCGCGCCGATGGCGTCGCAAACGACACCGAAGCGATCGGCGCCGAAGAAGATGACGTCGCCGTCGGCGGCAGCCGTGCGCGCGACGATGCCTTCCAGTGCCGCATCGGAGAGGTTCTTGGTGATGGGCGACTGCAGCCCGTCGCGGCCGGCCGCGGCATCGTTGACCTTGATCCAGGCCAGCCCGCGCGCGCCGTACTGGCCCACGAACTTGGTGTAGGCGTCGATCTGCCCGCGCGACAGCGTGCCGCCGCCCGGCACGCGCAGCGCGGCCACGCGGCCGCCCGGATCGTTGGCCGGGCCGGCGAAGACCTTGAAGTCGCAATCCGCGACCAGATCGGCGACATCCACCAGCTCCAGCGGGTTGCGCAGATCCGGCTTGTCGGAGCCGAAGCGCCGCATGGCCTCGGCCCAACTCATATGAGGCATGTCGCCGAGTTCGACGTCCAGCGTCTCGCGGAAGAGCTGCCGGATCATGCCTTCCATGATGCGCATGATGTCGTCCTGCGTAACGAAGCTGGCCTCGACGTCGAGCTGCGTGAACTCGGGCTGACGGTCCGCGCGCAGATCCTCATCGCGGAAGCAGCGCGCGATCTGGTAGTAGCGATCCAGGCCACCCATCATCAGCAGCTGCTTGAAGAGCTGTGGCGACTGCGGCAGCGCGAAGAAGCGCCCGGCGTGCGTGCGCGAGGGCACCAGATAGTCGCGCGCACCCTCCGGCGTGGCGCGCGTCAGGATCGGCGTTTCGGCCTCGATGAAGCCCTCGGCGTCCAGATAGCGACGCAGCGCCGCCACGGCGCGGTGGCGAAGGCGCAGGTTGCGCTGCATGTCGCCGCGGCGCAGGTCGATGGTGCGGTGGCGCAGGCGCACGTCCTCGCCGACATTCTCGTCCTCGGGATGAAACGGCGGCGTTTCGGCGCGGGCGAGCACCTCCAGCGACAAGCCGAGCACCTCCACCGCCCCGCTGGGCATCTCCGGATTGACGGTGCCCTCCGGCCGCCGGCGCACGCGACCGGTGATCTTGAGCACGTATTCGGGCCGAACGCGCTCGGCTTCGGCGAAGATCTCGGCCCGATCCGGGTCGAAGACCACCTGCAGCAGGCCCTCGCGGTCGCGCAGGTCGATGAAAATCACGCCCCCATGATCGCGGCGACGGTGCACCCAGCCGCAGACAGTGACTTCGGCGTCAACCAGGCTCTCTTCGACCTGGCCGCAGTAATGAGAACGCATGGACGGATTCCGGCGATTCGGGGGCGCGCATTGTAGCGGGCCAGCGCCCGTCGAGAGCGCAGCCGGCCAGCCGGCTCAGCTTGCCGTAGCAGTACTTCCCGATTTCCCGCTGTCGCCACTCGTGCTCTTGGCAGCGGGCTTGTCGGTGTTCTTGTCCTTGGCAGCCGGCTTGTCGGCGCCCTTGTCCTTGCTATCGCTCGACGCCGCCGGTGCGCTGTCGGTGGTCTTGGCGGTGCCGTCGCTGTCACTGACCACGTTACGACGCTTGTCGGACTTGAAGTCAGTCTCGTACCAACCGCCGCCCTTGAGACGGAAACCCGCCGCAGACACCAAGCGCTGCATCACTTCGCCCTCGCAGGCGTCGCAGACGACCTCGGGCTTGGCATTGATGCCGTGAAGCACTTCCTTTTCGGACCCGCAGCGCGGGCAGCTGTACTCGTAGAAAGGCATTTCTTTTCTCGATATGGGCGCCGTCACGCGCAACAGCGCAGGCAATAGGGGCCCGCACCGCAATTTCAAGCCCTGCAACCGATGCTGGCACGTTGCCGTACGGTCGAACATGATCCTCGCCTGCGACGAACATTGCCAGCCCCGGTGCCACGGGGCACTGTTACAGCCATGAAAAGCACTGCCATCGCCCCCCCGCTGCCGACCAAGTTCAGCGATCCGGACGTCACCGCGGCCGGCGAGCCACGCGCGGTGGTCGCGCCGCAACGGCTGCGCACGCTCTGGTTCAATACGGGCACGCTCTGCAATCTGGCCTGCACGCACTGCTATATCGAGTCATCGCCCAGCAACGACGCGCTGGTCTACATCAACGATCGCGAAGTGGCCGCCTATCTCGACGAGATCGAGGACGGCGCCTTCGGCACGGAGGAGATCGGCTTCACGGGTGGCGAGCCCTTCATGAACCCGCATTTCATGGCCATGCTGGCCGACAGCTTGGCGCGCGGCTATCGCGCGCTGGTGCTGACCAATGCCATGCGTCCCATGGAGAAATGCGCCGAGGCGCTGCTGACCTTGCACCAGGAGCACGGCGAGCGACTGGAGATTCGCGTGTCCATCGACCATTACACGCAGGCCCTGCACGAAGAGGAGCGCGGCCCGCGCTCCTGGGCGCCCACGGTGCGGGGGCTGCGCTGGCTATCCGAGCATGGTTTCAACCTGTCAGCGGCCGGCCGCACCATGTGGAACGAGGACGAAGCCGCGATACGCGCCGGCTACCAGGCATTCTTCGTCGCACAGAACGTCGCCATCGACGCCGACGATCCGGCCCGGCTGATCCTCTTTCCGGAGATGGACGAGCACGCCGAGGTGCCCGAGATAACCACCGGCTGCTGGTCGATTCTGGGCAAGGACCCGGCCGACATCATGTGCGCCAGCTCGCGCATGGTGGTCAAGCGCAAGGGCGAGCCGCATCCGGTGGTCGCGGCCTGCACCCTGCTGCCCTACCAGCCCGGTTTCGAAATGGGCCGGACGCTCGGCGAGGCCTGGCAACCCGTCAAGCTGAATCATCCGCACTGCGCCAAGTTCTGCGTACTCGGCGGCGGCGCGTGCTCGGCCAGCTAGCGCCTGCCGCGGAAGCCCGCCGGAAGACCACAGCGCGCGGGAGCCGGCAGGCATGAGCTTCAGCGTCGTACTGCCCACCAGCAACGAGCTGGGCCTGGACTATCTGCCGCGCATCCTGGAGCGTCTGCAGGGATATCCGGACATCGAACTGATCGCTGTCGACAACGCCAGCGACGACGGCACCGCCGAACTGCTAGAAGCCTCGGAGACCCGAGTCATCCGACTGCCGGGCCGCAACCGCGCGCAGCGGCTGAACGCCGGTATCACGGCGGCACAATGTGATCTGGTGCTACTGCACCACCCGCGCAGCCTGCTGGAACCGGCCGCGCTCGCGGCGCTGAAACGGCTCCCCGAGCATGTCGGCTGGGGCGCCTTCACCCACCGCTTCGATCTCGCCCACCCGCTGCTGGCCTGGACCTCCTGGTATTCCAACCGCGTGCGCCTCGACGGCCGCGGCATCGCCTACCTCGACCACTGCATTTTCCTGCACCGCAGCCTTGCCGGGAAGCGACCGGTCCCCGAGCTGGCAATCTTCGAGGACACTGCCTTGTCGCGCCGCCTGCTGCGGCGCAGCCCGCCGCAGCGCCTGTCCGAGCAGGTCACGACCTCGGCGATTCGCTACCGACGCAATGGCGTCTGGCGCCAGACGCTGATGAACCAGGCCTTGAAGGTCGGCTACGGCCTGGGCCTGCCGAATAGCTGGATGAATCGACTGTACGAGAAGGGGCTGGGCCTGAACGGCTGAAGCGCTGCCGCTTTCGTGGCGGAGGCTGAGGCCTTATCCTTCCGCAGCGCACAAGAGCCCGCGCCACGGGCACCCAGGAGCCACCGCTTGAAACTCACCATCTTCGGATCCGGCTACGTCGGTCTGGTTACCGCCGCCTGCTTCGCCGACGCCGGCAATCATGTTGTCTGCGTCGACATCGACAGCGCCCGCATCGCGCGCCTGAAGGGCGGCGAAGTGCCCTTCTACGAGCCGGGGCTGGAAGCCATTGTTCAGCGCAATTTCGAGGCCGGGCGGCTGGTCTTCACGACGGACGCCGTCGAGGGCGTCAATCACGGCCTCTTCCAGTTCATCGCCGTCGGCACCCCGCCCGGCGAGGACGGCTCGGCCGACCTGCAGTACGTGCTCAATGTCGCGCGCACCATCGGCGCGCACATGGGCGATTACCGCATCGTCGTTACCAAATCGACGGTGCCGGTGGGCACCGCCGACAAGGTGCGCGAAGCCGTCGCCGAGGCGCTGGGCGCGCGCGGCACGCCGGTGGACTTCGACGTCGTCTCCAATCCCGAATTCCTCAAGGAAGGCGCCGCCGTCAGCGATTTCACCAAGCCCGATCGCGTCATTGTCGGCACCGACAATCCGCGCACCGCCGAGCTGATGAAGGCGCTGTATGCCCCCTTCAACCGCAGCCACGACCGTCTGGTCATCATGGACGTGCGCTCCGCCGAGCTGACCAAGTACGCCGCCAACGCCATACTGGCCACCAAGATCAGCTTCATGAACGAGCTGGCCAATCTGGCCGAGAAGCTGGGCGCCAACATCGAGGATGTGCGTGTGGGCATCGGCTCCGACCCGCGTATCGGCTACCACTTCATTTACCCCGGCGCCGGCTACGGCGGCTCCTGCTTTCCCAAGGACGTCAAGGCGCTGATCCACACTGCCGACGGCCAGGCCTTCGACGCCGAGCTGCTGCGCGCCGTGGAGTCGGTCAACGAGCGCCAGAAATCGCTGCTCTTCCAGAAGATCCAGCGCCACTTCAAGGGTGAGCTCAACGGCAAGACCTTCGCCATCTGGGGCCTGTCCTTCAAGCCGCGCACCGACGACATGCGCGAAGCCTCCAGCCGTGTGCTGATCGAAGCCCTCTGGGCTGCCGGCGCGAAGGTGCGTGCCTTCGACCCGGTCGCCACCGACGAGGCGCGCCGCATCTGGGGCGAGCGCGACGACCTGGTCTATTGCGAGTCCCCCGAAGACGCCCTGCAAGGCAGCGACGCCCTGGTGCTGGTCACCGAGTGGAAGGTCTTCCACAGCCCGGACTTCTTCGAGATGGCGCGCACCCTCACCGACAAGGCCCTCTTCGACGGCCGCAACATCTACGACCCCGGCCTGGTCAACAGTGCCGGCATGCATTACTACGGCATCGGCCGCAACGCACCGCTATAGCAGTGGCGCGCATCCTGCTCACCGGAGCCGCCGGCTTCGTCGGCTTCCACACCGCCCGGGCGCTCTGCGCCCGGGGAGACGAGGTGGTCGGCTTCGACAACTGCAACGCCTACTACGACCCGGCGTTGAAACAGGCCCGCCTTGATGAGCTGGCCGGGCTGCCCAACTTCCGCTTTCACCGCGGTGGCCTCGAGGACGCAGAAGCTCTGAGTGCGGCCATGGCCGATGCCCGGCCGGAGACGGTGATCCATCTCGCCGCCCAGGCGGGCGTGCGCTACTCGCTGTCGAACCCGCAGGCCTATGTCGACAGCAATCTGATCGGCTTCCAGAACCTGCTCGAGCTGTGCCGGCACGCCGAGGGGCTGGATCACTTGGTCTTTGCCTCTTCCAGTTCCGTCTACGGCGCCAATACCGAACTGCCCTTCTCCACCGGTGATCGCACCGACTATCCGATCAGCCTCTACGCCGCCACCAAGAAGGCCAACGAGGTCAGCGCCCACGCCTACAGCCATCTCTACGGTATTCCGACGACGGGGCTGCGCTTCTTCACGGTCTACGGCCCCTGGGGCCGGCCCGACATGGCCTACTTCAGCTTCACCAAGGCCCTCTTCGAGGGCACGCCGATCAAGGTCTTCAACCACGGCCAACTGGAGCGCGACTTCACCTACATCGACGACGTCGTCGAGGGCGTGCTGCGCGTCGCCGACCGGCCGCCTCAGATCACCGTCGGCGACGACGGCCGCTACCATAGCCAGGCGCGCTACAAGCTCTACAACATCGGCAACCACAGCCCCGTGGCACTCGGTGACTTCATCGCCACCCTCGAGCGCCTCTGCGGTCGGGAGGCCATCAAGGAGTACGTCGCCATGCAGCCCGGCGACGTCCATGCCACCTACGCCGACGTCGCCGACCTCAGCGCCGACGTCGGCTTCGCGCCCGACACCCCCCTCGATAATGGCCTGGCGCGCTTCGTCGACTGGTACCGCGACTACTACGGCATTCGCTGAGCGCTGGCCCCTTCCCGGAGCTGGCGGCATGATCGTCGGCCCAGCACCTGCCTGAGCATCGCGTGCGCAAGATCGTGCACATCGACATGGACGCCTTCTACGCGTCGGTGGAACAGCGCGACGACCCCGGCCTGCGCGGCCGTCCGGTCATCGTCGGCGGCGCCGGGCCGCGCTCGGTGGTCACCGCCGCCTCCTACGAGGCGCGGCCCTATGGGGTACGCTCGGCCATGCCCTCGGTACGCGCCGCCCGACTGTGCCCGGACGCGGTCTTCGTGCCGCCGGACTTCGCGCGCTATCGCGCCGTCTCGCAGCAGGTGCGCGCGATCTTCGCGCGCTACACGCCGCTGATCGAGCCGCTGTCGCTGGACGAGGCACACCTCGACGTCACCGAGCACCGCGCCGGGCTGCCCAGCGCCACCGCCGTCGCCGAGGCCATCCGCAGCGCCATCCGCGAGGAGCTGCAGCTGACCGCCTCCGCGGGTGTGGCCCCGAACAAGTTCCTGGCCAAGCTGGCCTCCGACGCCAACAAGCCGGACGGCATCTGCGTGGTGCGCCCCGAACGCATCGACGCCTTCCTGCTTCCGCTGCCGGTGGCGCGGCTGCCCGGCGTCGGCCGGGTCATGCAGACCAAGCTCGAAGCGCTGGGAATCAGCGACGTGGCGAGCCTGCGGGCCTGGCGGCGCGAGGACCTGGAGGCGCGCTTCGGCCGCTGGGGCGGCCGGCTCTACGAGCTGGCGTGGGGCATCGACGAGCGCCCGGTACAGCCGGACCGGCCGCGCAAATCGATTTCCGCCGAGGACACCCTGCCCGAGGATCTGCCGGCCGAAGCGCTGCCACCGCATATTGGGCGCATGGCGGACAAGACCTGGCGCAGCGCGCAGAAGGTCGGTGCCCGCGGCCGTACGGTGGTGCTCAAGCTCAAGACCGCCGACTTTCGGATCCTGACGCGGCGCGCCACGCAGGCGCAGCCACCCGCCAGCGCGGAGGCACTGGCCCGGGCCGCAATCGAGCTGCTCGCGCGCGTAGAAGACACCGGCGAAGAGCGCTACCGCCTCGTCGGCGTCGGCCTGAGCCAGCTGGAACGCACCGACGAAGCCACCGCCCCGACCAGCGAGCAGCGAACACTCTTTGAGTGAAGCGCGCGAGCGACGGTCGCGCGCTTCAGCCGCGCTCGCGCATCCAGTTGATGAGTCCGCCCGCGCGCAGCAGCGCCACCTGACGTTCGGACAGCGCATGCTTCAGGCGCAGCGTCCTGCCATCGCACTGCGCGCTGATCTCCGGGCCGGCAGCCAGGGCCTGATGCAGTCCCTCCAGACCAATCACGCTGTCGCGCGGCAGCGCCTCGGCGTCAGCCGGATCAGCGAAGGTCAGGGGCAGCACGCCGAAGTTGACGAGGTTCTGCCAGTGGATGCGCGCGAAGCTCTTTGCGAGCACCGCGCGCAGGCCCAGGTAGCGCGGCGCCAGTGCCGCGTGCTCGCGCGAGCTGCCCTGGCCATAGTTGTCACCGCCGACGATGGCGTGGTCGCCGGTGGCCTGCGCGCGCGCCAGATACTCCGCATCCACCTGGTCGTAGACGAAGTTGGCGATCTCCGGGATGTTCGAGCGAAACGGCAGCACCTCGGCACCGGCGCGCATGATCTCGTCGGTGGAGACGTTGTCGCCCACCGTCAGCAGCACGGGCAGCTCCAGCGCGTCGGGCAGGCCCTCGATCTCGGGCAGGGAGGCGATATTCGGGCCCTTGATCAGCTCGACCTGGCGCGCGATCTCCGGCGTCAGCGGCGCCTGCAGCATGGCCTCGTTGACGACCGGGTCGTCGGGATCGGCGACGCGGGGATAAGCCATGTCCATGTCGCGCGGATCCGTGATCACCCCGGCGAGCGCGCTGGCAGTGGCCGTCTCGGGGCTGCAGAGGAATACCGCGTCCTCGGGCGTGCCCGAGCGCCCCGGAAAGTTGCGCGGCGTCGTGCGCAGGCTGTTGCGGCCGGTGGCCGGGGCCTGCCCCATGCCGATGCAACCGTTGCAGCCGGCCTGATGCAGCCGCGCGCCGGCGTGGATCAGCGGCGCCAGCAGCCCGTCGCGCGTCAGCGTCTCGAGCATGGCGCGAGAGCTGGGATTGACGTCGAAGGAAACCTGCGGATCGACGACGCGGCCGTCCACCATTTTCGCCGGCACCGCGAAGTCGCGATAGCCGGGATTGGCCGACGACCCGATGTAGGCCTGATAGAGCGGCTCGCCGGCAACCTCGCGCACGGCCACGACATTGCCGGGCGACGAGGGCCTGGCGATCAGGGGCTCCAGCGCCGACAGATCGATGTGCTCATCGATGTCGTAGGCCGCGCCCTCGTCGGCGCGAAGCTCGGACCAGGCGTCCTCGCGCTGCTGGGCGCGCAGATAGCGGCGCGTCTCGCCGTCGGAGGGGAACACCGTCGTGGTTGCGCCCAGCTCGGCCCCCATGTTGGCGATGACGTGGCGGTCCATCGCCGAAAGGCTGTCCACACCGGGGCCGCAGTACTCGATGATGCGTCCGACGCCGCCCTTGACGTCGTGGCGGCGCAGCATCTCCAGCACGACATCCTTGGCGGAAACCCAGTCCGGCAACTCGCCGCTGAGCTTCACGCCCCAGATTTCCGGCATCTTCAGGTAGAAGGGTTCCCCGGCCATGGCCAGCGCGACCTCCAGCCCGCCGGCGCCGATGGCCAGCATGCCCAGCGCGCCCGCCGCCGGCGTGTGGCTGTCGGAACCCAGCATGGTGCGACCCGGCGCGCCGAAGCGCTCCTGATGCACCGCGTGCGAGATGCCGTTGCCGGGCCGCGAGAACCAAATGCCGAAGCGCTGACAGGCGCTCTGCAGGAAGAGGTGATCGTCCGGGTTCTTGAAATCTTCCTGGATGAGGTTGTGGTCGACGTACTGTGCCGACAGCTCGGTCTGGACCCGATCGACACCCATTGCCTCCAGCTCCAGCATCACCATGGTGCCGGTGGCGTCCTGGGTCAGGGTCTGGTCGATGCGGATGCCGATCTCATCGCCGGGACGCATCTCACCGCTGACGAGATGCCCGGCGATGAGCTTCTGCGCAACGTTGCGGGGCTTGCTGGCTGCCATGATCGTGCCTGCTACCCAAATGCCTAGCTAGGTTAACGCAGGGGCCGCTACCGCGGGCCGAGCCCCTTCGATCACGGCGACCGCCCAAACAAAACGGGCCCGCGCTGATGCGCGGGCCCGTCGACTTGCTTCTATGGCGTCCCCAAGGGGATTCGAACCCCTGTCGCCGCCGTGAAAGGGCGGTGTCCTAGGCCTCTAGACGATGGGGACGAACAGAGGTTCGGCCTCGGCCGATTTTTTGGTGGAGCCAGGCGGGATCGAACCGCCGACCTCCTGCATGCCATGCAGGCGCTCTCCCAGCTGAGCTATGGCCCCGTAAAGCGGGCGAGATTGTAGCGGCACCCGCGCGTCAGCACAATCGCTGACGCGCAAATTTCTTGGCAAAGGTGCGCTGCTTCAACGCCACTCCCGGCGCGGCCGGCCTCAGAGACCGATCTTGCCGCGGATCTTCTCCAGCGTCTCACGCGCGCGCTCGCCGAGCTGATCAACCTGGCCGCGCAGCTCCTGAAGCCGCCCCTCGGCCGCCTCACGGATCTCTTCCATCCGGCCGCGTAGCTCGTCGGCCTGCTCGCGTGCACGCTGGAGATGCGTCTCGGCCTGGGCGCGGACATCCTCCGACGCGTGCTGCGCCTTGACCTCAAGCTTCTCGATATCCGCCTGCAACACTTCCAAACGCTGGCGGGCCTTACGCATTAGCTCTTCCCGGTTCATGATTATCTCCTTCGCTAAGCTGACAGCCATGTTGTCGTCCGCACAGTATCTGCGCATGACGCTGACGATGCCAACAGATCCCGCATGACCATTCCCTTTCAGCCGCACCCGCTTATACGTCAGGCCCATGCGCAGACCGCCCTGCCCGCACTGCTGCGTCGGACGCCGCACGTGGACTGGCGCGTGGAGCGCCTCGAGCTTTCCGACGGCGACTTCATCGACATCGGGCACCTGCCGCCGGCGAGCGCGTCCACCGACGCGCCGGTTGCCTTGCTGCTGCACGGCCTCGGTGGCGGCCTGGACTCGACCTATCTCTGCGCCACCGCGCTGCGTCTGCGCGCGCGCGGTTGGTACTGCATTGGTGTGCAGCAGCGCGGCGCGGGACCGGCGCCGAATCAGCTCGCCCGCAGCTACAACCACGGCGCCAGCGACGATATCGCCTGGATCCTGCAGCAGATGGCGCAGCGCTTTCCAGAGCGACGACGCGCCGCCATCGGCTGGTCGCTGGGCGGCAATGTCCTGCTCAAGACCCTGGGCGAGATGGGCGCGCGGGCGCCGCTGGACGCCGCGGCCGCCGTGTCCGTGCCCTTCCGCTTGGCGCCCTGCGTGGACCATCTGCAGCGTGGCGCCGCGCGCGCCTATCAGTCCTATCTGCTGCGCGGGCTGAAGGCCGGCCTGCGGCGCAAACACGGGCCCGTGCCGCTACCGCCCGACGCCGATCTGGAAGCGGCGCTGGCTGCCGGCAATTTCCGCGACTTCGACAATGCCTATACCGCGCCCTGCAACGACTACGCCGACGCCGAGGACTACTACGAGCGTGCCTCCTGCGGCCAGTACCTGGAGGGCATCCGCGTGCCAACGCGCATCATCCATGCCCTCGACGATCCGATGATGGTGCCGGAGATCGTGCCGGATCCCGCGAGCCTCCCCAAGACCGTCGAGCTGCTCGTCAGCCCGCGCGGTGGGCACGTCGGCTTCGTGGCAGCCGGCCAGAGTGGCGTGCCGCGCATGTGGCTGGAGCACAGCCTGCCCGAGTGGCTGAATGCCCGCCTGCAGCCCGCGAAGGACGCAGCCGTGGTGCGAGACTGCGCCTGACACGCCGCCTCAGCCGCGCGCCCGGGTATCGACGCGCCGCGGCAGCCACATCGCGTCGCCGTAACTGAAGAAGCGATAGCCACCCGCCACGGCGTG
Organism: Algiphilus aromaticivorans DG1253; assembly: GCF_000733765.1. NCBI lineage: Bacteria > Pseudomonadati > Pseudomonadota > Gammaproteobacteria > Nevskiales > Algiphilaceae > Algiphilus > Algiphilus aromaticivorans. The sequence continues at coordinate 977,946 of NZ_JPOG01000001.1, read as the reverse complement.
CCGATAAGCAGCCATCACCGGCTCGTAGCCGCCGAAGGCGCAGACCAGCATGAGCAGTGTCGACTCCGGCAGATGGAAGTTGGTGAGCAGCGCGTCCACGACGCGGAAGCGATAGCCCGGCGCGATGAAGAGGCGCGTCTCGCCGGCACCCGCAGTCAGCGTGCCGTCGACGGCAGCGCTCTCCAGCGCCCGCACGACGGTCGTACCCACGGCAACGACGCGGCCACCGCGCGCGCGGGTGGCCTCGACCGCCTCGACCAGCTCGGGCGTCACCCGGTAGCGCTCGGCGTGCATGGGGTGCTGGGCGGGGTCCTCGACGCGCATGGGCGCGAAGGTGCCGGCGCCGACGTGCAGCGTCAGCGTCCGAATGCCCACACCACGGCTGCGCAGCGCGGCGAGCAGCGCATCGTCGACGTGCAGGCTCGCCGTGGGCGCGGCCACGGCGCCGGATTCCCGCGCGAAGACACTCTGGTAGCGCTCGCGATCGTCGGCGGTGTCGGCACGCGTGATGTAGGGCGGGAGCGGCACATGTCCGGCGCGCTCGAAGACCGCCAACGCAGGCTCCTCCGGAAAGTGCAGGCGGAAGAAGTCGCCCTCCCTTCCCTCGACGACCATTGCCGCGCCGTCGTCGTCCACCGTCAGTCGATTGTCGGGCTTGGGCGTCTTGGAAGCGCGCATCTGCACCAGCACCCGATGATCGTCGAGTGCGCGCTCCAGCAGGATTTCCACACGGCCGCCTGTAGCCTTAGTGGCATGCAGGCGCGCGGGGATAACCCGCGTATCGTTGAAGACGAGCAGATCCTCGGGCGCCAACATGCCGGGCCAGTCGGCAACGCAGGCGTCACGCGGACCGGACGTCTCGACACACAGCATGCGCGCCGCCGAGCGCGGCTCGACGGCGTGCTGCGCGATAAGGGCCTCGGGGAGCTCGAAGTGGAAATCGCTGCGCTTCACTCGCACATTGTAGGGTGGTCGCAGCTCCGCTATAGTCCGCGACCGCGCCGGAGTGGCGGAACTGGTAGACGCGCCGCACTCAAAATGCGGTTGGGCAACCAGTGTGGGTTCGAGTCCCACCTCCGGCACCAGCTATTTCACGATGCGCCATGAAAAAGGGCCGCCCGAGGGCGGCCCTTTTCGCTGGAAAGCGGCAAGCGCTCAGATCAGAAAAGTATCGCGCTTGACACCACGCGATTCGGCTTCGCTAATCCACTTCGGTGCGCGGCCACGGCCCGTCCAAGTCTTGCCCGTAGCCGGGTCCCGATATTTCGGGGCCACACTACCCTTGCCCTTGGAAGACGACTTGCCGGCTTTCGCGCCACTGAATCCGAGGTCGCTCGGCGACAAATCATACTGCGCCATTTTCTGCTTGATGTCGGCGACGACATCGGCGATCTCTTTCTTGCGCTCTTCCTCGGCCTGCGCCTTCAAGGTGTCGATTTTGCTCAAGAGTTCTTGATACTTGCTCATTGTTTATGCCTCGGCAGTAGTAAACATCACTCGCTTCCTGAAAAGCGAGCGGATGATAAATTGAAAGAGAGAATTTATTCAAGCATTGCTGGATCAGGAAACGGCATGATACAGAAATACGACATCGACCTGGCCCACTCCCGGCGAACTTGAAAGCTTTCTCCCTTTCGGGAAATGCATGCGCCCTGGCCACGCTGTCATTTCTCCGCTATTGCCTTCTGATCAATAAACCGGAGGTATCTGTAAACGTCCATTTATCGCCAGCACCGAGCCCATCGCTGCTACCAATGAGATGCTCCTGCCCACACTTGGGCGCAGGTTTCTCATGCGTGCGGGCGCATATTTCTGGTGTGGCCTGCGCAATCCGGAGCCGATGCAGGCGACTCTCGCACTGACCAGTGCGGCACCGAACGACCGGAACCCTTCTTGACCGGTAGCAGTGCGCATTCCTCCGCGCGTGACGCGGCAGCCTGGCAGCGCAGGTCTCGCTCTCTCAGCTTCCGGGGCGTCCAGCTTCGGCTTCGGTCCGGCTGGGGCGCAGGCGCTGGCCGATACGGAGCACGGTAACGAGCAGCGTCGGCAAGAAGGTCAAGGTGAGCAGCGTGGCGATCATCAGGCCGAAAAGCACGATGGTGCCGACACCACGATAAAGCTCGGTGCCGGCGCCCGGAATGAATACCAGCGGCGCCAGCGCGAGGATGGTGGTGATCATCGACATCATGATCGGCCGGATGCGGTTATGCAGCGCGTCAGTGACCGCCTGCTCGATGCTCTCGGCGCCATGCCGCAGGTTGTAGCGCGCCTGATCGACGATGAGGATGGGGTTGTTGACGACCGTCCCCAGCAGGATCAGGAAGCCGAGCATGGTGATCATGTCGAAGGGCTGGCGGACAAAGAGATTGAGCACGGCCAGACCGGCAATACCGCCTGCGATACCCAGCGGCACGCTGAGCATGATCAACAGAGGAAAGCCCCAATGCACGAAGATGGCCACCATTAGCAGGTAGCAGAGCGCCAGTGCCACGACGAAATTCCCGGAAAGCGATTCCTGGGTGGCCTGCAGCTGATCACTGGCGCCGGAGATATCCATCTGCACGCGATCCGGCACCACCCCTTGGCCGCGCAGATGATCGACGACGTCGCGCTGCACCATCTCCACAGCCGCTTCCAGCGCAATCGAACGCGGCGGAATGATGTTCAGCGTAACGGTACGCTTGCCGTCGACGCGCCGGATCTGGTCCGTATCCACCGTCTCGACGAGATCGGCCACGGCCGAAATCGGCACCACCGCACCCTGCGGAGTATGCAGCGGCAGCTCCGGCAAGCGCGCGAGGTCCTGGCGGTTGCCAGCCTCGCTGAAGACGAAAATGTCGACTTTCCGGTCACCGATGAAGAACTCGTCGACGAAGGCACCATCGGACAGCGCCGCGACCGAAAAGCCGAGGCTGTCGGCGTCCAGCCCCAGCTCGGCGGCACGCGCCCAGTCCGGGCGGATTTCGATCAATGGCTGATCCAGCGACAAGGAGCCCGGGTCGGAGTTGATCTGCGGTTCCCCCAGCACGGTTTCTGCCCGGCGATAGACGGCCTCGGCGACCTCGTAGATGCCGACAAGGTCCGGGCCGGCAATGTCGACATTCACCGAGCGCGTGCCGCCATCGTTGCTGGAGATGATGGAGCCACGCGCGGCGAAGGCGCGCATGCCCGGATAGCGCTCGTAGCGCTTGGTGAGCGCGGCCATCAGCGCGTCGATGTCGCCCGGCGCGACGGTCTCGCTGATAATGCGCAGCCCCGTCGGCTGCACGGATAGATTGATATAACGGATGGGCGGCATATCAGTGTCGCCGCGCGCAAAGGCCGAACGGTCCGCATCGATATGAGGCAGCAACTCTTCCTGCAGCTCCTCGGCGATGCGTAGCATCTCGGTCAGGTTGTAGCCCGGAGGCGCGCTCATGCTCGCGAAGGTCTTTGGTTCCTCACCTTCCGGCAGGTACTCGGCGGGTGGCGTCAGGAAATAGAGCACGCCACCGATGAGCAGCACGATGCCCCCGAGATAGCTCCAGCGCCGGCCGGGACTTGCCACCAGCCAGCGCACCGCGGACACCGTAGCGAGCTTCAGGCGCGTGTCCCGGGTGGCATCGGCGCTGGCGAAACGGATGCGCACACTGGCAGCCGGTATCAGCGTTATGGCAACCAGCATGGAGGTCAGGATCGAGGCCGAGATCGCCACGGCGATATCGGAATAGAGCTGCCCGGCCTCCTGCTGAATGAAGAGGATCGGCGCAAAGACCAGCACCGTGGTCATCGTCGAGGCCAGCACGGCCGGCCATACGCGACGCACACCGGCGGCTGCGGCTTCCAGTGGCCCGAGGCCACGGCGGCGCTCGCGCTCGATGGCTTCCAGCACGACGATGGTGTTGTCCAGCGTCATGCCGATGGCGAAGGCCACGCCGGCCAGGGAGATCACGTTGATCGTGCGGCCGGCGGCAAGCAGGCCGATGAAAGCCGCCACCGTGCAGAGCGGTACGCCGAGCACAGCCACCAGTGTGGCAGGCGCTGAACGCAGGAAGGCGAACATGATGGCGCTCGCCAGTACCGCGCCGATGGCGAGGTTCTGCCAGACATTGGCGACCGAGGCCTCGACGTAGCGCACGTCGTCGCTGGTCAGCCCCATTTCCAGTCCGGCCGGCTCCAGCACCTCGGCGTTGATGTCGTCGATGACCGGTCCCATCGCCTCCTTGATGGCGATGACGTTGGAGCCGGTGACCCGGCGCACAGCCAGCGTGATGGCACGCTGGCCATCCGCGAAGGCGAGCTCGCGCAGCTCGAAATGATCGAGTCGCACATCGGCGACATCTCCGAGGCGGATCAGCGCATCGCCACGACGCGCGATAATGGTTTCCTCCAGCGCAGCAACATCCTCGTAGCGGCCGACGGTGCGCAGTAGATAACGCCGCTTGCCGCTGTCGATGTCACCGGCGGAGGTGTCGCGGTTGCGCGCACGCACGACATCGCGCACATCCGTCATCGCCAGCCCGCGCTGCGCCAGCTCGGCCGGATCGACGTGGATCTGCACCTGACGCTCGGCACCACCGCGCACCTGCACCTGCGAGACACCGGCCACACGTTCCATGCGCGGGCGGACGTTGTCATCGACGAAATCCCGCATCAGATCGATGTCCAGCCCCAGCGGATTGTCGCCGAGGGGCGTGATGCGGTAATACATGAACGCGTTTTCCGAGAAGGAGCTCGCCGTCACGCGCGGCTGATCGACATTCTCGGGATAGTCCGGCACTTGCGACAACGCGTTATTGACGTCGATGAGCGCTTCGGTCACGTCAACGTCAAAGGGGAATTCCAGCTCGATCTCGGCCCGCCCGGTAGAGCTGTAGGAAACCATGCGCGAAAGATTGGGAATGACCCGCAGGTATTCCTCCTGCTCGATCAGGATTTCCTTTTCGACGTCCTGCGGCGTGGCGCCCGGCCAGCTCGTCTGCACGCTGATCGTGCGCACCGACAGATCGGGAATCATCTGCACCGGCACGCGCGAGGCGGCCAGCACGCCGAGCACGGCCACGACCAGCGCGATCACCGTCAACAGCGTGCCGCGACGCAGCACCGCCTCGATCACGCCGGGCGCTCCACGGTTCTCGGCGCCGGCAGCGAGGGATCAGTCCGCGTCATCGACCACTTCCACGCTCTGGCCTTCGCGCAAGCCTTCGTTGCCGCGCACCACGACCCGCTCGTTGGCGCTCAGACCGTCGCGCACGACCACTTCGTCCCCCAGCGTCGCGCCCAGCGTGAGCGGACGGCGGCGCGCGACCAGCTCGCCGTCGTCGGAAGGCACCACCACCCATGCCACCGCCGTACCGTCCGGGAAGCGCATGATCGCGTCGCGCGGAATGCGCAGCTGCTCGCTTGCGGCAGCGGTGCGCAAGGTCACTCGCGCCGACAGCCCCGGCAGAATGGATGCGCTGGGCTGATCGGCGAGCACGCGTACGAGGAAGGTCCGCGCATCGGGGTCACTGACCGGCACCAGCGCATCGACCCGCCCTTCCAGCGTCTGCTCCGGCATCGCATCCAGCGTCACTTCCGCCGGCGAACCCTTCTCCAGCGTGGCGATATAGCGTTGCGGTACCTGCACATCGACACGCACGCGGTCGATAGCGATCAGATCCAGCGCCGCCGTACCGGTGGCCAGCCATTCGCCAGGGTCGACGCTGCGCCGGCTCACCACGCCGTCGAAGGGCGCAATCAGTTCGTGACGCCGGACGCGTTCGCGCGCCTCCGCCACCTCGACTTCCAGCCGCTGCAGCGCCGCTTCGGCCAGGCGGGCTTCGGCCTGTTGCGACTTGTAGGACGAGGCCGGAATGCGGCCATCGCGCGCAAGCACTTCCTGCTCGTCACGCAGGCGCTCGGCTTCCTGCAGGCGCGTGCGCGCCTCGGCACGGGTCGCCTCGGCGCGCCGCAGAGCGAGCTGAGCCAGCGTGGCGTCCTGCCTCAGCAGCACATCGCCGGCGCTTACCCGATCGCCAGCGTCAACGAGCACATCGGCGACCAGCCCCTCGAGCCGAGCCGACAGTTGCGCGTCGCGCTCCGCGGTCACACTCCCCGTGAGCGTGACGCGACCGGGCTCGGAAGACGCGCTCACATTCACGACCCGAACCCGGGGCACATCCTTCTGAGCGACGGCCGTGCCCGCCGCAAGACAGAGTTGCATCGCCAGCGCAGCCGGCAACAGGAAAGTAATTCGGGACACGTGGGGGCCTCCAAGGACCGATTCGACAAGCCTAGAGCAACTGTCACTGCTTCGCAGCCTGTTACAGACCTGTCCAGCAAGCTTCTGCAGGCCCCGTTCACCGAGCGGTCATGAATAGCGCTGCTACACTTCGCAAATGCTTCGGAAGACCATTCTCGCGGCGGCCCTCATCGCCGCGCCCGTGACGTGGGCGCAGGATAACCTGCGCTATATCGCTGGCGAACGTACTCTGGCCGTGCGCGAGGAGCCCAGCTCGAATGCCGAGCTGGTGACCTTCGTGGAGACAGGCGACGCCATGGAGTTGCTGGAGTCTATGGGCGACAACAGTTACGCGCGGGTGCGGCTGTCGAGCGGCCGCGAAGGCTGGCTGGCCGCGCGCTTCCTGACCGCCGAGAAACCGGCCGCCGAACGTCTGCGCGCCGCCCAGCGCGAGCTGGAAGCCGAGCGCCAGCGGGTCGCGGAACTCGAGAAGCAGGTTACGCAGCTGGAAGCGCGCCTTGAGGATGCCGCTCCCGCGCTGGAGCTGGCCGATCGCAACGCGGAGCTGGAGGCCGAACTGAAGTCGCAGCGCGAAGAGCTGGAGCAAAGCCTTGCCGCCTACGACGCCGAGCGCGCGCGCCAGCGCACGTTGGTCACCGGCGCGGCGCTAGTCGGTGGCGGCGTGCTTCTGGGCCTGCTGCTTCCGGTACTGGCACGCCGTCGCCGTCGGGGATACAGCGACCTCTGAGCCCGCTTCGAGAGCCGTAGCGCGCCTGACGCCCGCTCTGCCTTTTGTAAGACTGATAAGGAATAAGCGATTGCCGGAAACCCTGGCAAAGTGCAATATCGCGCCCCGTCACAAACCCCTGCTACCAGGCCCCTATGTATCGCTACGACGCCATCGACAAGCAGCTCGTCAACGAGCGCGTCGCCCAGTTCCGCGACCAGACCCAGCGCTATCTCGCCGGTGACATCCCGGACGAGGAATTCAAGGCGCTGCGCCTGCGCAACGGGCTCTACATCCAACGCTTCGCGCCCATGCTGCGCGTCGCGATCCCCTACGGCCTGCTGTCCTCCGATCAGTTGCGCCGGCTGGGGCATATCGCGCGCACCTACGACAAGGGCTACGGCCACTTCAGCACGCGCCAGAACATCCAGTACAACTGGCCGAAGCTGGAGGAAGCTCCGGACATCCTCGCCGAACTCGCCGAAGTCGAGATGCACGCCATTCAGACCTCCGGCAACTGCATCCGCAACATCAGCACGGATCATCTCGCCGGCGTGGCGCGCGACGAACTGGTGGACCCGCGCCCCTACTGCGAGCTGACGCGGCAGTGGTCGACCTTCCATCCGGAGTTCAACTGGCTACCGCGCAAGTTCAAGATCGCTTTCTCGGCGAGCACGACGGACCGCGCGGCCACCGCCGTGCACGACATCGGCGTGCATATCGTGAAGAACGACGCCGGCGAATTGGGCTATCGCATCTTCGTGGGCGGCGGCCTCGGCCGCATGCCGATGATCGGCCACTGCATCCGTGAATTCCTGCCCGAGGCCGATCTCTTCTCGTACCTCGAGGCAGTGATGCGCATCTACAACCGGCTCGGCCGGCGCGATAACATCCATCGCGCGCGGGTCAAGGTGCTGGTCAAGGCCACTGGTCCCGAGGCCTTCCGCGACATGGTCGAGTCCGAGTGGCAGCAGATCGATCACGCTCAGTATCGGCTGCAGCCGGAGGACATCGCCTACATGAAGTCCTTCTTCCCGGCGCCGGACTACGCCGAGGACGCGGCCAGCGAAGACTATCAGCGCCTGCAGGAGCAGGACAGCGCCTTCCGTGCCTTCGTCAAGCGCAATGTCCACGCCCACCGGCAGGGCGGCTACAAGGTCGTCTTCGTTTCGCTGAAGGCGAAGGACATTGCGCCCGGCGACGCCACGGCCGAGCAGATGGAGGTCGTCGCCGATCTCGCCGATCGCTACGGCTTTGGCGAAATCCGCACAACGCACGACCAGAACCTGGTGTTGCCCGACATCGCCGAGAAGGACGTCTACGCCGTCTGGCAGAAGCTGGCGGAACACGGGCTGGCCACGCCCAACATCGGCCTGGTAACGGATCTGATCTGTTGCCCCGGACTGGACTTCTGCTCGCTGGCCAACGCCGGCTCCATCGGCGTCAATCACGAGATCTTCGAGCGCTTCGACGCGCTGGATTACCAGTACGACGTCGGGCCGATCAAGCTCAAGATGTCCGGCTGCATGAATGGCTGCGGCCACCACAGCGTCGGCCACATCGGCATTCTCGGCGTCGACAAGAAGGGCCAGGAGTGGTACCAGATCACGCTCGGCGGCTCGTCGGAAAACGATGCCACGCTGGGTGACCGCACCGGCCCCTCCTTCGACCGCGAGGACGTCGCCGAGGCCGTCGAGACGATCATCCGCACCTATCTCGACGTGCGCGAGGGCGAGGAGGAGCGCTTCCTCGATTGCTATCGCCGCGTCGGCATGGCGCCCTTCAAGGCCGCGCTCTATCCGGCCAAGGAAAAGGCGGCATGAGCGCGCTGATCCGCGATCGGAAGATCGTTGCCGACGACCGCCAGTGGCTCGATGACGAATCAGCGCTACCCGAGGACGGCACGCCCGTGATCGTCTCCTGGGAGCGCTGGCAGACGCTGCTCGACGGCACGACCGACGACGGCCGTTACCCCGAAGTCGGCGTGCAGATGCCGAACACGCTGGATCTGGCGGAAGGCTGGCAGCAGATTGCGCAACGGCCGCTGATTGCTCTGGACTTCCCCGCTTTTCCGGACGGCCGTGCCTATTCGCAGGCGCGGCTGCTGCGCGACCGCTACGGATTCTCCGGGGAAGTGCGCGCCTGCGGCGAAGCTGTCGTGCGCGATCAGCTCTTCAACTTGGCACGCTGCGGCGTCAATGCCTTCCAGCTACGGGCCGATCAGGACCCGCAAGGCTGCCTGGCCGCCTTCGAGACCTTCAGCGACGCGTATCAGCCTACCTGCGACGGTATCGAGCCGATCTGGAAGCGGCGGCGGCGCGCCGGGCCGACGCCTGCCTGAGCTGTCCCGCCTTACCCTGCCGCGAAGCGGCAGGGTAAGCCGAAGAGCTTCAGTTCTTGGCGACCCAGGCCGTGCACCAGCCCACGGAAGCAACCTTCTTGCCGGGGAAGATGGCGCAAGCGCCCCATTCGGCATCGCCGCCCTGCCAGAGCTGGCAGTTGGCGCAATTGCTGCCTTCCTTGAAACGCTCGTGCTCCGCGGCTTCGGCAGCGTCGTGCACATAATTCAGCGACTTCGCCTGAGCCGACTCAGGATCGACCCGATCATCCTGAGCAAACACGGCCGGAATACGAGCGGTGGCGAGAACGCCGGTACCGAGGGCCGCGAGCTTCAGGACACCGCGGCGATCGAAGGACTTGCCATGGAACTTCTTCATGCTGTCATCTCGGTTGATCATCAGGGGCGCAAGCCTAGTCGCTCGCGCTTCATCACCATTGAATCGTAGCATTTCTGTCCCAAAATCAGCAACTTGCGAAACATTCTCCGGTGCGTATGAGAATGTGTCGCTTTCCCTTTACTGGTGACGGTCGCGGCTGCGCTTGAGCCACTCCTCGTAGAAGGGCGGCATATCGCGCGAGGCACTATCCTCGAACTGCGGGTCCCGCTTCGCGCGGAAGGCGTCCACGCCCTCGCGACCATCCTCGCGGCTTGTGTAGAACATGGCCAGCGAGTCGACCTTGTGCGCCTCCAGCGGATGAGAAGCCGCGCTATTGCGCAGCATCATCTGGCGCGTCAGCGCTACTGCTACCTGCGAGCGGTTCTGCACCAGCGACAACGCGTAGGCACAGGCCTCGTCGAGCAGCGCCTCCGGGGCGGCCACCTGCCGCAGCAGCCCGCCGGCCCGCGCCGTCTCGGCGTCCAGGATATCGGCCTTGTAGCACCACTCCAGCGCCGTATCGAGGCCAACGATGCGCGGCAGGAACCAGCTCGAGCAGGCCTCGGGCACGATGCCCAGCCGACCGAAGACGAAGCCGATGCGCGCCTTCTCGGAAGCCATGCGCGCATCCATGGCCAGCGTCATGGTGGCGCCGATTCCCACGGCCGCGCCGTTGATCGCGGCGATGACCGGCTTGCGGCAATCGTAGATGGCCAGCGTCACGCGTCCGCCGGTATCGCGCACACCCGCGATGAAGGCCGGATCCTCCAGTTTGCTGTCCATATCCGCTAGGGTCGGCTCCATGGATTCATCGAGGCCAAAGACGTTGCCGTCGGCCGAGAGATCCATGCCCGCGCAGAAGGCCTTGCCCTCGCCCGTCACGACGATGGCGCGGACGGCGTCATCGTCATTGGCGCGGCGGAAGAAATCCTCCAGCTCGTTCGCCATCTGCACGGTGAAAGCGTTCATCTGATCCGGCCGGCTCAGGCGCAGAATGTGGATGCCGTCGTCGCGTTGCTCGGTCTGGAGCGTCTCGTAGGCCATGGGGCTGCTCTTGAGAAGTGGGCCGACAGTTTGCCTGCCCCCGCTCTCGCCTGCGCACTCAGATGAGCCGGCGACGCAGCCAGCCCGTGCCGTATTCCAGCAGCATCACCGTGGCGAAGATCACCACGAGCAAAGTGCCGACATGACCGAAGTCGAACATCTCGAAGCGGCCCTTGAGTTCCTGTCCGATACCGCCGGCGCCGACAACGCCGATGACCGTCGCGGTGCGGATATTGCGCTCCAGGATGTACTGCACATAGCCCAGATAGGAGGGCAGCACCTGCGGCAGCACGGCCCAGCGCAGCACCAGCAGGCGCGAGGCCCCGATGGCACGCAGAGCGTCCTGCGGCGCCGGGTCGGCATTCTCGATGTCCTCGGCGAAGAACTTGCCGAGGAAGCCGGCCGTGTGCAACCCCAACGCCAGCACGCCGGCGATGGGTCCGAAGCCGAAGGCCAGCACCAGGAAAAGCGCCGCCAGCAAATCGGGCATAGCGCGTAACAAGCTGCACAACGCCCGACTGGGATGGTAGAGGCCCAGTGGCGCCAAGCCGCGCGCACCGAAGAAGGCGAGCGGCATCGCCAGCAAGACCGCAAGCACGGTGCCCCAGAAGGCGATCTCGATGGTTTCCAGCATGAGCCGGACGGCGTGCAGGAGATAACCCCAGGGCTCCACCAGCACCTCGCGACTGCCACGCTCCTCGGTCAGCTCCAGCGTATCCGGGTCCAGCTTCGTCTCGACCGTTTGTTCGGTCTCGATGCGCGCGCCCCAGGGCAGATCATCGCGATCAAGGTTCTCGATGCGCGCCATTGGACGCTGCTCCGCGATCTGCAGCGGGAACAGGTCGCGCCCGATCCGCGCCAGACCATCGGCGACCTCCGCCTCCTCGCGCAGACCCACTGCCGCGCCGATGCCTTCGGCCACCATCACCGCCATGCGATCGATCTCGGTGCGCTGGGCGGAGGCGCTCATCGCCACCAGCGCCGCAAGCAATAGCAGCAGATGCCACGGCCGCAGTCCGGGGCGCAGCGGCCAGTCGTCCGGCGGTGGAACCGCCCGTGTCTCGACCGAGGCGCTCACGCCGCCTCCCGCGCAAGCGCGCCGCCATAGAGCGCGCCCAGCGCGGCTTCGTCGAGCGCGTCCACAGAACTGTCGAGCACGATGCGACCGCCGCACATGCCGACGAGGCGATCGGCGAAGCGGCGCGCCAATTCCACCTGATGCAGGCTGCACAGAACGGTGGCGCCGTGCTCGCGCGCGGCGCGCTGCAGCAGCGCCAGGATATCGGCGCTGATATGCGGATCCAGGCTCGCCACCGGCTCATCAGCCAACACCAGCAGCGGCGCCCCCATGAAGGCGCGAGCAATACCGACGCGCTGCTGCTGTCCACCGGAGAGCGTGCTCGCGCGCCGGTAGAGCTGTCCTGGCTCCAGGCCAACTTCGTGCAACAGCGCACAAGCGCGCCGCTTGCGCGCGCGCCCGAAGCCGCCGAGCAGCGCCGCGGGTGCGCGCATCTCACCGATGGCACCGGTCAGAACATTGCCTAGGACTGACAGCCGCGGCACCAGATCGACGCCCTGGTGGATGGTGGCCACCCGGCCCCGCCGCCGGCGCGGGCGCCCGTGCGGCAGATGCTCTTCCCCCAGCCAGATGCTGCCCTCGGTGGGGGCTAGCAGGCCGTTGATGACGCGCAGCAAGGTCGACTTGCCGGCACCGGAAGCGCCCAGCAGCACACAGAACTGGCCAGGTGGCAGCGTCAAATCGATGTCGGCGAGGCCGACTGTGCCATCGGCGAAGCGTTTGCCGATGCCCTGCAGCTGCAGAAGTGCCTCCGTGTCCGCGTTCAACGCTGCCCAGCCTTGCGCAGCATGGCCACACGGGTGTCGTCGCCGATACGGGCCAGCGTCTCGGCCGGTACGTCGAAGGCGCTTTCGGGGAAATCCGGGTCGTAACGATCCACCTGCTTGCCGCCGTAGCCACGGATCATCTCCGGCCGGATACCGGGGGCTTCGTGCACGCTACCGAAGGCTTCGCGCAGCTGCGTCTTCAACGATTCGGATAGCCGGCTGTTCACGGCCATGGGCGGATTCGGAATGGGGACGCTGCGCGCCAGCACGCGGAATCGCTCAGCATCCACCGAGCCACGATCGAGCGCACGCAGGAAGGACGGAAAGCTCAGGCAGGCGGCGTCAACGTGCCCTTCCGCCAGCGCCGAGAGGCTGGCAGCGTGGCTGCCGGTGATGCGCACAGCCGCGAGGTCCCGCGCCGGGTCAAGGCCAGCATCCAGCATCATCGCCACCTGGAAGGTGAAGCTGGAGGCCGAATTGACGTCGCCGAAGGCCACGCGCTTGCCGCGCAGGTCGGCGATCTCCGCAACAGCGGCGTCAGCCGGCACGAAAATGCCGGCGTGATAGGCGGATTCGCCGTCCGTCACCGACACCGCCAGCAACTCGGCCGCGCCGGCGGCGCGCGCCTGCACATAGGACACCGGCCCGAACCAGGCCAGCTCTACGAGATCGCGCTTCATCGCCTCGATGACAGCCGCATAGCTGTCCCCGACCCGCAACTCGAAATGCAGCCCGGTATCGCGCGTAATGGCATTGAACAGCGGCTGGAAATCCGCCCGCGTGCCGCTGGCGGTGCCACCGTCCGCCGGGATCAGCATGACGCGCAGCGGTGCTTCCACACTGCCGTCGCGCAGGCTTTCGGCGGACAGCGGCGACACCGCCGCCAGCATCACCGCGACAAGCGCAAGGAACCGCCAGCCGACAAAGGCGAGCCTGAAATGCACGCTCATGATCTCCCTCGATTTGCGTGGATGGCGGCGTCTCGATGCGCCAGCGAGGGGCAGAGGCTATGGGCCGCAGGTTGCACGACCGTGAAGGAAGCATCGGATTCCGGAGCCTTCCATCGACTTGCTCTATGGATTGGCGGCACCCAGCAGGTCGAGCGACAGCGCCTTGAAGCCCGAATAGCTGGGGACCGGGTGGTCCACCGGCGGCTGCGACTCGGCATGTCGCATCAGGGCGATCGCACAGCCGGCGGCCTCGGCACAGGCCACGTCAACGGCGCTATCGCCAACCATCAGCGTCCGCTCCGGATGGCTCCCGGCCTGCGCCATCAGCCACTGCAATGGCATGGGGTCGGGCTTACGGCGCGGCAGGCTGTCACCGCCGACGATGCGCGAGAAGTGCTGCGCCAAACCGAGCTGCTGCAGCAGGCGACGAGCGCTGCGCTCGGCTTGGTTGCTGCACACCGCCAGCCAGTGCCCGCGCGCGCGCAAGGCTTCCAGCAGCTCGGGAACGCCGGAAAAGGCCTGCACGCGGCTGCGCGCGGTGCGCAAATAGTGCGCCTGCAGCCCCCTTTCCAGACGATCCATGCGCCTGCCGGAAGGTAGCGGGGCATCGACCAGCGCCGCGTGCAACATGGCAGTCAGCCCGTGGTGCACGGCGCCGGACAAGGCGTGTCTATCCGCCGGCGGACGATGCAGGCTGCCCAGCAGATCATCAAGCGCCCCGAACAGGGCTTCATGCGTATCGAGCAGCGTTCCGTCCAGATCGAAGACGATGCATTCGAAGCCGGCGCGCTGCGAGGGGAGCTGCGTCTCACTCACCTTGCTTTCCTTCGTTGTGAGGCCGCAAGGCACACAGTCACCGCCCTGCAAAACCGGCCCGTTCTAATGCGCGTTCCATAGAGCGGATCAATGGATCGCCATGCGTTTTCTCACCGGCCTGCGCGCCTTCCATTTCGTCGCCCGCTGCGGCGGCACCACCGCCGCGGCCAAGGCCATGGGAGTCAGCCAGCCCACCGTCTCGGCGCACATCGCCGCACTGGAACGCCAGTACGGCGTGCAGCTCTTCGTCCAGCTGGGGCGACGGCTGGTCCTCACCGAGTTCGCGGAGAACCTGCTGGTGGTCACCAACCGCCTCTTCGAGCTGGAGGACGAGGCGCACGACATGCTCAGCGAGGCCTACGGCATCCAGCGCGGTCATCTGCGCATCGGGGCCGTCGGACCCTTCAATGTCATGCCCATGCTGGCGACCTTCCGGCAGCAGTACCCACGCATCTTCGTGACGCTGTCGGTGGGCGATTCCTCGCAGATCGTCGAACGCATCCGCGACTACCACGTCGATGTCGGCGTCCTTGTGCACGGCGTGGACGACGAGCTCGTGCACTCCATTCCATTCCGAAAGCAGCCGCTGCGAGTCTTCGCGCATCGCGATCATCCATTGGCCGCGCGCGAGAGCCTGCGCATGGCCGATCTGGAAGGGGCCGACATGGTGGTGCGCGAGCCTGGCTCGACCACGCGCAGCGTCTTCGAAGCAGCGCTGGATCGGGCCGGCGTACGTGTCAACCCGGTCATGGAGATCGGCAGCCGCGAATCGATCCGCGAAGCCGTGGCCTGCGGCATCGGCATCGGCGTCGTCTCCGATATCGCCTACATCCCGGACGCGCGCCTGCGGCCGCTGCCCGTGACCGACCTGGATGCCCACAGTTATTGCCATGTGATCTGCCTGCGCGACCGCCTGCGCTCGCGGCTGGTCGTCGCCTTCCTGCAGCTCCTCGACGGCCTGCGCGCTGGCATGGCCGGCTTTGATGAAGAGGAAACACCGCAGGAAGGCGGCGACACAGTCCCCGTCGGCAACCCTTAACGCGCCCGCGGCGCCGCTAGCGGCTGTGTCCAGGCCATCTCCACGTCGTCGGCCATGTGGCCGTGCGGATGCGGCTTGCTGGAGGTCACGCGCGCACGGACATAGAGCTCTTCGCCGCTCAGGCGATAGCTGGCCTCGGTACCCTTGACTTCCTTCAGGACCACGCCGATATCCTCGCTATAACGCCGACCGATACGGCCGGTGGCGTCCTCCGGCAGCGCCGGCGGTGGCCGACTGGCGAGATCGGCGTCGGCGCGCGTGCCGATGAAAGTGATGGTGTAGTCGACACCCTCCTCGGCTTCCACACGCAGCGCCAGCGTGTCGCCCTCGCGCTTCAGCTCTGCGAGCGTCACGCCAGTGGAGTTGTAGAAGTCACCGCCCTTCATGGCAGCAACGATGCTGTCCGGCGTCAGCCGCCGGGCGCGCACCATGACCCAGCCGCGACCCGGGTTGGAATGCTGCTCGACCTCCCAGGAGGCGAAGCTGTGCGCGTCGTCGTTGGCCACGCCATACAGCGGCGCGGCGCCATGCTCACCGATACGCTTGGAAAGGACGATGTCCCACATGCGCTCGGTACCGACGCGGTAGTCGTCACCATAATTGTTGACACCGCTATGCCCGTTATAGAGTTCGAAGAAACCCTCGCCCTCCGCAAAGCGCAACGGAATAAGGTCCTCGGCGGTGATGGCGTAGCGGAAGTTCGGGTGGTTGACGTGCGCGATCATCTCGCGCCCGGTCTCCCGTCCCTGATCGAGCACCGCCTCTAGATTGTTCTGGATGACCTCGGTGACGCTGTCGCCGCCGCGCGGCTGGATTACGCGCTGCAGATTGATGCCATTCATGTGGACCGCCGGCGCCTTCAGCACGCGGGTGGTGATCTCCTCGCCCGGCACGAAGATGAACTCGCCGGCGGCCTCGAAGAGATGCCGGAACTCGTCCAGCGTTTTCAACCGCACCTCGGTCTCGCCGTCATTATTGGTGCGAGTCTCCACCCAGTCCTCGCCGAAGCGCTGACGATAGACCGCCAGCGCGCGCTGCTTGTCCTCGCGATCGATGGTGTACCAGAAGCTCGGATACTTGACGATGCCGCCGCGACTGAGCGCACCGGCCTGCATCTGATTGTGGTCGCTGATGACGAGGAAGTCGTAGCCGTGCTCCCGGTACCAGGCCGCAGCATTCTCCGGCGGGCTGTCGCCATCGCTCCACCAGCTGTGGGTATGCGTGTTGCCCTTCCACCAGCGCAGCTCGCCGGCGGTGTAATCGCCGCGCAAAGTCTTGTGGTATCCGGACTCGTGGGAATGGTCGTGACCGCTGCGGTCGGCAGTGGCTTGCGGCGAGCAGGCCGCAAGCAACAGACCAAGGGCGCAGCTAAGAGAAGAGCGGATCATGTTGGCCTCCGGATCAGTAGCGGTAGGAGTAGGAGACGAAGAAGCTGCGCGACTTGCCCTTGAACTCGTAGGGAAAGAGATACGCCGGGTCGTCGCGCGAGATCTCGCCGCGGATGAAGGCTTCGCCGTAGCGCTGGTCGCCGACGCCGCCACGCTCGGCGTAATCCTCATCGAGCACATTCACCATGCGCAGCTGGAATCGGTGCTGGCGGGAATCTCCCGCCCAGTAACCGAGGCTGGCGTTGAGCAGGAAATAGTCGCCGTAGTCGAAGCGCACGCGGTCGCCGCTGGACGCGAACTCCGGGCCCTGCAAGCGCGGCAGCAGCGTGAAGTGGTAACGATCTTCGGCCGAGCTATAGCGCAGATTGCCGACTACGAACCACTCAGGCTGCTGATCGAGCTGCAGGTCGCTGCCCTCCTCGGTGGCGTCGATGCCGGTGTAGCTGAGCGATCCGGACCAGCGCTCGGTGATGCGATACTCAATGTCGGCCGTAACGCCGCGGATCTCGGTAGTGCCCTCGGCGTTGAAGTAGGTATCCGGCATCTGGTTGTCGGTGGTATCGATACGGTTGTCGATATCCGTGGCGAAACCGCCGATCTCCGCCGAGAAGGGCCGACCGGCGAGCTGGCGCTTCAGGCCGAAGCCGAAGTTGTAGGACTCGGTCTCCACCGTCTCCAGGTCCGGATTGCCCACCAGATCCTCGGTGTCGCGGAAGAGCTCGTTGGTACGCGGCAGGCTGTAGGAGGTGCCGCCGTTGGCGCGCAGATAGAAGCCGCCGCCCACCGGCTGACGGAAGCCGGCCTTGTAGATGGTCTTGGAGCCGAAGGAATCGGCGAAGTCGGTGCGCACGGCCAGCGACAGCGTCGTCGACGGGCTGAAGGGCAACCGCGGCCGCAGGTCGATGTAGACGCCGTTGACCGAGGCGATGTCGTCATCGATGCCGAAGGCCTCGTGCGAATCGTTGCGATAGTTCACCGACTGCAGGCCCAGCACCATCTCGAGGCTGCTGCCGAAGTAGATGCGGTTGCGCACCGAGGCGGTCAGTTCCTCGTAGCCACCCTTGCGCTGGTCGAAGCCCTGGTTGTTGTAGGGCTGCGCCTCGCCGGTCCACTGGCCGTAGGGCACGGTGCGATCCGGGTCGTTGGCGTCCGGACAGCCATCCGGGCGCTCGCAGACCACCGGGAAAAGCTCCGTGTTGTGCAGCACCGGATTGGTGTAATAGGCCTCGACCTCGGTCTGAAATCGGTCCGACCAGCGCTTGCGGTAGCGCATATCCACCATCGGGTATTCGGTGGTGTTGGGCGCGAAGATGGTGGTGTGCGGGAAGGCGTCGCGGAACTCGATCTGCGCGTACTGCGCGCCCAGCCGCAGCTCGCTGGAGGCGTCGATATCCCAGAGATACTTGACGCCCAGATTGTTGCGATTGAGGGGGTACTCGTGGATGGCGCCGGCGCGCGCGATGTTGTCCACATAGACTTCCGGCTCGAAGAGCTCCGGCCCGTCCGAGGACTTGTTGCTGCCGTAGATCATCAGGCTGTGCTTGCCGCTTTCGCCGAGCGGGAAGCTGTGATTCGCCCAGAGATCGCGCGTGTTGAAATCGCCGTAGCTGACGCCGATCTCGCCCTTGGTCGTGCCATCGGGCTGCTTGGTGATGAGATTGATGACGCCGACGCCGCCGTTGGAGCCGAAGTAGAGGCTCTGACCGCCGCGGTAGACCTCGATGCGCTCGATCATGTGGACGTCGACGATGGTCGCGCCCCAGATCGTCTCCAGCGCCGGTCCGCGATCGAAGAGCGGAATGCCGTCGAGCAGCACCAGCGTGTCGCGATCGCTGCCGCCGTCGAGGCGCAGCGTGTACTCGCCCTCGTCCGGCGAATAGCCGATGTTGGCGCCCTTGACCAGCCCCTGCACAGCCTCGGCGATATTGGTATAGCCGCCCGCCTCGATCTGCTCGGCGTCGACGATCTGCACCTTGTTGCCGTACTGCTCCAGATCGACAGCCAGAGCTGCGTCGCGCTGCTTGCCGGTCACCTCCAGCAGCTCGACCTCGCTGCCGACCTCGGCTTCACTCGGCGCCTCATCCGCCCCTTCTTCCTGCGCCATGGCCGGATGCGGCAACACCGCAGCGGCGAGCACGACGCCCGACAGCGCGCGACGCGCAGCCGGCGCGCCGCAGAGCTTGAATATAGACATGCGCAAAACTCCCTTGGATTGGCCCGTAGCGGCACCGGCAAAGGCCGGTGCGCGTGCGCAGCGGTCGCCGGCTTGTGCCGGAGAGTCGCGACGCATCACGCCGGGCATCCTGAGGAGCGGCTATTGCGCCACCTTGTCGATAAGGTGAAGTTTCAAAAACTATCGGGCTTGGTGCATCACCCAGTGATTTCTTCTATGGGTTGTCCGCCGGCAGTCGCAGTGCTGCGCGCAGCGCAATGCTTGCCGCGACGCCGCAGCCGAGCACGACCAGCGCCAGTGGCACGGCGCTGCTGTTGTAGCTCACACCCACGATCACGCCCGTCAGCGCGCCGGCGCCGAGCTGAATCGTGCCCAGCATGGCCGAGGCCGAACCGGCCTGGCGCCAGAAGGGATGCAGCGCCAACGCCGTGGTATTTGCCAGTGAGCAACCCACCGCGAAGAGCACCAGCCCCATCGCGATCATGAAGCTCAGCACACCGAACAGCGGCGTCGCCACCACGACCAGCAGCAGCAGCGTAGCGACGCAGAAGGCACCCACCGTCCAGGGCAGAATGCGCGCTGGCGCCGCGTGCCGCAGCAGCCGTGCGTTCACCTGCGAGCCGAGAATGAAGGCCGCGGCATTGGCGCCGAAGAGAATGCCGTAGAGCCCGGGCGACACGCCCAGCAGCTCGATCAGTACGAAGGGCGAGCCGGAGATATAGGCGAAGAGCGCCGCCAGACTGCTGCCACCGGTAAGGGCATAGGCCAGGAACTGGCGTGTGCGCAGCACTTCCGCATAGTCAGCAGCCACCGCCCCGATCGGTCGCGCGCGATTGTCCGCCATCACCGCCGCCGCCAGTGTCTCGGGCAAGCGCAGCGTCACGGCCAGAAGACACGCTGTCCCGAAGAGCGCGAGCAGGCCGAAGATCCAGCGCCAGTCCAGCCAGATCAGGATCTGGCCACCCAGCGCCGGCGCCAGAATGGGCGCCACGCCCATGATCAGCATCAGCGTCGAGTAGATGCGCGCAGCGCCGCTGGCGTCGAAAAGATCGCGCACCACCGCCCGCACCATCACCATGCCAGCCGCCCCACCCAGCGCCTGAAGCACGCGCAGCGCGATCAGCTGCTCGATGCTGCCGGCCAAGGCGCAGCCCGCCGATGCCGCCACGAATACAGCGATGCCGAAGATCAGCGGCCGCCGCCGGCCGAAGCGATCGGCGATCGGCCCGTAGAGCAGCTGCCCGATGGCCAGCCCCACCAGATAGGCACTCAGCGTCAGCTGCACCTGCGCCTCACCGGCATCGAAGGCGCTGGCCAGCGCCGGCATCGCCGGCAGATACATGTCGATGGACAAGGGACCGAAAGCCATGATCGCGCCGAGCAGCAGCACGAGGCCGCGCCCGGTCATACCGGCATCGGATCTGGCAGAGGGGATCGACATACAGCCGAACATCATAGTGCGGTCGGCGCCAGGGCGGCGCTTGCCGGCGCGCCCATCGACCCGCATCCTGCCGTCATGGAGGCCGACGACGAACTGCAGCAGACCCTGCCGATCTTCCCGCTGGGCACCGTACTCTTTCCGGGCGGCGAGATCGTGCTGCGCATCTTCGAGCCGCGCTACGTGGCGATGGTGCGGCGCTGCCTGGCCGAGAACGGCCCCTTCGGCGTCTGCCTCATCCGCGCCGGCTTCGAGGTAGGCGCTGCCGCCATCCCGCATGAGGTCGGCTGCACGGCGCGCATCAGCCACTGGGAAGAACCCTCGGAGGACCGCTTCCTGATCCGCGCGCGCGGCGAGAACCGTTTCCGCATCACCACGCGCGCTGTCGCCGACGACGGCTTGATCAGCGCCCGCGTCGCCCTGCTGGAGCCACCCGACCCGATGCCGCTGCCCGATCACTTCGCGCCGCTGCGCACCATGCTCGAGGACGCCATCGAGCGCGTCGGCGCCGATCATTTTCCGGCGCCGCAGCGCCTCGACGACGCCGACTGGGTGGCCTGCCGCATCGCCGAGCACCTGCCGATCACGCCCGAGCGGAGACAGCAGCTGCTCGAGGAGGACGGCCCGTTGCAGCGTCTCGAAACGATCAGCGAGATCCTCGCCGAACTGCGCAATACCCCCGAAGAGTGAGTCGGGAGCGGCAGCAACGGCGCGCATCGCCGACAATGCGCGCCCCCTGAGCCGCACCCTGCCCCGCATGCCCGCAGACTTCGCCCGACGCGCCGCCTGGTTCGGCTTCTTCGCCGCACTGACCTCAGGCGCTGGGCAGACTTACTTCATCGGCCTCTTCGGCGAGCCCCTGCGTACGGCGCTGGGACTCAGCGAGGGCCAGCTCGGCATGGTCTACGGCGTCGCCACCCTGATCAGCGGCAGCCTGATGTTCTGGCTGGGGGCTGTGGCCGACCGCCTCAGCCTGCCCCGCGCAGCGATGCTGGCACTGGGCTGCATGGGCGTCGGCGCCGGCCTGCTCGCAACGGCCACGCATCCGCTGATGCTGCTGCCCGCCTTCCTGCTGCTGCGCCTGGGCGGCCAGGGGCTGTGCGGGCACATCGCTATCGTCGCCGCAGCCCGCCACGCCGATGCCCGACGTGGACGCGCCCTCAGCATCGCCGCCTTCGGCTTCATCGTCGGCGAGGCGATGTGGCCGCTGGTCATCACCGCTTCCCTCGATCTGCTGCCCTGGCGCATGGTCTGGGCCGCCACGGCCGGCGTCGTGCTGCTGGCGGGAGTGCCACTGCTCGCCGGAATGGCCAGGCCGCTGCCACAACCAGCCCACACTGCGGGTGACACGCAGGCACCGTCGCTGCTGCGCATCGAACTACTTCGCATGCCGCGCTTCCGAGCCGCGCTGGCGGTAGTGCTCCTGCCCCCCTTCATCATCACGGCGCTCTTCTTTCACCAATCCTCCATCGGTGGCATCAAGGGCTGGAGCCTGGCCGACATCGCGCCGGCCTTCGCCGTCTTCGCCGTGACGCAGGCGCTGGCCAACTGGCTGACCGGCCGCGCCATCGATCGCATCGGCAGCGTCGCAGTGCTGCGCTACCAGATCCTGCCACTGGTACCGGCGCTGCTGGCCCTGGTCTGGCTGCCACCGGCTGCCGGGCCATGGCTGGTCTTCGCGCTGCTCGGAATGATGAGCGGTGCCAACCAGGTCAACGCCGGCGCGCTCTGGGCTGAGCTCTTCGGCACGCAGCAAATGGGCAAGGTACGCGGCGTAGCCGCCGCCATCATGGTTCTGACCACGGCGATCGCCCCGCCCTTGCTCGGGCTGGCGCTGGACGCGGGCATTCCGCTGCTGCTCTGGTGCGTACCGCTCGCGATCTACTCGGCTTTGGCACCGCAACTCGCATGCCGCGTCATCGCGCGGCACCAGTCGGCCACTCCGCCCCCCTGACGCAAGGCACACCTGCCGCCAGCGTGACAGGCAGTGCCGGCACCGTTACCCTCGCGTCACCGGCGGGGAGACCGGGTAGAAGGAGGGGAGCAATGAAGCGAAGGATCATTGGCGCCGCGCTGGTTGCAGCGCTGGCAGCGTGCGACGGTGGCTCGAATGTCGACGGATGGCGGGTCGATCTGGATGGCGATTCCGGCCCTCTAGCGCTTTCGGACCTAAGAGGCGACCAGCTCACGCTGCGCAGCTTCGGCCGGGAGGTGCATCTGGACGGGGTCGGTAGCGAGCAGGGACGCGTCGTGATGAGTGTGCCGGTCGGTTTCAATGGCCCGGAGAAGGACGACTACAAACCCTCGCTCTTCAATGTGCGCTGGAGCGACAGCGAGTACACCTGCGTCAACAATGAAGACAGCATTAGCATTTCCTTCTACGGCACGGACCCCGCGCGCGGGGTCTGGGAAGGTCAGCTGATCTGCAAGCGACCGGACGACAACACCGACGACGCCTTCCTGGTCTATTTCGACGGCGCCTTCAAGCAAACGCACTGAGCGCGGCGGAACGCGCGCGCTAACCAAGGCGATGACCGCGGCGCAACGCTCGCGCGAACGCGGTGGGCCCATTCCTTCGGCGCACCGAGCGCGCTTGATGATGCTTACGGCCCGGTCCTTTGACCGGCCGGCCGGTCATAGATCCGCGCCATCATTAGTCGCGCTTCGGCGCGCAGGCTGCGCAAGCCCTCGGCTTGGGCATCCAGGGCCTCGGCAGCGGCGGCGGTACGTCGTTCGCCGAAATCGTCGGCCAGCGTGCGCAGCGATCGGCGCGCATCGCCGTCGCGCACGGCGGCTGCCAGCCTATCCAGCGTATCCCGGCTCGCAGCCAATTGCGCCGCTCGCGCGCCACTCGACCAATCCAGCAGCCAATAGCGCAGATCGGATTCCACGCGCGCGGCGTTCGGCTGAAGCAACGATCCGGGATCCGGCGCGCCGCGGCTCGACAGGCGATTACGCGCCGCCCCCAGCCTGGCCTCTACCGCATCCAGTCGCTCCAATGCCGCGTCCAGCAGCTGCTGTGCGCGCTCGACCTGGCCGACCAGCAGAAAGGCCTCGGCCCCCGCAAGATGCGCGCGCAGCACATTCGGCTCGCGCGGGTCGCGCTCCATCAGCGGCCCCCAGAATCGCATAGCCGCTTCTGGCAGCTGCGCTTCCTCGGGCTCAAGCGGAGCGCGCTCGAAGCGGGTGGAACCGGAGCAGGCCCCCACATCGTGGGTGAAATGCTGCAATTCGAAGCAGCCGATAGCTCCGATCTTGAACATCGCGCGCAGCGCGGTTTCGGACCAACCCGCCTGACTCAGGCCTTGCACACGCTCGCGCCGCATATGCGCGCTCGGCCCCTGCAACACCGCCCAGCCGCGGCCCAGCAGCGCCGCTGCCGAGCGCGGACCGTCGAGGTTGATGCGGTTGAAGGCGGCCGCTGCCTCGCTGCCCTGACGCCGCTGCAGCATCTCGCTGCCCAGGACCAGATTGGCGCGATCGCGCAGTGCTCGACCCAATGGGCCGCGCGTATCACGCTGACCGATGATGTCGAAGACCGACAGCGCCTCGTCCCCACGCCCCGCCGCGTGCAGCGTCACTGCGTGGTTGAGCAGCATGAAGGCGAGCACCGGCTCGGCTGCGCCCTCCTCGTCCCAGATCTGAGAGACGCTCAGATGCGGGCCTTGGGCCAACACCTCACCGGCCGCAGCGGGATTGCCGGTCTCCAGCAGCGCCAGCGAAAGCCGGTCGAGAAAGTGCGGGTGCGCCTGTGGCTCGATCATCGGCTCCAAGGCGCGCAACACCTCGATGGCAGTTTCCGCTGCCCCGCGCTCGATATCGAGGGCAGCCAGATCAATGACGGCGTCGACCAGCCCGCTTTGCGACACCTGTCGCTTGCCGACGGCGCCAAGACCATCGACTGCCACGCCGCGCATGCCGAGCGTCAGCGCGCAGCGCGCCTGCGCAAGTTCGAGCCCCGGCGGCCGTGCCTCCAACGCTACACCGACGCCGCGAAGATGCTGCAGCCCTGCCAGCGCCGTGGCCGGCTCGCGGCAGAGCTGCTGCGCGTGAACGACATCGGGCGCCTCCAGCAGATCCTCGCGCAGAGACAGGCGCGTCGGCTGACCACCCAGCCCGAACCAGTCGATCACGCGCGTCATGAGCCCGGCTCCGCCTTCATCGCCCCAGATGCGCAGCTTGGGATCGCGATTGCGCAGCCCTGCGCCCGGCGCCAGTACCCGGATCAGCTGCTCGTCGCCGCGCAGCGTCAGGGGCTCGCGCTGGGTCGCTTCCGCCTCCCCCGGGCTGACGGTCTCGACCAGATATTCCCCCGGCCCCGGATGCACGTTCTGACCGAGCGGATGCGGCTGTGCCGCGACGCCCGCCTCATCGATGGTGTATTCGGCAATCGTTGCGCCGTTGGCATCCAGCAGGCGAACTTGCAAGCCGGCGAGATCCGCCGTTTCGGCGGCGCCGGCGAACCAGGCGATACGGTCGGGCGCCCGTGCGTACTCCGGCACAGGCAGATGCGGCAGCACCGCCGCCGTCAGTTCGTCGAAGCGCGCGTAGAGGTCCGCGTCATCGGCGACCGCGGCAAGCGGCGCAGCGAAGCCGAGGAACAGGAAGGCGGCGAGGCGACGAAGCGCCGGGATCATGGAATCGTGCATCCCGCGATGATAGCCGCCGCATCGCCAGCTCCGCGAGTCAGAAAAGCTCGACTGAGCCCGCCTGCAGATTCGCCTGCGACACCGGCTTGTGCATCGGCCGGCTCAGCTCCACCACCTTGGACTGCGCAGCGGCCTGTGCCACCCCGGCCTCGCTGCGACTGGCCGCCGGCCGGCTGACCGCACCGACATGCTCCGCCGTCTCGGTCAGGCGCAGCAAATGCTGGTCGGCCGCCCCCAGGGCCTGTGTCGCGATATCGTCGAACTGCAGCGCGCGCAGCGCCTCTCCGACCGCGCGTCCAACCTTCTGGCTGCCGGCTGTGGCCTGCTCGGCGGTGCGATCCAGTGCCTCGCGCACGGTGCGCACATGCCCGACCAGCGTCTCGGTCTGGCGCGTGGCTTCGGCGGAAAGGTCACCGTCGCGATCGACCATTTCCTCGACGGCCTCGCGCGCCGAAGCGATGGATTCGCGCGCTTCGGTAGCGAGCTTGCGGATCTGCTCGTTGAAATTGTTCGAGCGCTGCGACAGCGAGCGCACTTCCTCCGCCACCACCGCGAAACCGCGCCCGGCCTCACCCGCACGCGCCGCCTCGATGGCGGCATTCAGCGCCAGCAGATTGGTCTGGTCGGCAATGGACTTGACGTCCTCGAGTAGTACGAACATCTCGTCCAGGCGCTGAGCCATGGCGTCGATGCGCTCGACAGTCGCCTGCGAGCGGCGGCCGACCTCGGACAGCCGGCCGGCGAAGCCCTGCATCAGCGCCTGCGCTTCACTGGCGAAGCTGCTGACGCTAATGTCCTGCCCTTCCGGGCGAGCCAGACTCTGTACGAGTTGCTCCTGCTCGCGCGCCTGTCGAGCCATGTCCTGGAAGTTGCTGGTCAGCCCACCCACGGCCTCGCTCAGCAGTTCGCGCACGCGCGCGATCTCGCCGCGGGCACCGCCGATCTCGGCGTCGGCGCGCTCCCCCAGCTGGCTGAGCAACGCCGGCGCCTCGGAATCGCTTTCGGTGGCACGCATGGCCAGATACAACGCCACTCCCCAGGCGGCGAAGGCCGTCAGCGCCACCGGCACCGTGATCCAGACGGAGACCGGCAGCGGCTGCAGGGCAAGCGCTATCAGGGAGGCAACGACGGGAGCGGCGAAGTAACGGAGCATGGGAGATCTCATCGGGGAATCCTTACTTCGGGATATCGGCTGTCCGGACGGCGGCTTGAGGCCGCGCCGACGTTATCGGGACGAACGGTGCCGCGCAGATGACCGGCGATGGCGCCCAGCGGCAGCACCGCGTCGGCGGCGTCCAAGCGCACGGCCGCGCCAGGCATGCCCCAGACGACGCTGGTGGCTTCGTCCTGCGCCACGGTGTGCACACCGGCAGCGCGCAGCCGCGCCATGCCCTCGGCACCGTCGTTGCCCATGCCGGTCAGGAGCACTGCGGCGGCGCAGTCTTGCGCCAGCGGTACGACCGAGTCGAAGAGCACGTCCACCGATGGCCGGTGGCGGTTGACCGGAAGGCTTTCGTCGAGCTGCAGCGCGTAGCCGCCCGCCGCACGCGCCACGCGCATGTGCCAGCCGCCCGGCGCGACGTAGGCGTGCCCGGCCTGCAGCGCCTGACCGTCAACGGCATGGCGTACGAAGAGTGGACTGGTGCGATCCAGTCGTTCGGCGAAAGAAGCCGAGAAGGCGGCCGGAATGTGCTGCACGATGAGAACGGCCAGATCCGGTAGCGCCCATTCGGCAAGCAACTCGCGGATGGCCTCGGTGCCACCGGTAGAGGCTCCGATCAGGCACACCCGGCGCGCGCTGGCCACGGCTCCGGCGAACTTGCCGGGCGCCACCGGTGGTGCCTTGCGCATGCGCGGCCGGCTGCGTGCGGCCATCCGCAGCGCCGCGGCCAAGGATTCGGCCGCCGCGCGCAACGCCGCATCGTCGGTGCTGGCCGGCTTCTGCAGCACCTCCACGGCGCCGAGGGCGAAGGCCTGCAGCGTCGTTTGCGCGCCGCGCGCGGTCAGTGAGGAGAACATCACGACCGGCGTCGGCCGCAGCCGCATCAGGTTTTCGAGAAAGGCCAGACCGTTCATGCGTGGCATTTCGACGTCGAGCACCACCACTTGGGGGTCCAGTGCCTTGATCATTTCGCGCGCGGCATAGGCGTCGGCGGCTTCGCCGACCACCGCGATATCGGAATAGTCAGCCAGCAGCTCGCGCAACAGCGCGCGCATGGCCGCGGAGTCATCCACCAGCAGCACACGGATGGGCGCGCTCATCAGAACAGCTCCACGTCGGGGGCGGCCGGAGGGCCGCTGCGCCGCAGCCGCGATTCGCTATCGGCCAGCGCCACGCCGGCGGAAAGCGGCAGACGCTTGACTCGTGCCTCGCCGGTGGCGGGAAAGAAGAGCAACTTGCGCGGATGCGGACCGAGCAGATCCTCGCCCACCACCGGAATGCCTTCGATGGCCAGGAAACGACGCACGAAGGCCGCGTTCTTCTTGCCGACGTCGATGTTGGTCACCGCTGCCAACACTGCTCCGCCACCGAAGACCTTGGCGCGAAGGCTGTGCCGCTGCGCGCCCAGCGCCAGCATGGCGTTGATGAGCAACTCCATGGCGTGCACGCCGTAGCGCGCGCCGTCTCCGGTTTCGCTGTCGGGTAGCAGGAAATGGTTCATGCCGCCGATGCCCGGTCGCTCCGCATCGAAGAGACAGGCTGCCAC